>DASYJB010000139.1:0-26917 GCA_035996965.1 Casimicrobiaceae bacterium | reverse complement strand
CGCTCGCACGCGTTGGGTCCGATCTTCCGCACGGTGTTCTGGTATTCGATCGCCGGCGCGGCAGTCATAGGCGTCATCGCGATGCTGCAGGCCTATGTGTTCCCGGGAATGATTCCCTTACCGCCGATCGGCAAGTGATCTTCGCGCGGCGGGCCGGCGGACGGTGACTCAACCGCCGCGGCTCCGCCGCGTCAGCCGGTCATCGCGCGCCGCTCGCGCAGCGCCTGCGCCAATGTCCCGCTGTCGACGTATTCGAGCTCGCCGCCGACCGGAACGCCACGGGCGAGCCGCGTGACCTTCAGCCCGCGCGCGCTCAGGAGCTCACCGATGTAATGCGCGGTCGCTTCGCCTTCGTTGGTGAAGTTGGTCGCGAGCACGACCTCCCGCACCGCGCCGTCCGCCGCGCGCTTGAGCAGGCGATCGAGCCGAATTTCCTTCGGACCGATGCCGTCGAGTGGCGACAGGCGCCCCATCAGAACGAAATAGAGCCCGGCGTAGGCCTGCGTGTGCTCGATCATCATCAGGTCGGCGGGCGTCTCGACCACGCACAGCAAGGCCGCGTCGCGCTTCGACGAGCGGCAGAGCGCGCAGAGATCGTCCTCGGTGAACGTGTTGCACCGCTGGCAATGCCGGATCGTGCGCGTGGCCGCTTCCAGCGCCGTCGCGAGCCGCTGTCCGCCCTCGCGGTCGTGCTGCAGCAGATGCAGCGCCATGCGCTGCGCGGCCTTCGGTCCGACGCCGGGCAGGCAGCGCAACGCCTGCGTCAATTCGTCGAGCGGAGGAAGAGTCACAGGAGTCAGCGTCACCAGGCCCCGTCAGAACGGCAGCTTCATGCCCGGCGGGAGCCCGAGGCCGGCGGACAATCCCGCCATCTTCTCCTGCGAGGCGGCATCGATCTTGCGCACGGCGTCATTGATCGCCGCCGCGACCATATCCTCGAGCATGTCCTTGTCCTCGGCCAGCAGAGACGGGTCGATGGTCACGCGCTTGGCGTCATGCCGCCCGGTCATCAGCACCTTGACCAGGCCGGCACCCGACTGGCCCTCGATTTCCATCGCGGCGATCGCCTCCTGCGCTTTTTTCATGTTTTCCTGAACGGCCTGCGCCTGCTTCATCAGACCGGCGAGCTGGTTCTTCATCATGATCGGGTTCCTGAACTACGAACTGGGTTTGATCGATTCGGTCTTGATCGTCGCGTCGAATCGCGACAGCACGTCTTGCACGAACGGATCGTCGCGAAACGCGGCTTCGGTCCTGGCCTTCGTTTCGGCGCGCTCGCGCTTTTCCTGCGCCGCGAGCGTCGCGCCCGCCGCCGCGTCGACATCGAAGCGCAGGCGGACGCGGCGTCCCAGCGCCTCGTCCAGGGCCGCCTTCAGCTTGTCGGTATAAGCCTTATCGATCAGGTGTCGCGCGGCTTCCGGGACTGCGAGCACGATTTCGTTGCCGGCGATGGCTTTGAGCTCGGTCTGCGCGGCGAGTTGCAGCGCGATGCCAGACAGCTTCAGTCCGGCGACGAATGCCGGCCAGTCGGCGATCTGTAACGGCGCCGTTGCGGCAGCGCCGCGCTCGACCGGCGTTGCCGCAACGCGGGGCGCGGTTGGCGCGGCAACCGGCGGCGACGGCATAGGGCTTGCCGCCCGCCCGCTGCTGCTCGCCGCGTCGCGAGCGACGGCGCGAACGGCCCGCTTGGCCTCCGCCGAAGGCCCGGGGCCCGGCTCGAACGCGAGCAGGCGCAACAGCGTCATCGCGAATCCGGTCGGCTCGTCCGGCGCGAGCGCCATATCGGCGCGGCCCTGAACGCAGATCTGATAGGCAAGCTGCACGGCCTCCGGAGTGAACGCCGTTGCGTAGCCGGTGATCCGCGCCGCGTCGGGCAGCGCATCGGCGACACCCGCGACGGTCTGCGCGACGGCGATGCGGTGGAAAACGCTCGCCAGCTCATCGAGCGCCGCAGGCAGCGACAAGCTGCGCTCGCTCAACGCCGCGGCTTCGGCCAGCAAGGCCTTGCCGTCGCCGGCGAGCAAGGCATCGACAATGCGATACGCATACTCCGCATCGACCGCACCGAGCATCGTGCGCACCACAGCTTCGCGCACCTCGCCTGCGCCGTAGGCGATCGCCTGATCGAGGACCGAGAGCGCGTCGCGCATCGAGCCGCGCGCGCTATGCGCAATCAAAGCCAGCGCCGAGTCGTCGAAAGCGATCTCCTCGGCGCGAAGAATATCGGCCAGCCGCGCCGCGATCTGCGCGGCCGGGAGCAGCTTCAAATTGAACTGCAGGCAGCGCGAAAGCACCGTGACCGGGATCTTTTGCGGATCGGTCGTTGCCAGGATGAACTTGACGTGCTCGGGAGGTTCTTCGAGCGTTTTCAGCATCGAATTGAACGCCGCCTTCGACAGCATGTGGACTTCGTCGATCAGGTAGACCTTGTATCTGCCGACGGTAGGCGCGTAGCGTGCGTTGTCGAGGATCTCCCGCATGTTGTCGATGCCGGTATTCGACGCCGCGTCAAGCTCGAGCAGATCGACAAAGCGGCCGGCGTCGATATCGACGCACGCCGGACATACGCCGCACGGCGTTGCCGTGACGCCGGTCGCGCAATTGAGGCTCTTGGCCAAAAGTCTTGCAATCGTCGTCTTGCCTACGCCGCGCGTGCCGGTAAGCAGATAGGCGTGATGCAGACGTCCCCGCTCCAGCGCGTTGGTCAGCGCCCGCACGACATGATCCTGCCCGACCAGGTCGGCAAATCTCTTCGGCCGCCATTTGCGGGCGAGCGCTTGGTAGCTCATCGGGCTTTCACGTCTATCGTTTAGCGTTTAGCGCTTAAGCAAAAAAACGCGCGATTTCGCTTCGCGTTCGCGTTGCAACGAGCCGCGAGGCTATTTCGCGTCGCGTTCGGTTTCAGGCAGGGCGCTCGACCGACGCAGGCGCGCCGTGTACCAAAAATGTACATAAGCGCCTGCGGCGGGCGGGCAACGCAGCATGAAGCCGAACTGACGCGAAAGAGGGGGTGGCGAGCCGTACCCCCGGCACTTGCAGAGAATAGCTATGGCTGCTTCCTTCCGGACCTGACCAGGTTCACCACCATGCAATGCGGGGCGGCCCGCCATTGATCGTTGCCGCTGCTGCCCAGCATTATCGGCGAAGCAAGCCGATGCAGCAAGCAACGCGACCGTGCGATGGCTCGATGCAACGCGGGATTCCACCGGGCCCGCCTGGCCGTCGTCGGCGTGACGGCTATAATGCAATCAGCGCATCATGGATTGGAGTCGGATTGCGCACACGCCTTCTGCTGCGTATCTGCGTCACGGCCTCGATGACAGTGGCTGCCTGCGGTCCATCGCAACCCCCGCCGCCGCCGCCTTCGCCGAACGAATTGACCGTGCTGCTTCGAACCGGACCGGGGACCTGGTTCGTCGGCGCCGATGATCAAGGCGCAGGCATCGACTACGACCTTGCGCACATGTTCGCCGAGCAGGAGGGAACGACGCTCAGGGTAGTCCCTACCGGCGACCCGGTCGACAAGCTGGCCGATGCGGGAACCGGACCGCGCTTCGGCGCCGGCAGCTTGTATCTTCCCGGTCCGCCGCTGCCGGCACCGGCGAACGCCGTGCTCTATTCGTCAGGCTATTACGCCGCCGAACCGCTACTGATCTACAACATCGACGGGTTCAAGCCGGAATCCTGGCGGGATCTGGACGACGAAACCGTCGGCGTTCTCGAAGGCGGCGGCCTCGCGACTGCGTTGTCCAAGGTTCGCGCCGATCATCCGGAGGTCCGATGGCAGATGATCACCCTGCCCTCGACCGAGGCGATGATCAGCCAGGTGTCCGACGGGACTCTGAATTACGCGATCGTTGCGTCCCATGATGCCGAAGCGGCGCGCCACGTCTATCTCAACTTCGACAAAGCGTTCGCGGTCGCCGGCAAGCAGCAACTGGTATGGGCATTCCCGCCCGGCGAGCGCCATTTGCGCGACAGGGTCGACGCGTTCTTCGCGCAGCTTCGCCGCGACGGCAGACTGCAACGCCTCGTCGAGCGCTATTTTTCCTATGGCACTGTCTCGCGCATCGATGCCGGTGTGTTTCACGAGCGCATCAAGTCGACATTGCCGCAGCTTCGCAGTGTGTTCCAGCGCGCGCAACTGGAGACCGGCATCGAATGGCGACTGCTCGCCGCGATCGCATACCAGGAATCGCAGTGGGACCCGCAGGCCACCAGCGAGACAGGTGTGCGCGGCCTGATGCAGTTGACCGAGGAAACCGCGCAGCGCCTCGGCGGCATAGATCGGCTCGATCCGAAGGCGAGCGTGCTTGCCGCGGCGCGCTACTTGCGCGATCTGAAGGACAGGCTGCCGCAGCGCATAGCCGAGCCCGACCTCACCTGGCTCGCTCTGGGCGCCTACAACATCGGCATCGCCCATCTGGAGGATGCCCGCATTCTGGCGCAGAAACAGAAGCTCGACCCCGACACCTGGTCGGCGCTGAAAAAGACGCTGCCGCTACTCGCGCTGCCCGAGTATTACGAAACGGCCAAATTCGGTTACGCGCGGGGCGCGATGCCGGTCGCGTTCGTCGATCGCGTGCGCGCGTACTACGACATCCTGCTCGCACAGCAGGCGCCGTTGCAGCCTCGATTGCGCATGTTCTCGGGCATCGTCGATGAAAACGCGGCGCAGCCAATGGCCGCGCCGGTCAACGCCGCCAGATAATCAGCGCGCCGCGGCGATCACGCTGGCGCCGCCCATATACGACCGCAGCGCTGCGGGGATGTCGATGCCGCCGTCGGCGCGCTGGTAGTTTTCGAGGACCGCGACCAGCGTTCGGCCGACGGCCAGCCCTGATCCGTTCAGCGTGTGCACCAGCTCGGGCTTGCCTTGCGCGTTGCGAAATCGCGCCTGCATGCGGCGCGCCTGGAACGTCTCGCAATTCGAGCACGACGAAATTTCCCGATATTTGCCCTGCCCCGGCAGCCATACTTCCAGATCGTAGGTCTTCGCCGCGGCGAAGCCCATGTCGCCGGTGCACAAGGTGACGACGCGGTACGGAAGCTCGAGCTTCTGCAGGATCGCTTCCGCGTGCCCGGCCATTTCCTCGAGCGCCTCGTACGACTGGTCGGGCTCGACGATCTGCACCATCTCGACCTTGTCGAATTGATGGACGCGGATCATTCCTCGGGTGTCCTTGCCGTAACTGCCCGCCTCAGAGCGGAAGCACGGCGAGTGCGCGGTGAGCCGGAGCGGCAGCGCCGCGGCGGCGACGATCTGGTCGCGCACGAAATTGGTCAGCGGCACTTCGGCGGTGGGGATCAGGTACCAGCGTCCTTCGTCCGGTGCGCCGCCCTTCGCCGCCCAGAACAGGTCCTCCTCGAATTTCGGCAGCTGGCCGGTGCCGACCAGTGCGTCGGCATTGACCAGGTAAGGCACATAGCATTCCGCATAGCCGTGCTCGGTCGTGTGCGTATCGAGCATCAGCTGCACCAGCGCCCGATGCAGGCGCGCGACCGCGCCGCGTAGCGCATAAAAGCGAGCGCCGGAAATTTTTGCCGACACGTCGAAGTCGAGGCCGCCGACGCCCGTGCCAATGTCGACGTGATCGCGCGGCGCAAAGTCGAACGTCCTCGGGCTACCCCAGCGGCGGACTTCGGCGTTGTCGGCCTCGGAGGCCCCGACCGGAACGCTCGCATGCGGCAGGTTGGGCATCGCTAACAGCCAATCGCGCACGCGCAGCTGAACGGCCTCGAGATTGCGCTCGAGCGAAGTCAACTCGTCGCCGATGCCGGCGACCTCGCGCAGCGTCGCCGATGCGTCTTCGCCCCTGCTTTTGGCGATGCCGATCTCTTTCGAGACGGTGTTGCGCCTCGCCTGCAGCTCCTGGGTGCGCATCTGTATATGCTTGCGCTCGGCCTCGAGCTCGACGAACGCCGCCGCATCGAGTTGATATCCACGCGTCTTCAGACGCGTGACGACGTCATCGAGGTCGTTGCGCAGAAGCTGGATATCGATCATGCGCGAATTTTAGCAGAGGGCCGCGCACCCCCAGGCAGCAACCGCGTCAGGACTCGCCTTCGCCGCCCGAGCGCGCCTTTGCGTCGCGGTGCTTCAACTCGGCAAGCCTTTCCGCGATCCGCGCTTCGAGGCCGCGATCGGTCGGGCGATACCAGTCGGGCCGCGCCATGCCCTCGGGTAGATAGCTTTCGCCGGCCGCGTAGGCATCTTCCTCGTCGTGCGCGTAGCGATAGTCCTTGCCGTAACCCAGATTCTTCATCAGCCTGGTCGGCGCGTTGCGCAAGTGCAGCGGCACCGGGCGCGATCCGTCTTCGGCGATGAACGCCCGCGCCGCACCGTACGCGACGTACACGGCATTGCTCTTCGCGGCGCAGGCGAGATAGATCACGGCTTGCGCCAACGCGAGCTCGCCTTCGGGCGTGCCGAGCCGTTCGTAGGTCGCGACGGCGTCCAGGGTCAGTTGCAGCGCGCGCGGATCGGCAAGTCCGATGTCCTCGCTGGACATCCGTATCATCCGGCGCCCGACATACAGCGGATCGGCGCCGCCGTCGAGCATCCGGCAAAACCAGTAGAGCGCCGCATCGGGATCGGATCCCCGCACCGACTTGTGCAACGCCGATATCTGGTCGTAGAACGCCTCGCCACCCTTGTCGAAGCGGCGCAGGCTCCGTGTGATCGCCGTCTCGACGAAATCGTTGTCGATCTCGCGCCGACCCGCTTCCTGCGCGGCGACGGCCAGCTGCTCGACCAGATTCAGCAACCGGCGGCCGTCGCCGTCGGCATAGGCGATCACCGCGTCGCGTGCGGCGGCGCTGATCGCGACGCCGGGCATCGCCGCCGGCAGCGCGCGATCGAGCAGCGCCGACAGCTCGTCGGCGGACAGCGCCTCGAGCACATAGACGGTGGCGCGACTGAGCAGCGCGCTGTTGACCTCGAACGACGGATTCTCGGTCGTCGCGCCGATGAAAGTGACCAGGCCTTTTTCGACGAACGGAAGAAAGGCGTCCTGCTGTCCCTTGTTGAAGCGATGCACTTCATCGACGAACAGGATCGTGTGACGGCCCGATTGCGCGAGTGTGGCTTCCGCCTGGGCGATCGCGTCGCGAATGTCCTTGACGCCCGAAAGCACTGCCGACAACGCGATGAATTCCGCGTTGAACGCATCCGCCATCAGGCGCGCGAGCGTCGTCTTGCCGACGCCCGGCGGGCCCCACAGGATCATCGAATGCGGCTTGCCCGACGCGAAGGCCACCGCCAGCGGCTTGCCCGGTCCGAGCAGGTGCCGCTGTCCGATGACCTCGGCGATGTTTGTCGGCCGCAGGCGCTCGGCCAGCGGGGTCGCCGGATTGACTACGGCAAAAAGGTCATTCGCCGACGACATCGGCGCCTGGCGGCGGCACGAATTGGAACGACCCGGTGTCGACGGCTGCGTTGCGCTCGAACGAACCGAACGACAGTTGCGTCACCTGGCCGAAGCTATCGTGCAGTTCCATCGTGCGGGGAAGGTTGCCCTTCAGCCCGATCCGGATGCTGGCGAAGCCGCTGTCGCCGGCGCGCGGCTTGGCGTCGACGAATTCCAAATCGCCGCTTTTTCCGCCGTCAGTGAGCTCGAAGTTTTTTTCCAGCGAGTCGTCGCCGGCGAGCAGCGCGGCAGGCGTCGCGCCCAGCGCCTGGTCGAGCTTTCGGACGATCACCTGATTCAGATCCGGATCGTGGATCCACAGCTTTTGACCGTCGCCGACGATGATCTGCGCATGCGGCTTTTCGTAGGTCCAGCGGAACTTGCCGGGTCGCGAGAATGCGAACGTTCCGCTCGATTCCTGCGGCACGCGTCCCGATTTTCCGCTGACGATCTGGCGAAACGTCGTCTTGCCGGTCTTGGCGCCACTCAGGAAAGCCTTCAGCTGGTCAGGGCCCGACGCTGCCGCGGGACAGGCGAGCGACATCGCCGCGCACATCGTCGCCGCGAATCGCCATCCGACGGTCATGCGCTTTCACCTTTGCCCGCCGGGACCAGCACGTCGCGATTGCCGTTGGTCTGCATCGCAGACACCAGCCCCGCGCGCTCCATCTGCTCGATCAGGCGCGCCGCCCGGTTGTAGCCGATGCGCAGATGGCGCTGCACCAGCGAGATCGAGGGCCGGCGCGTTTTCAGCACGACGGCGACCGCCTGGTCGTACATCGGGTCCGCCTCGGCATCGCCGGCATCGATCAGCACGCCTTCGTCGCCGTTGCCGCTGACGCCCGAATCGAGAATGCCGTCCAGGTATTGCGGCCCGCCCTGCGCTTTCAGATGCTCGACGACGCGATGCACCTCGGTGTCGGCGACGAACGCGCCGTGCACGCGCTGCGGGTGCCCGGTTCCCGGCGGCAGATACAGCATGTCGCCCTGCCCGAGCAAAGTCTCCGCGCCCATCTGATCAAGGATCGTGCGCGAATCGACCTTGCTCGCCACCTGGAAGGCGATGCGCGATGGAATATTCGCCTTGATCAGGCCGGTGATCACGTCGACCGACGGGCGCTGGGTCGCGAGGATCAGATGAATGCCGGCGGCGCGCGCTTTTTGCGCGATGCGCGCGATCAGCTCCTCGATTTTCTTGCCGGTGACCATCATCAGGTCGGCCAGCTCGTCGATGACGACGACGATCAGCGGCATTTCCTCGATCGGCTCCGGACTTTCCGGCGTCAAGCTGAACGGATTGGTCAATGGCTTGCCGGCCTTTTTCGCCTCGGCGACGCGCGCGTTGTAGCCCGACAGATTGCGCACGCCCAGCGTCGACATCAGCCGATAGCGGCGCTCCATTTCGCCGACGCACCAGTGCAGCGCGTTGGCGGCGAGCTTCATATC
The DNA here is from genome assembly GCA_035996965.1 of Casimicrobiaceae bacterium. Classification (GTDB taxonomy): domain Bacteria; phylum Pseudomonadota; class Gammaproteobacteria; order Burkholderiales; family Casimicrobiaceae; genus PALSA-1003. The sequence continues at coordinate 18,062 of DASYJB010000139.1, read as the reverse complement.
GGTCACGACCGGCGCGAGCAAGTGCTGAATACCTTCGTAGACCGAAAGCTCCAGCATCTTCGGGTCGATCAGGATCAGGCGGACCTGCCGTGGCTCGGCCTTGTACAGCAGCGACAGGATCATCGCGTTGACCGCCACCGACTTGCCCGACCCGGTCGTGCCCGCGACCAGCAGGTGCGGCATGCGCTGCAAATCGACGATGACCGGCTTGCCGGCGATGTCCTTGCCCAAGGCGAGTGAGAGGGGGCTGGCGGTATCGTTGTAGGTCGTCGACGACAGCAGCTCGACCAGGCGCACGATCTGCCGTTTGGCATTGGGCAATTCGAGCCCCATGAACGATTTGCCCGGGATCGTTTCCACCACTCGTATGCTGACCACCGACAGCGCCCGCGCCAGATCCTTCATCAGGTTGACGATCTGCGCGCCCTTGACGCCGATGGCGGGCTCGATTTCGAACCGCGTGATCACCGGTCCGGGATACGCCGCGAGCACCTTGACCGACACGCCGAAATCGGCGAGCTTGCGCTCGATCAGGCGCGAGGTGAATTCCAGGGTCTCGGGGCTGATCTGTTCCTGCGCCGAAGGCGCGTCCTCGAGCAGCGCCAGCGGCGGCAGCGGCGAGTCGGGCATGTCCTGGAACAGCGGCTTCTGCTTTTCCTTGACCACCCGTTCCGATTTCGGCACGTCGACCATCGCCGGCACGACGACAACCGGTTCGCGATCCTCGTTGCTTTCGCGCGCAGCCTCGACGAACTGCTCGCGTTCCTCCAGCGCCACGGCGCCGATTTCACGATCGCGCCGCGCATCGCGCCGCTGCCGCAGCGATGCGATCAAGCGCTCGATGCCGGCACCGACGCGCTCCATCAGGCGCAGCCACGACATGCCGGTGAACAACGACCAGCCGATGGCAAAAAGTGCGATCAGCAGCAGCGTGCCGCCGTTGAATCCCAGCGCGCGCGAGAAGCCCGACCCGATCATCTCGCCGAGCGCGCCGCCGGGCGTATGCGGCAATAAGGCGGGGAGGCGATACAAGCGCAGTGCCTCAAGCGCGGAACTCGAAAGCAGGACCAGAGCGAATCCAGGCACGGCGAGCCATGGATGATGCCGGTCGGCGGCGTCGATCGAGCGCGTCAGATGCCGATAGCCGGTTACGACCAGCACGATGCCGGCGAAGACCCACCACCAGGCGGAGATGCCGAATAGATACAGCAGCAGATCGGCAAGCCACGCGCCGACCGCTCCACCCTTGTTGTGGACGGCCGCACCGGTGCCTGAGAACGACCAGCCCGGATCGGTGCGTTGATAGGTCGCGAGAATCAGCGCAAGGTAGGCGAATACGGCGACAACCAGCAGCCACCACGACTCGCGCACCAGTGCCGCGAGCCGCGGCGAGAGCGTCGGTTCCGGCGCTGCGCTAGCCCGGCGTTGCCTTTGTATTTTCTGCTTTAAAATCATCGCTTTGTGGTGCGCACTTAGCGCAGCACATTATACACTGTCCGGCGCCGCGGAAGGGCCGGCTTGCGCCCCAGGGGGCCACCCCAACATCGGTTAGAATCGGGCGGAGCGTTTCGTACCCGAATAGACAGCGAATCGACCGCATCATGTCCGCCAAACACCATCGCCTGTTGATTCTCGGCTCCGGCCCGGCCGGATTTACCGCGGCAGTATACGCCGCGCGCGCCAACCTGAAACCGGTTCTGATCACCGGATTGGCACAGGGCGGGCAGCTGATGACCACGACCGATGTCGACAATTGGCCGGCCGATGCCGACGGCGTCCAAGGCCCCGAGCTGATGGCGCGATTTCAGAAGCACGCCGAACGCTTCGACACCGAGATCATCTTCGACCACATTCATACCGCGGCGTTGCGCGAGCGTCCGCTGCGCCTGGTCGGCGACATCGGCGAATACACCTGCGGCGCGCTGATCATCGCGACCGGCGCATCGGCGCGCTATCTCGGGCTGCCTTCCGAGCAGGCTTTCATGGGCAAGGGCGTTTCCGCCTGCGCGACCTGCGACGGCTTTTTCTACAAGGGACAGGACGTCATCGTCGTCGGTGGCGGCAACACCGCGGTCGAAGAAGCGCTGTATCTGTCGAACATCGCGCGCCAGGTGAGCCTGGTCCACCGGCGCAACAAGTTCCGCGCCGAGGCGATTCTGGTCGATAAGCTGATGGCCAAGACGGCGCATGGGGGCAACGTGCGCGTGCTCTGGGACCACACGCTCGACGAGGTGACCGGCGACAAATCCGGCGTCACCGGCGCGCGCCTGAAGCATGTCGGAACCGGCGCGGCGCGCGAGCTTGCGGCGCAGGGCGTTTTCATCGCTATCGGGCACACGCCTAACACGCAGCTTTTCGAGGGACAGCTGGCGATGGTCGAGGGCTACATCACCGTCAAAGGCGGCAGCTCCGGCAATGCGACGGCGACCAGCATTCCCGGCGTGTTTGCCGCGGGCGACGTGGCCGACCACGTCTACCGCCAGGCCGTGACCAGCGCCGGCACCGGATGCATGGCGGCGCTGGACGCCGAAGCGTATCTCGATAATCCGCTGCCGGTGCCGAAGACCGCCGCGCTGTCGGTCGAATAGCGCGTGGGCGCTTGTGTGGCGCGCCGGCGCGTGCCGGCGTCCGCGCACCGGAGGTCCTGCCGTGGGCCCACCGCGGCTGCAACGAGGATAATCGCGCGATGGCCAAGCTGTCGGATCTGAAGACTTTGCTGCACAGCGTCGGCAGCAAGCCAAGGCCCGCGGCGCCGCCGCCCGCTGGGGCCGGCCCCGGCAAGCGGGCCGCCATCCGCGCCGCGCAATCCGACCCCGACATCGACTTGAGCCGGGCATTCGCCGACGTCGCTCCGCTGCCGTCCCGCAACCGTGCGCGCATCGACAAGGCGCGTCCCGCGCCGACGCCGGCCAAGCGGCTGGCAGACGAAGCCGACGCGCTTGCCGCGAGCAAATTCGGCACGGAGCCGTCGCCGTCGTCGTGGGAGATCGGCCAGGAACAGGAGGCACAGCAGACGTTTCTGCGCCCGGGTCTGGGCGCCGACGTGCTCGTCCGCTTGCGGCGCGGTCATTGGTCGGTGCAGGGTGAGCTCGATCTGCATCGCCTGACCAGCAACGAGGCGCACGACGCGCTCGCCGACTTCCTGTTCGATGCACGCGGCCGCGGCTTGCGCTGCGTGCGCGTGATTCACGGCAAGGGTCTGTCGTCACCGAATCGGGAGCCGGTGCTCAAGAGCAAGGTGCGCCGCTGGCTGTCGCAATGGGATGAAGTGCTCGCCTATTGCGAAGCGCCGCGCCACGGCGGCGGTGGCGGCGCCGTCGTAGTCCTGCTCAAGGCTCCGCCAGGCTAAGCAAAGTCCTGGCGCAGCCGGTCAGGCGAGCCGGCGATGCGACAGCGCCGGCAAGTCGCGCCGGACCTGCGCGATTCGCGCAGCGTCGATCTCTCCGGCGATCACGCCCTCGCCGTCCGCCAATTCGGCCACAACGGTGCCCCACGGATCAATCAGCAGGCTGTGGCCATAGGTGCGCCGTCCGCTGACGTGTGTGCCGCCCTGCGCGGCGGCGAGCACATAGCACTGGTTCTCGATCGCACGCGCCTTGAGCAGCACGTGCCAGTGTGCGGCCCCGGTCACCGCGGTAAACGCCGATGGGACGACGATCAGCGCGACGTCGCGGTAGCTGCGATAGAGCTCGGGAAAACGCAGGTCGTAGCAGACCGACAGGCCGACGCGGCCGAATGGCGAATCGAAGGTGACGCCCGCGCTCCCGGGTTCGATCGTTTTCGACTCGTCGTAGCGCTCCTCGCCCTGGCTGAATGCGAACAGATGGATCTTGTCGTAGCGGGCAACTCGGTGTCCGTGCGAATCGTATACCAGCGAAGCGCTGCGCACCCGCGCCGGGTCGGCGGTGGCGATCGGCACGGTGCCGCCGATCAGCCACAGCCGCTGTTCGCGCGCGACGCGCGACAGAAAGTCCTGCTGCGGCCCGTGGCCGTCGGCCTCGCGCGCGTCGACCTTGTCGGTGGCTCGGGCGCCGAAGATGCCGAAGTATTCGGGCAGCAGGACCAGCGCGGCGCCCTGCTCCTTTGCAGCGACGATCAGCGGCTCGACCGCGGCAAGGTTCGCGTCGACGTCGCTGCCGGAGACCGTCTGCACCGCGGCCACGCGCATGCTGTCAGCGCTGCCCGTGGCGCTCATTGCGGCGGGGCGTCCGGCTTGCTTGCCGAGGCTGCCGCCGGCGCGGGGAACCGGCCTTCGCGCTCGACCACCGGGTCCGACCAGCTGCCGGTCACCGCATAGCCGAACGAAAACATCTGCTCGATCGGATCCTGCATTGCCTTTTGTGCGAGCAGCGAGCCCGCATACACGGCGGCGCCGATGACCGGATTGGCGAGCAGCAGCGCGGCGGCGCCGACCGACACGCCGGCCGACAAGGTCGGCTGAACGCGCACGGACAGGTGCTGCGTCTCGCGCGCGATGTCCGCCTCGCCCTGGATCGCGACGCGCGCCGACGGGCCGACGATCTTCAGATTGTCGCTTTTCATCACGCCGTTCTGGATGCGCACGTCGCCGGTGATTTCGTCGAAGGAAAAACCCTCGGCGAACAGGTCCTGGAAATCGAAGGTGAGCCGCCGCTTCAGCGACTGCAGGGAAAGAACGCCCAGCAGCTTGCCGAGACCGGGATCGAGCTTGGTGAACTGGCCGCGCCCGGTTTCGAGGCGAAGCTTCCCGTTGAGCGTCGGATAGTCGAAGTCCTGCGGCCCGCCCTTCCACGAAACCTGGCCGCGAATCCGCGTCGCGGCGTCGCGGACCGCATCCGGCAGGGCGTAGCGCGCCAGGTACTTGCCGGAATCGTGCACGTCGAGGTCGGCGTCCAGCGTGGTCTGCTCGTTTCCGCCGCCGCCGCGCCACCAGCCGTTGGCATCCAGCTGTCCGTCTTCGTTGATCAGGCGCAGGCTATCGATCCGCCAGTCGGCCCCGCGCGGCTGCGCATTCAACTCGAGCCGTCCCAGGTCCCGCTCCTTCAAGCGCAAAGTCTCGGCCGTCAGATCGATCTCCGGCCAGCTGTTCACTTCCGACGGCGGAGTCGCGGTCGGCGCCGCGTGCGACGACGCCGCCGTCGGCGGCGTCAGCCGTTGCAGGCGCGCGACGATGCGGCCGTTCGGATGCGCCGGCGCCGCGGGCTCCCAGCGCGCCATGCCTTCGAGCTCGCGCCCGCGCAGGTCGAGTTGCCAATCGTTGCCGCTGCGACTCGCACCAACGCGCAATTCGTTGAGCCGCCGGCCGAACACGTCGAGCGCACCGGCGCTGACCTCGAGACCCGACAGCGGCAATGGCGCGGTGTCGACGCTGGCATCCACTTGCTCGCGCAGCGCGAGCCAGCCGTCGAGATCGAGTTGATCCACGTCGCCGCGGATCCACAGACCGCGACGATCGGGCGCCCCGACGGCCTTGCCCAGCGCAAGCAAGGCGCGCTCGGCGACGGGACCGGACGCGGTCAGGCGCCGCTGCACGCTCAGCCGGCCGAGCCGGCCATAGGTGAGCTGCAGCAGATCAGTGGCGGCTTCGGTCTGGCGACGCTCGATGCGAAGCGGCATCGCCTCGCTCGGCGACTTCGCCGCCGGCACCGGCAAATCGACCGCGACGCCTTTCAGCGTGGTGTCGAGCGTCCAGTTCGATCGGTCCGGCGCGACGTTGAGCGCAAGCTGCCAGTCTGTCGTGCCGGTCAGACGCGCAGCCAGAACCTGCTTCGGATACTGGGCGCGCAGCAAACCGACGTCGGCGCTGCCCTGCGCGTCGACACGCATGCCGCCGACGGCGCCCGATGCCGTCAGCCGTGCCGGACCGCCGAGGATCTCGGCGGTGAGCCCCGTGCTGTGGATTTCGCGTCGCGTAAACGCGAGCTTGCCGTTAAGCTGGTGCACCGTGGGAATGTCGCCTCCAAACTTGAGGCGATTGCCGGAAAAAGTGAATTCGCCGGCGATCTGGTCGCCGTCGTGGTTGCCGATCGGCAGCTCCAGCTTGAGAGCGAGCTTGCCGTCGCCGCTCGCTTCGGCACCGCGGGTCGCATGATCGAGCCACTCGTCGACCGGGCTTTCGGCGATGAAGCGCAGGAAATCCGCGGCCGGCCCAACCGCCTCGCCCTCGATACGCAACGCCGGGTGCGCGATCCGCGTGTCGGGGATCTCGACCTTGATCCGGCTGATTGCTGCATTGAAAGCGCGGGCGTTGCGGCCGTCCACGCTGATGCGTGCTCCATCGACCCTGGCCTCGCCGTCGAGGCCGGTCAGCCGCGGCCAATGGGTTGCGTAGTCGAGGGTCACTCCCTGTACCTTGGCGGTCGCCGTGAACTGGCCCTTTTTGCCATCCGCGAACGGAAAATCGGCGAGATTGCCCGAGACTTTCAGGCGCGCATCGCTCGAGCCGCCGGCGAGCAGGCTGGTGCGTATCCATTCGCGCATGCCGGCCCCGGCCGCGAGAGGCACATAGCGATGCAGCTGCGTCGCATCGAGGCGCGAAAATTGCGCAGTTCCGTCGACCGCGCCCGGCCCCTCGGCGAGCGTTCGGTATTCGCCGCTGACCACGCCCGCCGCGTCCGCGGTGGCGAGCGCCAGTTGCTCGACCTGGACCGCATAGCCTTCGGCGGATTTACGCCAGCGCAGTTGTCCTTTCACGGTGTCGAGCGCCAGCGTCTGCGCGAACAGATGCGGCCAGTGCACGGCAAGCGCGTGGCTATCGAGCTTGACCGCTCCGTCGTGGTCGGTCGCGGCGATGCTGCCGGAAAGACCGGTGACGCCGGACGCCGTACCTTCCTGCGCGAACCCCAGTCCGGCGAAGTTGGCCGATGCATCGAATGCGCTGGGTGCTGCGATATCGCCGGTCCAATGCAGCGCGACGGCATCGAGCGTTCCGCGCGGCGCAAACCGCGCGAGTTCGTCCCGCCATCGTGTCGGCAGCGGCAGGTAGGGGCCGAGCTGTCGCAACGGCGCGAGCTCGATGCGGCTGAACGAGGCATTGCCGTCGATCGGCCGGCCGGCATCGTAATGCATCGTCAGCTGGAAATCGGTCGGGTCGAAACGCGTTTCGCCGGGCGCAGCGAACGCAAGCTGGCGTGTGTAGACTTCGCGGCGCGAAGAATCGTCGTGCCAGCCGACACGGCCTTCGAGCCGGGCCAGCGAAAGCTGCGGCAAATCGCTGGCAAGCCTGCCCTCGACGCCGCTCAGGATCACGTCCGCGACGAGGTCGCGCGGTTCGCCGGCCGCGATCTCCAGCCACATTCGAACGGCGCCCTTGCCATCGGTGATCGGCAGGCCGGGAGGCAGCCACGCGCGCCAGGCACCGACGTCGGCGTAATCGAGTCGCGCGTAGAAACGTCCGGACGCGGCGCGCCAATCGGCCAGCGAGCGGCTGGTGAAATCGCCGCGCACGTCAAGCGGCGCTGCGAGGCTCGCGGGCGGCGCGCCGGTCAATCCGAAGCGATGACGGCCGGCGCGGTTTTCCAGCCGCAGAACGACGTGCTCGAGCGTCAGTTGCGGCGCGCCGCGCAGCTCGTCTCGCCAGGCGATGAACGCGTCGCGGATGACGATGCGCGGCTGGCGCAGGACCCATTCGACGATCCCCTGCTCACCGGGCTTTTCGGTGAGATCCAGCGTCATCCCCGCGACGTGCAGCATGCCGGCGGCGTCGCGGCGAACGATCAGCCGCGGCTCGTCGATCGACAGCTGCTTCAAGCGCAACTCAAAGAACAGCAGCGAATCCCAGGCGACGGTCAGCCGCATGTCGGGCAAGGTCACGCTCGCGACACTGGCACCGGGCTCCGTGATGCGCAGATTGCCGATGTCGAGCCGCGGGTTCCAGCCGTCCCAACCGGTGGCGACCGACCCGATCTCCACCGGCTGGCCGATCTGCGCGGCAAGCAGACGGGCCACTGCATCACGGTTGTTTTCGACGCGCGGAAAGATGACAAAACGCACTGCCAGCAATATCAGGCACACCGCGACAAGAACGATCAAAACGATCGTACGTGCCGCGCAGAGCGTCTTGCGAAACGAATCAGGGAAGGCCGGGAGAAAACTCGGAGATGCGCGCGCGAAGGGCATAATAGGTCGTTCTGGCGCGATTCTAGGGCCTGTTCAGGTTAAATGCATCCTCATGCTTGACTTCGGCGGGGCGCAGGGCAAGGCGTCCGGCGAGGCCGCGTGCTTGCTCGCACGCAACGAGGCGGCAACGCAGCCCTGTGCCCCGCCAAAGGCAAGCCCGAAGGGTGATCCCGGGAAACGGCCGCCCTCGGCGTTGCTCATGCTCGCCGTAGCTCTAGCTACGGCTGCGCTTCGCGCCTTGATGGCGGCCGTTTCCCGGGTCACATGAGGATGCATTTAGCCTGAACAGGCCCTAATACGGAAAGGGGCGGCCGCCGCGTTGAATTCCAGGATGGACCTCGCTGGAGCGTACGAGTTCAGCCGTTACGCGCAGCGGCTTCGCGTCGCCGATCCCGGCCTTTGCGCCTCCGTCGAGGCCATGCTCGACCAGCCTTTCCAATGGTCCGACGGCGAACTCGGCGGGCTCGCCCGTGGATCCGATCCCGCGGCGCTGGGTGTCGCCCTGCGCCGGCTGCGCCAGCGCGTGTACCTGCATGTCCTGCTGCGCGATTTGACCGGACGCGCCGATCTCGCCGAAGTCTGCGCGACGATGACGCGGCTTGCCGAGAACGCGATCGCCGCGGCAGTCGACGCACATTCAGACTGGCTCGCGGCGATCCACGGCGACCCGCTCGGCGCGGATAGCGCTGCGCCCGAGCAGCTGATCGTCGTCGCGATGGGCAAGCTCGGCGGCGGTGAGCTCAATGTCTCATCGGACGTCGATCTCGTTTTCGTCTATCCGGAGGACGGCGACACGCGCGGCCCGAAGGTTCTGGCGAACCAGGATTTCTTCGATCGCCTGGGGCGCCGCGTCGTCGCCGCTTTGGCGGAGCCCTCGCCGGCAGGCTTTGTATTCCGCACTGACGTCCGATTGCGCCCGTACGGCGATGCGGGTCCGCTTGCCTCGTCGTTCGCTGCGCTCGAGCAGTACCTGATCGCGCAGGGCCGCACCTGGGAGCGCTACGCGTGGCTCAAGGCGCGCGCTTTGACCGGCGCGCGCGCCGGCGAGCTGGAGCAGCTGGTTGCCCCTTTCGTCTATCGAAAATATCTGGACTATGATGCCTATGAAGGCCTGCGCGACGTGCATCGCCAGATTCGCGAACAGGGCCGGCGCCGCGATCATGCAGGCAACGTCAAGCTCGGACCCGGCGGCATTCGGGAAATCGAATTCATCGTGCAGGCGCTGCAGCTGGTGCGCGGCGGCCGCGAGCCGGCGCTTCGTCTCCGCGGCACCTTGCCGGCGCTCGACGCGATGCGTGTCCGCGGCCTGCTGCCGGCCGCGGCGGCGGACGAGCTCTTCGACGCATATCTGTTCCTGCGCAAGGTCGAGCACCGCCTGCAGTATCGTGACGATGCGCAAACGCACGACTTGCCGCAGGACGACGCCGATCGCGCGGCGCTGGCCGAGGCGATGGCGTGCCCAGATGCGGCCGCGTTCGACCGGTTGCTCGATCGACATCGCAACAACGTGGACCGCCACTTCGACGCGCTTTTTTCCGCCGCCGACGGCGGCGCCGAGCGCGATCCGCTCGCCGTCGTCTGGATCGCGCCGGCCCCCGAGGAGGCTCACCTCGCCGCGCTCGCCGCCGCAGGGTACGACGATCCGCGCGCGTTGATCGTCGAGCTCGCGCGCGTGCGGAAAAGTCCACGCTATCTGCAATTGCCGACGGCTTCGCGCGCGCGCTTCGATGCCCTGGTGCCGCAGTTGCTTCGTGCGGCAGCGGCGACAGCAGCACCGCAGCCGGTGTTCGAGCGTCTGCTGGCACTGCTGGAGACGATCAGCCGGCGCAGCGCCTATCTCGCCTTGCTGGTCGAGCATCCGCCGGTGCTGCCGCGCCTCGCGCAGCTGATGGGTGCGAGCTCCTGGGCCGCCGGCTATCTAATGCAGCATCCGATGCTGCTGGACGAGCTTCTAGACAGCGGTGCGCTTCTGACCGAGCCGGATTGGAATGCGTGGCGCAAAGAGCTCGCTGCACAGCTTGCCGCGCATCCGGATGATGCCGAGCGGCAGATGGATGCACTGAGGCATTTTCAGCAGGCGCAGGTGTTCCGTCTGCTCGCGCAGGACCTGGCAGGGCTCCTCTCGGTCGAGCGGCTGGCCGACCATCTGTCGATGCTTGCCGACATCGTTCTGGCCGCCGCGCTCGACCGTTGCTGGACCCAGATGCAGGGCCCCGGGGCGAATCCGCCGCGATTCGCGATCATCGGCTACGGCAAACTCGGCGGAAAGGAGCTCGGCTACGCGTCGGACCTCGACCTCGTGTTCCTGTACGACGACCCGGCCGAGGCCGCGCCGCAGGCCTACGCGCGTCTTGCGCACCGGCTGACGACCTGGCTGACCAGCACGACCGCCGCAGGGCGACTGTACGACACCGATCTGCGGCTTCGTCCCGACGGCGCGAGCGGCCTGCCGGTGTCGAGTCTGGCCACGTTTCGCAACTATCAGCGCAATACGGCGTGGACCTGGGAGCACCAGGCGCTGACCCGCGCGCGCTACGTCACCGGTGACGCGCGCATCGGCGCGGCATTCGAGGCCGAGCGCGACGCGGTCCTGCGTCTGCCGCGCGACCCGGTCAAGCTCGCCGCCGACATCGTCGCGATGCGCAACAGAATGCAGGCAGCGCATCCGAATCGAAGCGCGCTTTTCGATCTCAAGCACGATCCGGGCGGCATGGTCGACGTCGAATTCGCCGTGCAGTTCCTGGTCCTCGCGCACAGCCATGCGCATCCGGAGATGACGCGCAACGCCGGCAACATCGCGCTGCTCGCGCTTGCCGCCGGCCTCAAGCTGCTGCCCGCCGACCTCGCCTCCGCAGTCGCCGATGCCTATCGCGAATATCGGCGGCTGCAGCACCAGGTCCGCCTTCAGGGTGCCCCGGAAGCGCGCGTCGAAGCGCTTCCGCAGGCCGATCGTCGCGCGAGCGTGGCGATACTTTGGAAACAAATCTTCGGTGCGCCCAGGTCGGAAAAGGACGGTGAAATCGGCTAAAATAGTCGTTTTGCCAGGCGCGGAGTTGCAGGATGTCGATGTCGGATCGTGACGGGTTCATCTGGTACGACGGCAAGCTGGTGCCGTGGCGCGACGCGACGACGCACGTGCTCACGCACTCGCTGCACTACGGCCTCGCCGTGTTCGAGGGCGTGCGCGCGTACAAGACTGTCGACGGGCCGGCCATCTTCAGGCTGGCCGAACACACCGAGCGGCTGTTCAACTCCGCCCGCATTTACCTGATGCAGCTTCCGTACGCCAAGGACGTGCTGATGGCGGCGCAGCGCGAAGTCGTACGCGCCAACAAGCTCGAATCCTGCTATCTGCGGCCGATCGCGTTCTATGGCTCGGAAAAGATGGGCGTGTCGCCGAAGGGCGCCAAGGTCCATGTCGCCATCGCCGGGTGGCCATGGGGCGCCTACCTCGGCCCCGAAGCGCTGGACAAGGGCATACGCGTCAAGACCTCCTCGTTCGCGCGGCATCACGTCAACGTGACGATGGCACGGGCCAAGTTCGCCGGCACCTACGCCAATTCGATTCTGGCCAACCAGGAAGCGACGATGGACGGCTACGACGAGGCCCTGCTGCTCGATGTCGACGGTTTCGTCGCCGAAGGCTCGGGTGAGAACCTGTTCATCGTCAAAAACGGACGGCTCTACGAGCCTGAGCTGACCTCGGCGCTGGTCGGCATCACCCGCGATTCGGTGATCACGCTGGCGCGCGACATCGGGCTCGAGGTGAGCGCCAAGCGCCTGACGCGGGACGACGTATACATCGCGGATGAGGCATTCTTCACCGGCACCGCCGCCGAGGTGACGCCGATCCGCGAGCTCGACAATCGCACGATCGGTTCCGGCGAGTGCGGACCGATCACCAGGAAGTTGCAGACCCTGTTCTTCGATGCCGTGCACGGCAAGAACGCCAAGTATCGATCCTGGCTCACCGCCGTCTGACCAGAGCGATGAGTGCGATAAGCCCGACGCAGAGTGCCGTCGAAATCACGGCAGCAGACCTGCCGCTGTATTGTCCGAACCCGGCGATGCCGCTGTGGTCGAGCCATCCCCGTGTCTTTCTCGACGTGGCCGCCACCGGCGAGGCGATGTGTCCGTATTGCGGCACGCGGTACCACCTGAAGGGCCCGCCGCCACGCGGACATTGAGAGCGCCCATCATCGCGATCGTGTGCCGGCGGCGCGAACGATCGCGCCGGGACCGACACCATGGCTGAACCCATCCTGATCGTCGCACCCTCGTGGATCGGCGATGCCATTCTGTCCGAGCCCCTGCTCGCCGTCCTGCGCGAGCCGATGCAGGAGCCGATGGTCGACGTTCTCGCGCCGCCGTGGTGCGCGCCGGTCTATGCGCGCATGCGCGGCGTGCGCAATATCATCGAAAATCCGATTGGCCACCGCGCATTGCGGCTGGGCGAGCGTCGGGCGCTGGCGCGCACGCTTCGCGCCACCGGCTACACGCGGACATTCGTGCTGCCGAATTCGTTCAAGTCGGCGCTGATCCCGTGGATGTCGCGCATTCCGCGCCGCATCGGTTACGCCAGGGAAGCGCGCCGGATCCTGCTCACCGACGCTCGACGCCTCGATAGCAAAGCGCTGCCGCGGCTGGTCGACCGGTTCGTGGCACTCGCGGCGCAACCGGGCGAGCTGGTGCCGACCTCCGCAGCTCCGGTCCTCGTGCCCGATGCGGGAAATGCAGCCGAAGCGATCCGCGCGCTCGGCCTGAGCACGCATCGCCCGGTCGCGATCCTGTGTCCCGGGGCCGAGTACGGCCCGGCCAAGCGCTGGCCCACCGAGCATTTCATCACGCTGGCGCAGCGCTTCATCGATTCGGGATACGTCGTCTGGCTGATCGGTTCGCCCAACGACCGCGTCGCCGCGGACCCGATCGCCGCCGCGATTCCCGAAGTGCGCAACGTGTGCGGCAGAACCGATCTGGGGACCGCGATCGATCTGCTCGCAACCGCCAGCGTCGTGGTCAGCAACGATTCCGGCCTGATGCACGCTGCCGCGGCAGTCGGCCGGCCGCTGGTCGCGCTGTTCGGCTCATCGAGTCCCGACTACACACCGCCGCTGTCGCCGCTCGCGCGCGTCGCCAAGATCGACATCGTCTGCAGCCCCTGCTTCGAGCGGGAATGCCCGCTCGGACACTTCAAGTGCATGCGCGAATTGTCGCCGAATCTTGTGTATGATTTGGCGCGCGCGCAGCGTTAACGATGGCCAAACCACGCACTCCGACGATCTTCACCTCGCCCCAGGATGCGGCGATGGCGTTCTATCAGGCGTTCGAAGCGAAAGACGTCGACGCGATGATGGCGACCTGGGCGGAGGACGAGGAGCTCGTCTGCATCCATCCCGGCGGACCGCGTCTGGTCGGCTACGAGGCGGTGCGCGCCGGCTGGGAGCAATTGTTCGCCAGCGACACCAAGCTGTCCTTTCGCCTCGAAGACGTCACAACGGTCGAGACCGTAGGGTTGGCGATGCAAAGCGCGATCGAACAGGTCACCGTCGGCAGCGACACCAAGCCCCGGGGCGCGGCGATCGTCACCAATGTCTTTTTGCGCACGCCTTCCGGTTGGCGAATGGTCATGCACCATTCGTCGCCGGCGCCGGCGATCGCCGCCATTCAGCCCGCCGGGCCTCTGCACTGACCGAGGGTAACGAGCGCGGCGCAGCGATCAGGCCGTGCCGCCGACGGTCAATCCGTCGATGCGCAGTGTCGGCTGTCCGACGCCCACCGGCACGCTCTGCCCTTCCTTGCCGCAAGTGCCGATGCCGGAGTCCATCGCCATGTCGTTGCCGATCATCGACACGCGGGTCAATGCGTCGGGACCATTGCCGATCAGCGTTGCACCCTTGACCGGATAGGCGAGCTTCCCGTTTTCGATCTTCCAGGCCTCGGCGGCCGAAAATACGAACTTGCCGTTAGTGATGTCGACCTGACCGCCCCCGAAGTTGATCGCATACAGACCGTTTTGCACCGAGGCGATGATCTCCGCCGGGTCTTTGTCGCCGTTCAGCATGATCGTGTTGGTCATTCGCGGCATCGGCATGTGCGCGAACGACTCCCGGCGGCCATTGCCGGTAGGAGCGACGCCCATCAGCCGCGCATTCAGCGAATCCTGCATGTAGCCTTTGAGGACGCCATCCTCGATCAGCACCGTACGCTGCGTCGGATTGCCTTCGTCGTCGATGTTGAGCGAGCCACGGCGATCGGGGATCGTTCCATCGTCGACCACCGTCACGCCGCGCGCCCCGACGCGCTGGCCGACCCGGCCGGAAAAGGCCGACGTGCCCTTGCGGTTGAAATCGCCCTCGAGGCCATGGCCGATCGCCTCGTGCAGCAGGATGCCTGGCCAGCCATGGCCCAGCACGACGGTCATCGTGCCAGCGGGGGCATCGCGTGCGTCGAGATTCATCAGCGCCTGATCGACCGCCTGCGCAGCGTACGATTCGAGCAACGCGTCGGTGAAGAACCCGTAGTCGACGCGCCCACCTCCACCGGCCATTCCCTGCTCGCGGCGACCGTTGTGCTCTGCGATCACATTGAGCGAGATCCGGACCAGGGGCCTCACGTCCGCGGCGATCGACCCGTCGCTGCGCGCCACCAGGATCGCCTCGTATTCACCGGCGAGCGATGCCATCACCTGCGTTATCCTCGGGTCGCGGGCTCGCGCCAGCCGTTCCAGGCGCTCGAGCAGCGCGACCTTGGCTTCGTCGGTCAACGCAGCGACCGGGTCGTTTGCCGAATAGAGCGTTCTGGCCCCGCCGATCCGGTCGAGTGCCGCGACGGCGGACTGGCCCTGCCGCCCGATCGCGCGCGTCGCCGTCGCCGCCTGCGTCAATGCATCGAGGCTGATATCGTCGGAATAAGCGAACGCGGTCTTTTCTCCCGAGATCGCGCGCACGCCGACGCCGCGATCGATCGAGAACGAACCCGACTTGACGATACCCTCCTCGAGACTCCAGCTTTCGACGCGCGAATACTGAAAATACAGATCGGCATGATCGATTCGATGACCATGGATTCCGGCGAGCACGTCGGACAACTGGCGAAGCTCAAGGGCTGCCGGGGCGAGCAATAATCGCGTCGCCTGCTCGAGCAACGCGGACTTGACGGGCGGAACGACGAGATCGGTCACGGGGGATTCACTCAAAGACGACGGATACCTGCATTGTCGGGGCGCCTGCCTGCCGGCACAAGGGCCATCGCGCGCCGTTACGCGCGTGTATTGCCGTCAGGTGTGCGTCCGAGATAGGTCGCCGCGACCCGCACATCGCGCGATATTGCCTCGCTGGGTCCGGCGATCGCGACCGTCCCGGTTTCGAGAACATAGCCGTGGCTGGCGATCTGCAGCGCGGCGCGCGCGTTCTGTTCGACCAGCAGAATGGACACGCCACTGGCCTTCAGCGCGGCAATGATGCTGAAGATTTCCCTGACGATCAGCGGCGCCAGGCCTAGGCTGGGCTCGTCGAGCATCAGCAATCGCGGCCCGGCCATCAGTGCGCGACCGAGCGCCAGCATCTGGCGCTCGCCGCCCGACAGCGTGCCCGCAAGCTGGGCGCGGCGCTCGGCGAGTCGCGGGAATCGCTGATAGACCTCGTCCCGCGTTTTGCCGAGCGTCCGATCGCGGGCCCGATGGCGTTGGAACGCGCCGAGCTCCAGGTTGTCCGCGACCGTCATCGCGGCGAACAATTCGCGGCGCTCCGGGACCAGGCAAAGTCGTTGCGCCACACGCTCTTCGACGCTGGCCCGGTTCACTCGCGCGCCGCCGTACACGATGTCGCCGCGCGACGGCAGCAATCCCATGATCGCCGCAAGCAGCGTCGTCTTGCCGGCGCCGTTGGGGCCGATCACCGTGACGATGCTGCCTTCGTCGACCGTCAGCGACACGCCGTGGACGGCTCCGACCTTGCCGTAGGCGACATGCAGGTCGACGATCTCGAGCAATGCGCTCATGGCCGTCGCTGGCTCAAACGGCCCCCAGGTAGGCTTCGAGCACCGCGGGATTGCGCTGGATATCGGCCGGCAGTCCTTCGGCGAGTTTTTCGCCGAAATCC
The DNA here is from genome assembly GCA_035996965.1 of Casimicrobiaceae bacterium. Lineage (GTDB taxonomy): Bacteria > Pseudomonadota > Gammaproteobacteria > Burkholderiales > Casimicrobiaceae > PALSA-1003. The sequence continues at coordinate 1,866 of DASYJB010000139.1, read as the reverse complement.
ATCACGACCAGGCGGTCGGTCAGCCCCATGACGAAATCCATATCGTGCTCGACCAGCAGGATGGTCATGCCCTCCGCGCGCAGACTGCGCAGCAAGGTCGCGAGCTGCTGCTTTTCCAGGAAGCGAAGCCCTGCCGCAGGCTCGTCGAGCAGGAGCAGCAGTGGATCAGCGGCGAGCGCGCGGGCGATCTCGACGATGCGCTGCCGTCCCAGCGGCAGCGAGCCGGCCGGCGTATGCAGCGAATCGGCCAATCCGACGCGAGCGACCTGCGCCGCCGCCTCGGCACGCACGCGCGCTTCCTCTCGCCGGTCGAGACGCAGCGCGGCGCGAGCGACTCCGGCCTTGCCGCGCAGGTAGGCGCCGAGCGCGACGTTGTCGAGCACCGACATGCCCGCGATCAGCTTGACATGCTGGAACGTTCGGCCGATGCCCAGTTGCGCGATCTGGAACGGCTGCCGACCGCCGATCTGCTGGCCGTTGAAGATGATCGTGCCGCGGCTCAGCGGCAGCGCGCCGCTGATCAGGTTGAACATCGTGCTTTTGCCTGCGCCGTTCGGCCCGATCAAGCCAAGAATCTCGCCGGGGCGGATCTCGAAGGAGAGATCGTCGACCGCGACCAAGCCGCCGAATTCCTTGCGCGCACGATCGACGGTCAGCAGCGGCGCCGTGCCCGCCTGGCGGGGGCGTCGCGGTAGTGCAGGCGCTGCGGCAACCGTACGCGCGACTTCGCCGGGCAGCAATCGCGCCAGCCACGGCCAGACGCCGTCGCGAGTGCGCTGCAGCAGCAGGATCATCAGTATGCCGAAGACGACCAGCTCGAAATTGCCTTCGCGCCCGAGCAATTGCGGCAGCCAGCCCTGCAGCAACTGCTTCAGCAGCGTGATCAGCGTCGCGCCCACGACAGCGCCCCAGACGCTGCCGGCCCCGCCAACCACCGCCATGAACAGATACTCGATGCCCTGGTTGATGCCGAACGGCGTCGGATTGACGAAGCGTTGCAGATGCGCGTACAGCCAGCCGGAAATGCAGGCAAGCAGTGCCGCATAGATGAACACGACGATTTTCAACCGCCCCGCATCGACGCCGAAGGCTTCGGCCATGTCGAGCCCGCCCTTCAGCGCGCGCACCGCCCTTCCCGGGCGCGAATCGAGCAGATTATCGGCCATCCACAGGCTGACCAGCACGATGAGCCAGATCAGGTAGTAGATGTGACGTTCGTTGCGCAGCTCCCATGCGAAAAACGAAAGCGGCGCGATGCCGCTCATTCCGGTATTCCCGCCGAGGATGTCCAGATTGCCGAACACGTAGAAAATGCTTATCCCCCACGCGATCGTCGCCAGCGGCAGATAATGACCTCTCATCCGCAGCGTGATAAAGCCGAGCGTCAGCGCAACGAACGCCGTGAGCGCCATGCCGACGGCCAGATTGACCCATGGCGACAGCGCCGGATAATTCACCGAGAGGTACGCGGTCGTATACGCGCCGAGCCCGACAAACGCGGCCTGGCCGAACGACGTCTGGCCCGCGACACCGGTCAGAAGCACCAGTCCCAGCGTCACGATGCTATAGAGCCCGATGTAGTTCAGCAGCGTGACCCAGAACGGCGGCGCCGCGAACGGTGCGGCCAGCAGCGCTACGACAAAGACCAGGAGCGCCGCCCGCCTCATCGCGTCACTCTTCTTCCTCGTGATGGCGCGTCGTCAGCGAGCGCCAGAGCAGCACCGGGATGATCAAGGTGAAAACGATCACTTCCTTGAACGCGCTGGCCCAGAACGACGAGTACGACTCGAGCAGGCCGACCAGGAACGCGCCGGCCGCCGCCAGCGGATAGCTCGACATGCCGCCGATGATCGCGCCGACGAAGCC
>DASYJB010000138.1:0-9904 GCA_035996965.1 Casimicrobiaceae bacterium | reverse complement strand
CGGCGAATTCACGATCGGCGATCTGACGTTTCTTTCCGGCTCGTTCCGCCGGCTGCGAACCTTGCTGGAGAACATGCTGATCGGGTTTTCGCAGGTAGCCGGCCAGGCGCTTTATCTCGACGACCTGTTTTCATTCTTCGAGATCACGCCGGAAATCGTCTCCCCGCCAAATCCCCGGCCGTTTCCGGTGCCGCTGCGCGAAGGGATACGCTTCGAGGGCGTCGGCTTCCGCTATCCGGGAGGCGAGCGGTGGGCGGTGCGGGACCTGAATGTCACCTTGCATGCCGGCGAGGTTCTCGCGCTGGTCGGGGAGAACGGCGCCGGCAAGACGACGGTCGTCAAGCTGCTCGCGCGCCTGTATGACCCCGACGAGGGACGCATCCTGCTCGACGGGCATGACCTGCGGGAGTACGACCTGTTCACCCTGCGCTCGAACATCGGCGTCATCTTCCAGGACTTCGTCCGCTACCACCTGAGCGCGGCGGAAAACATCGCCGTCGGGCGCATCGAGGCTCGCGAAGATCGCGCCCGCATCGCCGCCGCGGCCAGGCAGAGCCTGGCCGACGATCTGATCCAGCGGCTGCCGCAGGGCTACGATCAGATCATCGGCAAGCGCTTCCGCACCGGGGTCGACCTCTCGGGCGGCGAATGGCAGAAGATCGCCATTGCGCGCGCCTACATGCGCGATGCGCAGCTGTTGATCCTCGACGAGCCGACGGCCGCGCTCGATGCGCGCGCCGAATTCGAGATCTTTCAGCGCTTCAAGGAGCTCTCCAAGGGCAAGACCGCGGTGCTGATCTCGCATCGCTTTTCCAGCGTACGCATGGCCGACCGCATCGTGGTGCTGGCCGATGGCAGAATCGAGGCGGCCGGCACGCACGACGAGCTGCTGGCGGGCGGCGGGCGCTATGCCGAGCTGTTCGAGCTCCAGGCCGCCGGTTACCGCTAAGGGCCCGGGCTCGGTCTTGCTATCCTCCGGTCTTGATGATTCTCTCGGTCCTCGATCAATCGACCGCGTCCAAAGGCCTGCCTGAAGATCAGGCGATCCGCGAGACGCTGGCGCTCGCGCGCCTGTGCGATGGTCTCGGCTATCACCGCTACTGGGTGTCCGAGCATCACAACAGCAGCAGCATCGTCGGCACCGCGCCGGAAGTCCTGATCGCCGCCATCGCCGCGACGACCGAACGCATCCGCGTCGGCAGCGCCGGCGTCATGCTGCCGCACTACTCCGCGCTGAAAGTCGCCGAGCAGTTTCGCGTGCTGGAAGCGATCGCACCGGGCCGCATCGATCTGGGCGTCGGTCGCGCGCCCGGGTCCGACCGGCTGACCGCGTTCGCGCTCAATCCGGATGCCGGCGCCGCAGCCGAGCGCTTCCCGCAGCAGGTTGCCGAGCTCCAGGCCTGGCTTAGCGGAACGCCGCTGCCCGCCGATCATCCGTTCCAGGCGGTCGACGCGCATCCGCAAGGCCCATCGACGCCGGAACTGTGGATATTGGGCAGCTCCGACTATGGCGCGCAGCTGGCCGCGTATTTCGGGCTGCCTTACGCATTCGCCTACTTTTTCAGCGAGGGACGCGGCGTCGAGCAGGCACTGCGCCTCTATCGCGACAACTACCGACCGAGCGCACGGCATCCGCAACCGCTGGCGACCGTGTGCATCTGGGCGCTGGCGGCGGATACCGAAGCCGAGGCGCGGCGCCTGGCGACGACGCGCGAATTCTGGCGCACCGGCTTCGAGAAAGGCACTCGCATGCCGCTGGTCGCGCCCGACGAGGCCGCCGCCTATCCGTACAACGCCGAAGAGCAGGCGCGGATCGCTGCGATGCGCGCCAGGGCGTTCGTCGGCACCGGCGATGCGGTCCTCGCGCGGCTCGGCGCAGAAGCGCATCGCCTGCAGCTCGACGAGATCGTCGTCGTCACCTGGACGCACGACGCCGCGGCGCGGCGCCGTTCGTACGAGCTTATTGCGCACGCGGCGGGAATTGCCTAGCGCGGCCCACCGCCGTTGCGCAGCCGCTGTTTTTGCGTGATCCCGGAACAGCGCAGCGTGTAGACTCGCCGACTATCGCCATGGCCGCCAATCCCAAAGCCCGCATTCTTGCCGAAGCGCTGCCCTACATTCGCGCCTACCACGGCAAGACACTGGTGATCCGGCTCGGCGGCAACGCGATGGCCGATCCGGCGCTCAAGGCGGGGTTCGCGCGCGATGTCGCGTTGTTGCGGCTGGTCGGAATGAAACCGGTCGTCGTGCATGGCGGCGGCTGGCGCATCGACGAGCTGACCCGCCAGCTGGGCATCGAAACGCGGCGGCATCGCGGCCTGCGCATTACCGACGAGCGGACGCTGACGATCGTCGAAATGGCGCTGGGGGAACTAAACCAGGAGCTCACCGGCCTCATCAATCGTCACGGCGGCAGGGCGGTCGGACTCGACGGCCAGGACGGCCGTTTCATTCACGCGCGCCGCATGAGCTTGCCGGCGGACGAAGGCGGCGAACCCACGCCCGAGCTCGGTTTCGTCGGCGACGTCGAAAGCATCGACACCGACCTCGTGGAGCTCCTGCTGTCGCGCAAGTTCATACCGGTGATCATGCCGATCGGCGTCGGGGTCGATGGCACCGCGTATCACATCAACTCCGATCTTCTGGCCGGGCGGCTGGCCAGAGCTTTGCAAGCCGAGAAGCTGATTCTGATGACCAACGTGCCCGGCATTCTCGATCGCTCCGGCAAGCTCGTCTACATACTGAAGGCGGGCGCGGCCGACGCGTTGCTGGATGACGGCACGGTCGCCGGCGGCATGCGGCCGCGGCTTTCGGCCGCGCTGCAGGCGGTGCGCGAAGGCGTACGCTCGGTGCACATCATCGACGGCGGCGTTCCCAGCGCGCTGCTGCTCGAAGTGCTGACCGCACAAGGAGTCGGCACCGCGGTGCGCTCGGACACCGGGCCGAATTTTCTCGAGGACAGCCGGGGCTTTCTGCTGGCGGACGGATGATGAGGATGAAAATGGGGCGGACGGCTTGGCGTTGGACGGCAGCCTGGTGTGCGCTGGTCTCGGTCGGCGGGGTACCGATGGCGGCGCATGGCGCCGGAAGCGAAGGTTCCGGTGACGGCGTTCTGTTTCCATCGGCGCCTGTCGTCTATCCCGGCACGCGCGAATTCCAGTGGACGATCCGTGTTCCGCTGCTGACGATCGAGCAGCGCGAATTCGCGTTCAGGGCGCCGACCGGCATCACACGGGCCGCGCGATGGGGCTACGAAGGACCGGCCGTGCGAACCGAGCGCCGGAAGATCGGCACCTATCCCGAGTTCAGCTGCAAGTACGTCGACTGGACGGTATCGAACGAATGCCGCACCGTGTGGCGCGGAGTCTATGCCGATCTGCCGGTCATCGTCATGCGGCCGCAGCATCTGGATTTCGACATACCCGACTGGCGCTGGAAAACGCAATTGCTGCCGGTCGGCGTCGTGCGCTGGACCTGGAAGGAAGAGCGGTGGACGGTAAGCGTTCCGGTGATTGTCACCGATCCGAACGACGAGAGTCGTGCGTCCGCCGCAGACCAGCCGGTGGCCGGTGCCGACCTCGAGCGCGCCCGGACCGCGCTCGCCGCAAAGGAGGCCGCCGCGCTCGCGGTGCTCGACGACGGCCTGCGCACCTTGGATCGAAGCATCGCGACGGTGGAAGCCTACGGCGCCGATCCGCGCCGCATCGAAAGCGACGACGGCAGCGCGTTCGACTTGATCGCCACGCGCGTCGCGCTTCGCGACGAGCGCGCCGATGCCGCACGGCGTTTTCGGCGTATCGGCAGCGAGCTGGACGCAGCAGCGAACGCGACTCGCGCAACCGGCGGGTAGGCAGCGTCTGCCGCCGGAGCGATGCCCAAAAAAGACGCGCCGGCTTCGGCGCGTCTTCGGATCTTACCGTTGCGCCGGAAGGCCCGCTCAGCCGCCCTTGATCTGCGCGCGAACTTCACCGCCGGGATTGGCGGCGCTGTGCACGTTGACGTACAGATTGCCCGCTTTGTAGCTGGCGTACTGCGCTTCGGTCAGCTTCGCGCCGTCGGACGAGGAAAATGTGTTGTCAGCGGTCTTCGTGAACGGCACGATCACCGGTCCGTTGGCGCCTGCCGCGCCTTCGTGAATATGCGACGCTGTTGCGGTCATGCCGGTCACGGTGACCTTTACGACGACACCGCGGTCGGGATTGATCGTAACGGTCGCCGTGCCCGTTGCAGCCGTCGTAACCGGCGGGACTTCGCTGGCTCCCGTTAAGGTCAGCGTCTGGGTGTTCGACATCCCGGCCGTCTGCGCCGTCGATGTGCAGACGCCAAATACCGTCACCGCCACCACCGCCGCCATCGCGGCGACCAATCTACGTTTCCCCAGATTCGCGCTCATTGCATACCTCCGTCAAATGGGATCGTCGGGCCCCGGCCGAAGCAGGCATGCCGCGGGCGTGAGTGCAATATACCGCATTGCAGGCCATCGCGAGTCAGGCGCCAAGCCTGACAATCGGACGTCTGGGCTGCATACGACTGGCGCGCAATCTTTGGAATACTCGGAGCCTGCCCGCTGTTTACAGCCGCCCGCGCATTCGCAACAATGACGGATAGTCCCGGAGGAAACTTGGACGTTCGTGCTGCAGTCGCGCATCGCGCCGGCGCACCGCTGTCGATCGAGACGGTTCGCCTCGACGGGCCGCGCGGCGGCGAGGTGCTGATCGACCTCAAAGCCACCGGCATCGGCGACGCCGGGGATTCGACCTGATGCATGCCGGCGAGTCGATTCGCGCCGTCGTGCGGTATTGATGGCGACCAATTTCGCGCTGTGGGCGCTCGTCGCCGGCGTGCTGCTGATCGCGATGGCGTTTCTCGGCACGTGGGTCGAGCGCATGCCGCTCAGTCCGGCGATGCTCTACCTCGGCGCAGGCTTCGCGCTCGGACCCAGCGGCCTCGGCATGCTGCTGCCCGATCCGAAAGCCTATTCGCCGCTGCTCGAACGGCTGGCGGAAACCGCGGTCGTGATTTCCGTTTTCGTCACCGCGCTGCGCATCAGCGTGCCGCTCAAGGACAGGCGATGGCGGTTGCCGATCAGCCTTGCGACCGTCGCGATGGTCGCGACCATCGCGCTGGTTGCCGCCGTCGGCGTCGCGTGGCTGGCGCTGCCGCTGGGCGCGGCGATATTGCTGGGTGCGATCCTGGCGCCCACCGACCCGGTCCTCGCTTCGGACGTGCAGCTGGATGATCCGCGCGATCGCGATCTGTTGCGCTTCAGCTTGAGCGGTGAGGCGGGACTGAACGACGGCGCAGCGCTGCCGCTGGTCCTGCTGGGCATGGGCTTGCTCGGCCTGCACGAACTTGGCGGCGCGGGCGGGCAATGGCTGCTGGTCGACGTGTTATGGGGTATTGGCGGCGGCCTGGGGATCGGCTGGCTGCTCGGCGCGTGGGTCAGCACGCTGATCCTGCATTTGCGCACGCGCCATGGACACGCGATCGGGCTGAACGAATTTCTGGCGCTGGGCCTGATCGCCCTGGTCTACGGCATCGCGTTACTGGCGCATGCGTCCGGATTCCTCGCAGTCTTTGCCGCCGGCCTCGCGCTGCCGCGGATGAGACCGATGCACGAGACCGGTTCGCGCCCGCGCTTGCCGGTCGCGATGACTCCGGGCGCCGGCGCCGAGATCGAAAAAGGCGAGGCCTCCGCGCCGGCGAACGCGACGCACCCGGTCAAAGCCCCGGCGCACATGGCGGAGGCGGTGCTGAGCTTCGACGAGCAGCTGGAACGCTTCGCCGAAATCGCGATGGTGCTGGCCGTCGGCGCGATGTTCTCGTACGCGGTCATTCCACCAAGCGCGCTTTGGTTCGTGCCGCTGCTGCTTCTGGTGATCCGGCCGGTCAGCATACTGATCGCCGGCGCGCCGGCGATGTCTTCACGCTCGCAGCTGCCGCTGATCGCATGGTTCGGCATCCGCGGCATCGGCTCGGTCTACTATCTGCTGTACGCGGTAAACCGTGGCCTGCCCAACGCGGTGGCGCCGACGGTCATCGGCCTGACCCTGGTCACCGTCGTGACGTCGATCGTCGTGCACGGCGTCTCGATTCCGCCGCTGATGAGGCGCTATCGTCGCCGCAAGGGCGGCGCGCGTGCAGGGACCGGGCAAGAGGGCCGACAGCGTCGGCGCAAACGCGCCGCGCAATAAACGCCCGCTCGTCGGGCATGCAGACCGTGTGCCGCTTTTGAGCGTTATGATTCGTCTTGATGTCGTCGGGTGCGACGAGGAAGTGGCGCGAAGGCGCAATGCGTCTTTCGCGACGGCTGTGGCAGCTTCGGGTTGCATTCGGGCTCGCAAAAGGGAATAATCAGAAAAAAATGACAATGTCATGATCTGAAAGACCGATCTCCGAAGGAGAATTCATGCTTAATTTCAATCGCCGCGACAACCCTGCCGATGGCAAGGATGCCGGAAAGTCCGGGCTCAAGCCTGCGCTGTACGATCCGCCGACCTCCACCACGCGCGGCGCGTCCACCGGGGCGCCGCTGCGCCAGCAGGCCCAGGCGGCTGCGGCGACGCGCGAGTTGCCGCCGGCAGTCACGCCGACACTGACCGAAGCGATCGCCCCAGCCACTCCCGCACGCGCGGCAGGCGCTGCGGCAAGCGCCAGCGGCGAGATCGCGGCGGGAAGCAAACTGTTCATCGGCGTCAACATCAAGCTGAAGGGCGTGGAGATTTCCGATTGCGACGTGCTGGTCATCGAGGGCCATGTCGAGGCGACCGTGCACAGCAAGGCGATGCAGATCGACAAGCCGGGAACCTTGAAAGGTACGGCGTTGATCGACGTGGCGGAAATTCACGGCGATTTTTCCGGCGAGCTGACCGCACGCACCCGGCTGGTCGTGCACGGCACCGGCCGCGTGTCGGGCAAGATCCGGTATGGCAAGCTGATCGTCGCCGAAGGCGGCGAGTTGAGCGGAGACGTCAAGCGCATCGACGAAGCCGAGGAGCAAGTCATGCCCGCGCGCGCGGCGGGACGCGATCCGCGAGACATCCTGGGATCGGCCAACGCGATGGGATCGGCCTAGCGCGGGTTGGCGTTAACGTGAACCGGTCGGCCGCGGGCAACGCTGACGCTGCGCGGACGCCCGCGATTTAGGGCAACTGAGGCAACTGAGATAACTGAGGCAAAAGGTCGATCGACGCGTCCTGCAGCGCCTTGCGGATGCGCATCGTGTGCGTCCCGGGCCAGTAGATCCGGCCACAAAGCGTGCAACGGACGAATTTATCGTGCCGCTCGCGAATTCGCGCCGGCACCAGGCTGGCGACATTGCGCCGGGCGAGCGGGCGCAAGCTGCCGTTGCACACCGCGCAGCGCGTGAACGGCCGGGCGCTGCCGGCCAGATCGAACGCGACCAGCGTCTCGCGCAGCTGCTCGAGTGGCCGCGTGTGGCGGATCCAGCGGCCCCGCGTGACGGCAGCGTGCTTGAGCAGACCCTTATCCCTGGTCAGAATGATGCGCGACTGGTCGTGCGCCAGCCGCACGATCTGGTGATCGTCGTAGTCGTTGCGATAAAGGGTATCGAAGCCGAGCAGGCGCAGGTATCGGGCCAGCGTGCCCAGATGCACGTCGAGCACGAACCGCGTGCGGCGCAGCGGCCGCGGCCGCAGACGCGTCAGCGGCGTCATATCGAGGCGCTCGAACACCGGGTAGACGGCCACCCGGTTGCCATCGCGCAGGCGCCGGGCAAAGTCCACCGACTCGCCGTCGATCAGCACCAGGTCGATCTCGGCGTGCGGCACGCCGATCGCTTCGATGACGTCCTTGATCGCCGGCGTGCCGTTGAAGCCGTGGCTGAACGTGCGCTTGCGCAGCTCGGGGCGCAGGAAGTCGTTCAACTCCTCGTAGAAGCGGAAGTCGGCGACCGACTGCGCCGCGCGGGCCTTCGCGCTACGACTTGGCCCGGAAGGCATTCTCGGGTCCCCTGGGCGCTCCACGGCGCGCCGTCAGGCGCCGCGCGCGACGAGCTCGACCAGCGCCGGGCCGTAGCGCTCCAGCTTTTTCGCGCCGATTCCGGCGATGCCGGCGATCGCCGCGATGCCGTCCGGCCGCTGCCGGGCGATCTCCGCCAGCGTCCGGTCGTGCAGGATGACGAACGCCGGCACCGCCTGAGACCGCGCCTCGGCAAGCCGCCAGGCCTTGAGCCGATCGAGCAGTGCGTTCTCGGCCGCGGTCAGCGTCGCGTCCGGGCCGCCGGTGCGATGCGGGCCTCGCGCGCGGCCTCGCGGCCGCGCGCGCCGCAGCGCGATCCGGCGCTCGCCCTTGAGCACCGGCCGGCTGGCCGCATTGAGCCGCAGCGCGCCATGCGCTTCGTGGTCGACGCTCGCCAAGCCGAGGGCGACCAGTTGCCGGAACACGTTGCGCCATGCACCGTCGTCGATATCGGCGCCGATGCCGAATACCGAGAGCTGATCGTGTCCCCAACGCTGCACTCGCTCGCCCGGCTTGCCGCGCAGCACGTCGATCAAATGCAGCGCGCCGAAGCGCTGGCCGGTGCGATAGATCGTCGACAATGCCTTTTGCGCTTCGGAGGTGGCATCGTAGGTTTCGGGAGGCGCGAGGCATGTATCGCAATTGCCGCAGGGAACGCTTGCCTCGCCGAAGTAATCGAGCAGCCGCACGCGGCGGCAGCCGGCGGTCTCGCACAGGCCGAGCAAAGCGTCGAGCTTGGCCGCGCTGACGCGTTTGTAATCGTCGGCGGCATCCGAGGCCTCGATCAGCCGCCGCTGCTGGACGACATCGGACAAGCCGTACGCCATCCATGCATCCGCGGGAGCGCCGTCGCGCCCCGCGCGTCCGGTTTCCTGGTAATAGGCCTCGACGCTTTTCGGCAGGTCGAGATGCGCGACGAAGCGGACATCCGGCTTGTCGATGCCCATGCCGAAGGCGATCGTCGCGACCATCACCAGGCCTTCTTCGCGCTGAAATTGCGCCTGGTTCTCGCTCCGCGTCGGGTTGTCCATGCCGGCGTGATAGGGCAGGGTGTTGACGCCCTTGGAGCCGAGCCACGCGGCGGTCTCATCGACCTTGCGCCGCGACAGGCAGTAGACGATGCCTGCCTCGCCCGCATGCTCGTCGGCGATGAAGCGAAACAGCTGTGCGCGGCCATCGTCCTTGTCGACGATCGTGTAGCGGATGTTGGGGCGATCGAAGCTCGACACGAAAACGCGCGCCGCCCCGAGATCCAGGCGCGTCACGATCTCGGCGCGAGTCTGCGGATCGGCGGTCGCCGTCAGCGCGATTCGCGGCACGCGCGGATAACGCTGATGCAGCACCGACAGCGCCAGGTACTCAGGCCGGAAATCGTGGCCCCATTGCGACACGCAGTGCGCTTCGTCGATCGCGAACAGCGCGACCTCGGCCCGGTCGATCAAGTCGAGGCAACGCGGCATCGTCAGTCGCTCCGGCGAGACGTACAGGAGGTCGAGCTCGCCGGCGGCCAGCGCACGCTCGGTCGCGCGCGCGGTCTCGGCGCTCTGCGTCGAATTCAGGAATGCGGCGCGCACGCCGAGCTGCAGCAGCGCAGCGACCTGGTCCTGCATTAGCGCGATCAGCGGCGAGACGACGATCCCCGTCCCCGGCCGGACCAGCGACGGGATCTGATAGCAGAGCGACTTCCCGCCGCCGGTCGGCATCAGCACCAGCGCGTCGCCGCCGCCGACGAGGTGGTCGACGACTTCACCCTGGCCGGCGCGGAAGCTTGTATAGCCGAAGGTTTGGCGCAGCAACTCGCGCGCCGTGCCGGCATCCGCGGCGACCCGATCGTCGATGCTTGCCTTGTAGCCCATCAGGAGAGAGATTGCAGTGACATGCTGCCCGTAGGTTGCGATTGTAGCCGATGGTGTCGCGACCAAAT
>DASYJB010000137.1:0-12368 GCA_035996965.1 Casimicrobiaceae bacterium | reverse complement strand
GATGTACTGCTCGATCCTCGACGCGGCGGCCACCGCTTTCTCGTGCTGCAGACCAGCGATCCCGGATTTGATCTCGGTGGACGAGAAATCGAAGCTGATCCAGCCGGAAGCAAGCAGAATGACGGTGACCGGCGCCAGTATCACCAGCAGGTACTTGCGGAAAAGCCGCCCATGATGCGCGCGGACGGGCGCCGCCTTCGGAATATCGACGGGAGTGGGTGCGAGCATCGGTCTGAGGCCGGGCCTCTCGGTCACTGTATCACTTCGTCCGCGCGCGGCAGTGCCGATCGCGGGATCCGGCAAAACGATTGAAGCGCGCGGAGTCAGGCCCCCTTGGCGCCGCCCTGTGCGCGCAAGGCGTCGAGCGTGATATTGGGAGTGATCGCCTGCGGATCGAGCTTCAAATGCAGGAGCGCCGGCTTGCCGCTATCCCTGGCGCGCAGGAAGGCCGGCGCGAAGTCCTCGGTTCGCAGCACGGTCTCGCCGTGCGCACCGTAGGCACGAGCCAGCGCCGCGAAGTCCGGGTTCACGAGATCGGTCCCCGAAACCCGGGCCGGATAGTTCCGCTCCTGGTGCATGCGGATGGTTCCGTACATGCCGTTGTCGACGACGACGAAAACGACGTTCATACGGTACTGGACCGCGGTCGCGAGCTCCTGGCCGTTCATCAGAAAGCAGCCGTCGCCGTTCCATGATACGACGATGCGCTCGGGACAAACGGCCTTGGCCGCGATCGCAGCCGGTACGCCATAACCCATCGAGCCGCTGTACGGCGCGAGCTGGGTACGGTAGCGCGGATACCGGTACAGGCGATGCAGCCAGGTCGCGTAGTTGCCGGCGCCGTTGACGAGGATCGCGTCTTCCGGCAGCCGGTCACGCAGAAATCCGACGACCTGCCAGAGGTCGAGCTCGCCGGGCATCGGCCGCGGCGACTGCCAGGACAGATACTCGGCGTGTGCCGCGGAAGCGCTGCCGGTCCAGACCGGAGCCGCGATCGGGGGCATGTCGGCCAGCGCCGCGCAGGCCGCCGGCAACGATGCGGCGATCGCCAACGACGGCTGGTAGACCTTGCCCAATTCGTCGGCGCCGGGATGCAGATGAACCAGCGCCTGCGCCGGATTCGGCACGCTGAGCAGCGTATAGCCGGAAGTGACCATCTCGCCCAGGCGCTCGCCGATGACCAGCAGCAGGTCGGCATCGCGCACGCGCGCGGCGAGCTTCGGATTCGGACCGATGCCGAGCTCGCCTGCGTAGTGCTCGTCGCGGTTGTCGACCAAGTCCTGGTTCCGGAACGCGCACGCAACCGGCAGGGCGTTGGCCGCGACAAAGCGCGCGAGATCGGCGCAGGCGCGCTCGTTCCAGCCGCTGCCGCCGGCGAGCACCAGCGGCCGGCGCGCCTGGCCAAGCCGTGAGCGCAGCGCCGCGATTGCTTCGGGTCCCGGGTACACGATCGTCGGCTCGACGCGGACGGCGTCGTCGACGGAGGCGCTGGCGACCAGCATATCCTCCGGCAGCGCCAGTACGACCGGACCCGGGCGGCCGGATTGCGCGACCCTGAAAGCACGCGCGACATATTCGGGAATGCGGTCGGCGCGCTCGATTTGCGCGACCCATTTGACGTTGCTGCCGTACATGCGGCGATAGTCGATTTCCTGGAAGGCTTCGCGATCGGCGAAATCGCTGCCGACCTGACCGACGAACACGATCATCGGCGACGAATCCTGCGCCGCAGTATGGATGCCGACGGCGGCGTTCGATGCACCGGGTCCGCGCGTCACCAGCGCGATGCCGGGCCTGCCGGTCAGCTTGCCGTAGGCCTCGGCCATATACGCCGCGCCGCCTTCCTGCCGGCACACGATCAGGCGCAGACGCTCGCGCACATCGTACAAGGCGTCGAGCACCGGCAGATAGCTTTCGCCGGGAACGCAAAAAGCCAGATCGGCGCCCTGGGCGAGAAGGTTTGCGACCAGGATCTGGCCGCCGGTGCGAGGCGAGGGCATGGGCCGCGTCATTCTAGAGTACCGGGGCACCGAATGGCGATTCCGGTGGCGATGCGCGTCTGCGATCCACGCGCCGGCTGTCGTAGGGCTCTATAATCACGCGACGCCGGGGCGGCCCGGGCAAAAAACGATTGCCACAATGAACCTTGCCGCGACGCTTCACGAAGCGCTGCTCTTCGCCGCTGCCGGAGGCCTGCTGGCACTGGTGATGATGCGCTGGAAGCCGGAGACCCGGCCCGGCCTGATTCCGATGCTGAGCATACTGGCCATCGGCGTCGCCGGCCTCGCCGTGCTGGCGCGCTTCGGCGCCGGACTCGAAGGGACCAAGGCCGGCATCGCGTTGCGCGAGGGCGTGCTGGTCATCGCGACGATCGGCTTCATCCGCATCCTGCTGATCTTCGTCTTCCAAGGGGTGCTGGCGCGCATGTCGCTTCCGCGCATCCTAGGCGACGTGCTATTCGCGCTATCGCTGGTCGCCTATGCCATCTATCGGATGGATGTGCTCGGCGTCAATCCGTTCGGCCTCGTCACGACCTCGACCGTTGCCGTCGGCGGCATCGCGCTGTCGCTGCGTACGACGCTGGCCAACCTCTGGGGCGGACTCGCGCTGCAACTCGACAACACTTATCGCATCGGGGACTGGGTTCGTGTCGAGGGAGCGATGGGCCAGGTGGTCGGGATACGTTGGCGCTATACGTCGCTCGCCACCAACAACGGGGAGACGCTGATCGTCCCCAATTCGACCCTCGTCACGAACCGTGTCCACGTCCTGGCGCGGCGCGGCGATCTGCGCATCCCCTGGCGGCGACCGGTCGACATCAGTGTGGGTTACGAATGGCCGCCGAGCCGGGTGATCGACGTCATCGAGGCCGCACTCGCCCGTGCCGACATGCCCAACGTGGCGCGCGCGCCGGCGCCGTCATGCATCTGTTCAAGTTTCGAGGCGAGCTCGATCAAGTATGTCGTCCGCTACTGGCTGACCGACCTCAGCCTCGATGACTTTACCGATTCCGTTGTCCGGCTGCATGCGTTCGCGGCGCTGTCGCGCGAAGGCATGGAAGTCCCGATCACCCGCGCCGAGATCTTCTGGAATCCGGCCAGCGACGTCCGCGCCGAAGAAGCGGTGCGGGAGCGAGATACGCGGATCGCGCTATTGGTTTCCCTGGAATTGTTCCGGCCGTTGACCGATCTCGAGCGCAAAGCGCTGTCGGCGGAGCTCAAGCCGGCGCCGTTCGTCACAGGCGACGTCATCACGCGCGAAGGCGAGCCGGCCGAGTCGCTGTACATTCTCGCCCGTGGCCAGGTCGGCATCTTTCGCGATGCGGCGCAGCCGGCCGAATCGCCGCGACAGCGGCTCGCCACCTTGTCGGCGCCCGGCTATTTCGGCGAGATGGGGCTCTTGACCGGCCAAGCGCGCACGGCGACCGTCGTCGCCGAAGGCGAGGTGCTCTGCTACCGGCTCGACAAGCCGGGGTTCGAAGCGATCCTCAAGGCGCGTCCCGAAATGGCGGTCGGGCTGTCGCAGACGTTGGCCGCCCGGCAGGCGGCCAACGATGCGACGCTCGCCTCGCTTTCCGCCGAGGCGCGCGCTCGCGCGACCGGCTCGCGCGCTTCCGACCTGGTGCAGAAAATCCGGGCGTTCTTCGGCATGTAGCTGGGCGCCGCGAGCCCCTACGCACCGGCGACGAGCTCGTCGCGCCTGAGCATCAGCACGCTGTCGTCGCTGCCGCCGGCCGGAAGCCAGGTGAAAGGCAGCCGCGGAAACGCGTTTTCGGCGGCGGCCCGGTTGTGGCCGATTTCCAGCACCAGCAGGCCCTCGGGCGCGAGAAATTGCGGCGCCTTGGCGAGCACGATCCGCACCGCATCGAGGCCGTCGTCGCCGCCGGCCAAGGCGATGTCGGGCTCATGCCGGTATTCGGCGGGCAATTCCTCCATCGCCATCGCCGTGACGTATGGAGGATTGCAGATGATCAGGTCGTAGGTCTTTTCGGTCAGGTTCGACAACAGGTCGGAGCGGATCAGGTTGATGCGATCCTGCAGCCCGTGATCGGCGACGTTGCGCTGCGCGACCGTCAGCGCGTCGGGAGAAATATCGGTCGCGTCGACGTCGGCGTTCGGATAGTGGTGCGCGAGCAGCACCGCCAGGCAGCCCGACCCGGTGCACAGGTCGAGCGTGCTTTGCACGGCAGCGGCGTCGGGAATCCACGGTGCGAGCCCGTCGGGCAACAGCTCGGCGATGAACGAGCGGGGAATGATGACGCGCTCGTCGACGTAGAAGCGAAAGCCGCCGAGCCACGCTTCGTGCGTCAGGTAGGCGGCGGGAATACGCTCGTCGACGCGGCGCTCGATGACCTGCTGCAACTCCGCGCGCTCGGCGTGCGTCACCTTGCTGTCCAGGAAAGTGTCGATCCGGTCGGACGGCAGCGACAGCTTGTGCAAGATCAGGTACGCCGCTTCCTCGTAGGCATCGGGCAGCCCGTGGCCGAAGAAAACACCGCCCGCATTGAAGCGCGACACTGCGTAGCGTATCCAGTCGCGAACGGTCTCCAGCTCCTGCATGACTGTGCTCATCGGCGATCGGCGCGGTGCGTCGTCTTCAGGTCAGCAATCGCTCGAGTATGCCACGATAGATCGCCGCCAAAGGCTCGAGATCGGCGACAGCGACGCGCTCGTTGATCTTGTGGATCGAATCGTTGACCGGTCCAAGCTCGACGACTTCGGCGCAAATGTCGGCGATGAAACGGCCGTCGGATGTACCTCCGGTGCAGGAGAGCTCGGGCGCGATGCCGCAGACCTCGCGTATTGCCGCGCCGGCGACGTCGACCAGCCGGCCCCGCGCAGTCAGATACGGCTTGCCCCAGCCGGTCCAGCGTACCTCATGGTCGACGCCGTGCCTCGCCAGGACCGCGAGGAACGCTCGTTCGAGGTCCTCGCGCGAGTGGACCGGCGCATAGCGGAAATTGAAGTCGAGCTCGAGCGTGCCGGGGATGACATTGGTCGCACCGGTTCCGGCGTGTATGTTCGACACCTGCCAGCTGGTCGGTGGAAAGTAGGCGTCGCCGTCGTCCCATCGGGTAGCCGCCAGCTCGGCGATCACCGGTGCGGCGAGATGGATCGGATTTCGCGCCAGCTGCGGATAGGCGACGTGGCCCTGCACCCCGCGCACGATCAGCTTGCCCGACAGCGTCCCGCGACGGCCGTTCTTGATCATGTCGCCCAGGCGCTCGACCGACGAAGGCTCGCCGACGACGCAGTAATCGAGCGTCTCGCCACGACCGCGCAGACGCTCGACGACGCGCACCGTCCCGTCGACGGACGGGCCTTCCTCGTCCGAGGTGATCAGCAACGCGATCGAGCCGGGATGGTCGGGACGGGCGGCGACGAATTGCTCGACCGCCACGACGAACGCGGCCAGCGAGGACTTCATGTCCGCCGCACCGCGGCCGTACAGATAGCCGTCGCGCACGCTGGGCTCGAACGGGTCGGAATCCCAAGCGTCGAGCGGACCGGACGGCACGACGTCGGTGTGACCGGCGAAACACACGATCGGATGCGCATCGCCGCGGCGCGCCCACAGATTGCTCACCGCGTTGGCGACCAGACTTTCGCAGCGGAAGCCGCTCTTGGCCAGGCGCTTGCCGAGCAAGTCCTGGCAGCCGGCGTCGTCAGGCGTCTGCGAGCGGCGCGCGATCAGCTCGCGCGCCAGATCGAGCGTCGGCGCGTTGGTCGAACTCGTCGCCACGCTTATCGGTCGCTCGCCACTACGGTCGGTTGAGGAATTCCGGGTCGATTTCCAGCTTGACGAAATCGCGCGACAAGGCGCCGTCGCCGGGGTCGTCGCCGCTCTCCGCTTCGACGCGCGTCGTTGGGGAATTCTGGTTGACCAGCCACGCCAGGTTGGTCGGCGAGTCGGCCGCGCTCATGGCCTCGTCGTACGATATGACCTGGTCCAGGTAGAGTCGGCACAGCGCCTGCTCGAACGTCTGCGAGCCCGGATAGAGGCTTTGCTCCATCGCTTCCTTCATCTGCGTGATCTCGCCGTTCTTGATCAGCTCGGCGATCAGCGAGGTGTTGAGCAGGATTTCGACCGCGGGCTGCTGCTCGCCTTCCTTGTTGCGCACCAGCCGCTGCGAGATGATCGCGCGGAGCCCGATCGAAAGGTCGGACAGCAGGCCGGAGCGCGCGTCGTAGGGAAACATGTTGATGATCCGCGACAGCGCGTGATAGCTGTTGTTCGCGTGCAACGTCGACAGGCACAGGTGGCCGGTCAGCGTATGCAGCAGCGCATGCTGCATCGTTTCGCGGTCGCGCACCTCGCCGATCATGATCAGGTCGGGGGCTTCGCGCAGCGCATTCGGCAGCGCCCGGTGATAGCCCTGTGTGTCGATGCCGATCTCGCGCTGGTTGACGATCGACTGCTTGTGCTCGAACAGGTATTCGATCGGATCTTCAAGCGTCAGGATATGACCTGAGCGGTTGCTGTTCCGGTAATCGATCATTGCGGCAAGCGTGGTCGACTTGCCCGAGCCGGTCGCGCCGGCGATCAGCACCAGGCCGCGCTTTTCCATCACCAGGTTGAGCAGCACCGACGGCAGCTTCAGCGCCTCGAACGGCGGCACGCGGCTTCGCACGTAGCGGATGACCAGCGAGATCGTCCCGCGCTGCCGGAAGATGTTGATACGGAAGTTGC
The DNA here is from genome assembly GCA_035996965.1 of Casimicrobiaceae bacterium. GTDB lineage: Bacteria > Pseudomonadota > Gammaproteobacteria > Burkholderiales > Casimicrobiaceae > PALSA-1003. The sequence continues at coordinate 5,678 of DASYJB010000137.1, read as the reverse complement.
CGACGGCGCGGTCGAGGTACGAGAGGTTCATTTCCAGCTCGTTTTCGAATTCGCGCGCCTGCTCCTTGCTCATCAGCTCGTAAGCGATGCGGCGAACGGTCTCGACATCCATCGGCTGGGTCGAGATCGGCGAGACGACGCCGTTGATCTTGATGTTTATCGGCGCGCCGCACGAGATGAACAGGTCGGACGCCTGTTTCTCCGCCATCAGCTTGAACAATCGGTCGAGGTACATGGTTCGGTCCCGGTATCAGCAATAGGGTGACCAGAAGCTCGTTTTACCTGTCGACAACAAATATTGACAATGTCATTAATTGACAAGAATAACCAAGGTCGAGCAAAGTAACAACTGGCACGTGGCCCGCCGTGCGTTCGAGCATCGGCGGCCGCCGGCCCCTTTTCGATTGCCAATCCATGCTCGCCATCATCGGTGGCAGCGGGCTTACCCGCCTGTCCACGCTTGCCGTCGCCCACCGCGAAGTCGTTCGCACGCCTTACGGCGAGCCGTCGTCGGCGCTGCTGTACGGCCAGATTGCCGGCCGCGATGTCATATTCCTGGCACGCCATGGACACGGCCATACGATCCCGCCCCACCGGGTCAACTACCGGGCGAACCTCTGGGCGCTGAGGGAGCGCGGCGCGAGCGCGATACTGGCCGTGGCCTCGGTCGGCGGGATCGCGCCGGCGTATCGCCCGGGCGACCTGGTTCTCCCGCATCAGCTGATCGATTACACCAGTGGCCGCGAGACGACGTTCTTCGATGGCAGCGACCGAGTCGTGATCCACGTCGATTTCACCGAGCCGTATTCGCAAGCGCTGCGCGAGCACTGCCTGGCCGCGGCGTCGGCCGCGGGCATCACGCTGCGCGACGGCGGCGTCTATGCGGCGGTATCGGGGCCGCGACTCGAGACCGCGGCGGAGATCGACCGGCTCGAGCGCGATGGCGCCACGATGGTCGGGATGACCGGGATGCCGGAAGCCGCGCTCGCGCGTGAGCTCAAGGTCGACTATGCGGCCATCGCCGTGGTCGTCAACCAGGCGGCGGGCCGCGGCGATAGCGCGCGTGCGATTTCGATGGCGAGCATTGCCGACGTGCTGGAGACTGCGATGGACAAAGTCAGATCTCTGATCGATGGGGTCGTGGGGCTCGTGCCGTGATCCGCGACATTCTTCGCATGGGCGACCCGCGGTTGCTCGCCCGCTCGACCGAGGTCGACCGCTTCGGCACGCCGGAGCTCGATGCGCTCGTCGCCGACATGCGCGAAACAATGATCGCCGCGACCGGCGCCGGCCTCGCGGCGCCGCAGATCGGCGTCGGCCTGCGCGTGGTCATCTTCGGGTTCGAGCACAACGACCGCTATCCGGACGCCGAGCCGGTGCCCTACACCGAGCTGGTCAATCCGGTGCTGACGCCGCTGTCCGACGAGACCGAGGAGGGATGGGAAGGGTGCCTGTCGGTGCCGGGCTTGCGCGGCCGGGTGCGCCGCTACACACGCCTGCGCTATGCGGGTTTCGATCCCTTGGGGAGGCCGATCGAACGCGAGGCCAATGGATTCCATGCGCGCGTGGTCCAGCACGAATGCGACCACCTGGATGGCATCCTGTATCCGATGCGCATGGAAGACATGCGCATGTTCGGCTACACCGAGGTCCTGTTTCCCGATGTCGATGCCCGCGACGAGTGACCTCGGCGGGCGCAGCTAGACAAGACTAGACGCGAAGCTGCTCGTAAAGCGCGGTCTCGAGCTTCAACCGCGCCGCCTCGTCGTGCAGGCGCGCGCCGTCGAGCAGGAAGACATCTTCGGCGCGCTCGCCGAGCGTATTGATCTTGGCGCTTTCGACATTGACGTTCGCCTTCGCCAGCGTATAGGCGATACGCGCCAGCAGACCCGGCCGGTCGCCGGCGACGATCTCGAGGATGAAGTGCGTTCCCTTGTCGTCGGCGAAGATGCTGACCTCGGGCGAGAGCGGAAAATGCCTCAAGTGGCGGCTGACCCGCCCCTCGGCCGGAAGCTCGAGCGGCGGCCGCTCGGTCAACACCCGCTGCAGCTCGAATTCGATGTAGCTGATCGTTTCGCGATAACCGGCGTTGGGGTTCGCGGGATCGTGCACGACAAAGGTGTCGAGCGCATAGCCGTGCCGCGTCGTATGGATCTTCGCTTCGAGAATCGACAGCTGGGCCCGGCCGAGGAAGCCGCAAATGCGCGCAAAGAGCTCCTTCTGGTCGGGCAGATAGACCATCAGCTGCAGCCCGGCGCCGTCGCGCGCCAGCCGCGCCTTGACCACCGCTTGCTGCCCATCGACCCGGTAATACAGCTGGCGCGCATGCCAGGCGATATCGCCGGCGCTGTGCCGCTGGAAGTAAACGATGTCCAGTCGCTGCCACAGGCTGTCTTCGGCGCCTTCCGGGACTGCATACAGGCGCAACTGGCGCGCGGCCTCGGCGCGCCGCGTTTCGAGGCTGTCGGGCGCGCGCTTGCGCGCGCTCCCTCCGTCCAGCACTGCGCTCGCGGCGTGGTACAGACCCTCGAGCAGCTTCGCCTTCCAGGCATTCCAGACGCGCGGGCTGGTGCCGCGGATGTCGGCAACGGTCAGCAGGTACAACGCCGCCAGGCGCCGGGCGGTTCCGACCCGGGCAGCAAACGCAGCGACGATCTCCGGATCGGCGATGTCCTGCTTTTGCGCAGTCGCCGACATCATCAGGTGCTGCTCGACCAGCCATGCGACCAGCTCGGCGTCCTCACGCGAGAGCTGGTGAGCGCGGCAGAATCGCCTCGCGTCCGCGCTGCCCAGCGTCGAATGGTCGCCGCCGCGGCCCTTGGCGATATCGTGAAACAGTCCGGCGATATAGAGCAATTCCGGCCGCGCGAAATCGGCAATCAGCCGCGAGCACAGCGGATACTCGTGCGCATGCTGGGCCTCGGTGAATCGGCGCAGATTGCGGATCACCATCAGGATGTGCTCATCGACGGTGTAGACGTGGAACAGGTCGTGCTGCATCTGGCCGACGATCCGTCCGAACACCGGCAGATAGCGGCCCAGGATGCCGTACTGGTTCATCCGGCGCAGCTCGTGCGTGACGCCGCGCGCCTGGCGGAGGATTTCGATGAAGCGCGCGCGATTGGCCGGCTCGCGGCGAAATGCGGCATCGACGCGATTGTGGTTTCGCCACAGCGCGCGCAACGTGCGCGCCGACATTCCCTTGAGCTCCGGATGCTGCTGCAGCGTGAGGAAGCTGTCGAATATCGCGGCCGGCCGGCGAGCGAACAACTGCTCGTCGACGACGTCCAGGAGCTCGTCGACGGCCTGAAAATCCGCGTCGATCGGCCGCGCGGCAAGCTCGGCGGGAAACAGCCGGGAATGCACGTTCTGCAGCAGCACGACGCTGATCTGGCGAATCGACTTGGCCGCCCGGTAATAGCGCTGCATCAGCAGCTCGGACGCGCGCCGTCCGGCCGTGTCGGCCAGCCCGAAGTCGCGGGCGAGCGCGGTCTGCACGTCGAACACCAGCCGATCCTCACGGCGACCGGCAAGATAGTGCAGACGGATGCGCAGGTCGCACAGCAGCCGCTCCTGCCGGACGACCTCGCGCGCCTCCGGACCGGTCATCAGGCCCCGCGCGGCAAAATCGTGCCACGATCGACCGAGACCCGCGGCGCGGGCGATCCACACGATCGTCTGCAGATCGCGCAGGCCCCCCGGGCTTTCCTTGACGTTGGGCTCGAGATTGTAGGCAGTGTCCTGGTAGCGAAGGTGGCGCTGCTGCTGCTCGAGCGCCTTCGCTTCATAAAAGGCGCGAGCGTCGATGGTTGCCGCGATGCTGCGGCGAAAGCGCTGGTAGAGCGCGCGCGAGCCGGCGATCTGCCGATGCTCGAGCAGGCTGGTGCGTATCGTGATGTCGCCAGCCATCTCGGTCTCGCATTCGGCGATCGTGCGGACCGCATGCGCGACCTCGACGCCGGTATCCCAGAGCAGGCCGATGAACCGCTCGATCGCGGGCGCTGCAACGGGGCCGGTCGGCGCGCGCGGCAGCAGGATCAGCACGTCGACGTCCGAGTAAGGAAAGAGCTGGCCGCGGCCGTAGCCGCCGACGGCGATCAGTGCGCACCCCGCGGGCGCGCCGATGTCTGCCCAGAGACCGCGAAGCACCCGATCGACCAGCCGGGATTGCGCGGCCAGCAGGCGATGCGGCGCATGGTCTTCGACGAACGCGGCGCGAATCGCTTCTCGCCCGACGGCCAATTCGCGCTTCCAGCGCGCCGCCGATGCGGCGCCAGCCGGCGGCAGTGCGGTGGCGAGCATCGCAGCCACGGCGCTAAGGGTTCAGGCCGCGGCCGCGAGCGGCGGGGCAGGGGCGCCGGCCGAGAGCGTCAGCACCTCGTAGCCCTGCTCGGTGACCAGGACCGTGTGCTCCCATTGCGCCGACAGGCTGTGGTCCGCGGTCACGATCGTCCAGCCGTCGGCGAGTCCGCGAATGCCGGCCCGGCCGGCATTGATCATCGGCTCAATGGTGAAAATCATGCCTGGCTGGAGTTTCATGCCGGTGCCCGCCTTGCCGTAGTGCAGCACCTGCGGCTCCTCGTGAAACCGGCGCCCTATGCCGTGGCCGCAGAATTCGCGCACTACCGAAAAGCCATGGCCTTCGGCGAAGCGCTGGATCGTCGCGCCGATATCGCCGAGGCTGGCACCGGCTTTGACCTCGCGTATGCCGCGCCACATCGCCGCGTAGGTGACTTCGCACAGACGCTTTGCCTGGATTGGCGGCGTCCCGACGTAGAACATCCGGCTGGTGTCGCCGTGGAACCCGTCCTTGATCACCGTGACGTCGATGTTGACGATATCGCCGGCCTTGAGCACCTTGTCGCCGGGGATGCCGTGGCAGACGACGTGGTTGACCGACGTGCAGATCGACGCCGGATACGGCCGGTGCCCCGGCGGCGCGTAGTTCAGCGTCGCCGGCACGACATGCTGGACGTCGACCTGGTAGTCGTGGGCGATGCGATCGAGCTCGCCGGTCGTGATGCCGGGCCGGACGTGCGGCGTGATGAAGTCGAGCAGCTCGGAGGCAAGCCTGCCGGCAACCCGCATCTTTTCGATCTCTTCGGCGGTCTTGATGGAAACGGACATTCCAGTTCCGGTGTCGGGTTTGGACGCGGCGCTCGCGCGCCGCCGCTACCCGCGCGTCACGCGCGCAGCAGCTCGTTGATGCTGGTCTTGGCCCGGGTCCGCGCATCGACCTGCTTGACGATGACCGCGCAATACAGGGCGCAATTGCCTTCGGACGACGGCAGCGTCCCGGCGACGACGACCGAGCCGGCCGGAACGCGGCCGTAGCCGACTTCCCCGGTCGCCCGGTTGTAGATCTTGGTGCTCTGGCCGATGAAAACGCCCATCCCCAGCACCGAGTTCTCCTCGACGATCACGCCTTCGACGACCTCCGAGCGCGCTCCGATGAAGCAGTTGTCCTCGACAATGGTGGGGTTGGCTTGCAGCGGTTCCAAGACCCCGCCGATGCCGACGCCGCCGGAAAGGTGGACGTTGCGCCCGATCTGCGCGCACGAGCCCACGGTTGCCCAGGTATCGACCATGGTTCCGCTGTCGACATAGGCGCCGATGTTGACGTAGCTCGGCATCAGCACGACGTTGGGCGCGATGTACGCGCCTCGTCGCGCCACCGC
>DASYJB010000136.1:0-15652 GCA_035996965.1 Casimicrobiaceae bacterium | reverse complement strand
CGGGCCGAAGTCGAAGGCGGTCCTCCCCGCCCTGCGTGCAGCCGCCGGCGCGATCCTGCGTGCGGGCGGCGATTTTTTTGCCTCCGGATCGTTCGGGATGAAGAGAATAGTCACGGCTAAACTCCTGATAGAAGGTTTCCGCTTACGCCAGTTGTCGTTTCAGGCTGGGGGAGGCTCGCCGCAGAAGCCTGGCCGGGCGAAGCGCAACCGCGCCGCGCCGCCCCGCCAGCGCAGCATGCGTCGCGGCATACGCGTTGGGATCGGCGGCGAGATGGAATGCGATTTCGTCGGCGAACGCGGCGAGCCTGCTTGCGAGCTCGCGTTCCTTCACGCCGAACGTTCCGAGCAGCCAGGCCCGGACGCGCGCCGGTTCCGCGCGCGGAAAATACGACGCGATCCGATCGAAATCGTTTTCGACCGGCGGCCTGCCTCCGGCACGCAGCGCCATGCCGGCGGCGTGGACGGTGGCAGGCAGCGCCGCCTCGAGCAGCGATTGCGCGTTGGCGATACCTGCGCCCAGCGCAGTCGTCGGCCACGGCAGCGGCGTGCCCGCGTGGCCGGCGGCGGTCAGCATTTCCTTGAATACCGAAGCAATCCGCGCGCTGCCGTATTTCATCACCAGGTTTGCGCGCCCGTGGTGCGCGAGCCACAACGCCCCGATCCCGGCGACATGCGCGGCGGCGTACGAAGTCCCCGAGCTGCGATCGACGTCGAATGTGCCGTCGCTTTTGCTTCTGGCGCGCCAGACCGACTCGCCAGGCGCGGTGATGTCGACCGTCTCGCCGCTGGCCGAATCGGCCCACCGTTGCTTGTCAGCGTTGCATGCCGCCACCGCGATGACTTCGTCGTAGCGCGCCGGATAGACGACGAACGGCCATCCGTTGCCGGCGGCGGCGACCAGCATCAGACCGGCATCGACGGCGTCGCGAACGGCGTCGTGCAGCGCGAATCCGCCCCACGGGCCGCCGAGGCTCATCGAGACGACGTGCGCATCGTCGTCGATGGCGCGATAGAGCGCGGCGCAAAGACGCGTCCAGGAAAAATGGACCACGCTGCTGCTCACCCGCAACGGGATCAGCGACGCCTGGGGTGCGACGCCGGTGACATGAATCGCGCCGGCGGGGCCGATGTCGCTCAGGATCACGCTGCCGGTGCTGGTCCCGTGACCCGCATTGGGCGGATCGAGCGGGTCGAGCGCGTCGGGCGTGTCCGCGACGAAGTCATAACCCTTGGCGAAGAGGATATCCGAGCGAATGAGCTCGGGATGCCGCGTGTAGCCGGTGTCCGGATGCGCGACGATCGAGCCTTTGCCCTGCGGCCCGTTGACCGTCGGAATATTCCAGGCCTCGAATACGTGACAAAGCTTCAGTGCCCAATCGTTATCGTCGCTGCCCGGCAGGTGCGGGGACGTGCCGCCGGCTGCGCTGCGCCTCGCCGGCGCGCGATACGGTCCGACGGCTGGCAGAACGAACGCGGGCTCGACGTGCATGACATCGCGCCGTGCACGCAGCCGGTAGGTGAGCTCCCAGGCCTGGGCAGGCGAGGGATTCGGCGATCCGGGCGGCGGAAACACGAGCACGCTGCGCGCCCGCTTTCCGTAGGGCCGGATCCGCCAGGCGAGATGCTCCGCTTTGAGGATCTTGCGAACGGCCGCGACCGCTTGCCGTGCGTCGGCGACCGGATCGCCGGGTCGGATGCTGATGCCCTCGAATTGCAGATGACGCAGCCGCTCGGGCTTGCGTTGCACTGTGGCTTTTCGTTTAGGCATCGCTGCTACCGTCTCGACAGACCGCAACTGCCGGCTACTATCCGCCCGCGCCATCGACGATGTAAAGAGGATGTGAATTTTCTGTACTCCCAGGTTCCAGTGCCCGGCTACGCCTGCCGGGGTACGCTGGTGCGAGCACTGCTGGTCTTCCGCAGGCTTGTGTTCTACTCTTGGCGATCGCTCGCGGAATCGCCGCCGGCGAACATTCACCCAGGCAACCATCCACCGAGATCCATGGGTGCGCGACAACGAATCGGTGCCGTGATGGCGTCGGCGGGCTGGTCCGCCGTGACGCTGGTATGGGTCAGCGGGACCATTCTTCATTTTTTCACCGCGATCGTCGCCTTCGACCTTGCCGGCAATGGCCTCCGGCGATACATCGCCGCCATCGCCGCGTTCGTCTTCCCGCTGGCCGGCGAGGTCGCGGTGATGGTCGCCGCGTGGAAAGCCTCGGGCTCGATGGTCAACAGCTACTCGATCTGGGTGCTCCTCTGGGTCGCGTTCGGGTTTGCGATCTACTGCCTGATCGCCTTCGGCAACTGGCTGGCGGCCCGCGACAAGACTCCGCCCGCGGAAACGCCGTGATCTTCTCGAAGGCGGCGCGATGAAGGTGCGGAAGGAGAACCCGAACTCGTAAGCCCGGCGTTGCCGCGTCCTCCGTCATGCGCTACAGTCTGCCGGCTATGAACGCAGCCAGGCGAAAGTCCATCACAAGGCGCGGGCATCCCGCGGACCGCGCATGAACGACGCGGCACGCGCTGCGCCGAAAACGCAGACCGGCGCCGGGTGGGGCAGCGACGCCATCGCGGACCTGCTGCGCGCGCTCGACATCCCGTACATCGCGCTGACCCCGGGCGCCAGCTTCCGCGGCCTGCACGACAGCCTGGTCAACCACCTCGGCAACACGCGCCCGGAAATGCTGCTGTGCCTGCACGAGGAGCATGCGGTCGCGCTCGCGCACGGCTATGCGCGCGTCACCGGCCGGCCGCTCGCGGTCGCGCTGCATGCGAACGTCGGGCTGATGCACGCGACGATGGCGATCTTCAACGCCTGGTGCGACCGCATTCCGATCCTGCTCCTCGGCGGCGTCGGCCCGATCGACGCGGTCAAGCGCCGGCCGTGGGTCGATTGGATCCACACGATGCGCGACCTGGGCGCTCTGGTGCGCGGCTATGTCAAGTGGGACGACCAGCCGGGATCGGTGGCAGCCGCGCTCGAAGCTATCCTGCGTGCGCATCGCATTGCGCTGACCTTGCCGCAGGGGCCCGTTTACGTCTCGCTCGATGCAGCGTTGCAGGAAGAGGCACTGGCCGCGCGCGTCCCGCTGCCCGCGCTCGACCGCTACCCGGAACCGCTTGCCGGCGCGCCGCCGCACGAGGCGGTGCGCGAGGCGGCGAGCCTGCTCGAAAGCGGCAAGCGGCCGCTGATGATGCTCGGCCGCATGTCGAACGATCCGAAGGCGTTCGCGCTGCGGGTCGCGCTGGCCGAGCGTCTTTCGGCCGTCGTGCTCACCGACATCAAGACCGGCGCCTGTTTTCCGACGCAGCATCCGCTGCATCCGTTTCCACCCAGCCTGTACGTCAGCGGCGAGGCGACACGCGCGATCCGCGAGGCCGACGTTATTCTTTCGCTCGACTGGATCGATCTCGGCGGCACCTTGTCGCAGGCTTGCGGCGGCGAGCTGCCGTTCGGCCAGGTGATTCACTGCTCGCTCGATCAATACGTGCACAACGGCTCGAACATGGATTATCAGGCGCTGCCGCCAGCCGATCTGTCGATCCTGGCGCCGCCTGACGCACTGGTCGCGGCTCTGGTCGCCGCGCTCGGGGCGCGTGCGGCGGCGCAGCCCAAGCCGTGGTTCGTCAAAGCCGCCGCCGCAGCGAGCGCCGACGGCGAAGCGCGCAAAGCGACCGCCGATTGCATGCCGCTCGAAGAACTGGCGCGGGTGACGACCGAAACGCTTGCGCCGCTTCACCCGTCGTACATCCGATTGCCGTTGGGCTGGCCCGGCGAATACTGCCGCTTCACGCACCCGCAGGATTACATCGGCTTCGACGGCGGCGGCGGTATCGGCTCGGGGCCGGGGATGACGGTCGGCGCCGCGCTGGCGCTGCGCGGCAGCGACCGTCTGCCGGTCGCGGTGCTGGGCGACGGCGACTATCTGATGGGTCTGACCGCGCTTTGGACCGGCGTGCATTATCGCGTGCCGGCACTGATCATCGTCGCCAACAACGAATCGTTCTTCAACGACGAGCTGCACCAGGAGCGGATGGCGCGCCTGCGCGGACGGCCGGTCGAGAACCGCTGGATCGGCATGCGCATCAGTGATCCGGCGATCGACCTGGCGACACTCGCCCGCGGTCAGGGTGCGACCGCCTACGGTCCGATACGCAGCGCCGATGCGCTTGCCGCGGCGATTGCCGAAGGCGCCGACGCCGTGCGCGCGGGCGCCCTGGTGGTGATCGACGCACGCGTCGCACCCGAATATTCTCGTGCGGTGTCATCGTCGCTGCTCAAGCATCTGCCGGCGCAAAAGTGACGCCGAAACGGATGCTCCAGCACGCCGATAGTCCTCTCGATCCCCGGCTGCCGCGCCATCGCGGCATCTATTACGGCGGCGCGTGGCACGCGACGTCGGGCGGGCGCGAAACCGCGCTTTCGAGCCCGGGAACGGGCGAATCGCTCGGCACCGCCGTCGACGCCTCGGCCCAGGACGTCGATCGCGCCGTCACCGCAGCACGGCAGGCGTTCGCATCCTGGCGCGACGTGCCGGCGCAGCAACGGGCGGCGGCGATACGCAAGGCCGCCGCGATTCTGCGCGAGCACGCCGAGGAGCTCGCCTGGATCGACGCCATCGACGGCGGCAATCCATTGACGGCAATGCTCTTCGACGTCGGCATCAGTGCCGATTACATGGACTACTTCGCCGGCCTGGTCACCGAGATCAAGGGCAGCACGATACCGATCGGCCCGGGGACGCTGAACTACACGGTGCGCGAGCCGCTCGGCGTCGTCGCGCGCATCGGCGCCTTCAACCATCCGCTGCTCTTCGTCGCCGGCAAATGCGGCGCGCCGCTCGCCGCGGGCAATGTGCTGATCGTCAAGCCGGCCGAGCAAACACCGCTCTCGGCGCTGCGGCTCGCCGAGCTCTGGTCGGATGTGTTTCCGCCGGGGGTGTTCAGCGTCGTCACCGGCGGGCGCGACACCGGCGCGGCGCTGGTCGCACATCCGCGCGTGGCCAAGATCGGCTTTATCGGCAGTGTCGGCGGCGGCCGTGCGGTGATGCAGGGCGCAAGCGCAACGCTCAAGGCGCTGACCCTGGAGCTCGGCGGCAAGAACGCACTGATCGCCTGCGCCGACGCCGCGCCCGCCGATGTCGCCGAAGGCGTGGTCCGCGGCATGAACTTCCGCTATGTCACCGGCCAGTCGTGCAATTCGACCAGCCGCGTCTACCTGCATACCGACATTCACGACGCGACCTTGCCCGAGATCGTCAAGCGCGTCGCGGCGATCAGGATCGGGCTGCCGACCGAGCGCGACACCGAGATGTCGTGCCTGGCAAGCCAGGCGCAGTTCGACAAGACGATGAGCTACATCAAGCTGGGACTGGAGGGCGGTGCGCGACTCGCCTACGGCGGCAAGCGGCCGGCCGATCCGAAGCTCGCCCGTGGATTCTTCGTCGAGCCGACGGTGTTCGCGGACGTGACCGACGACATGCGCATCGCTCGCGAAGAGATCTTCGGGCCGGTGGTCAGCATCCTGCGCTGGTCCGACGAGAGCGATTTGATCTCGCGGGTCAATGCCCTCGACGTCGGCCTGACCGCGTCGATCTGGACGCACGATCTCGACCGCGCGCATCGGCTCGCCTCGAGGGTCGAAGCCGGCTATGTCTGGATCAACGGCGCCAGCACGCATCACGTCGGCGTTCCGTTCGGCGGAGTCAAGCAGTCGGGCCTCGGACGCGAGGAATCGATCGAGGAGCTTCTCGCCTGCACCCAGCTGAAGAACGTGAACCTGACGCTTCGTACGCCACCGGTACCGTGATCGTGGCAGGCGACCGCATTCGCCGGTCTCGCCTGACAACGAACGTCGCGGATCGGTATTCGAATCCACAGGAGGATGAAATGCCCGCTCGTCAAATCAAGCTGCCTGTCTTAGCGATCATGCCCGTGCTCGGGATGCTGTTGGCCGCCGCGGCAATGGCAGAGAACATCGCCGTCGGAAATTACGGCAGCTCGGCCAACGGTATGCCTTTCGCCGTCGCGCTCGAGAAAGGCTACTTCCAGCAGGAGGGCGCCAACGTCACCGGCATCATCGCCTCGGAGGGCGGCGGAACGTCGGTACGCAATGCGATGGCCGGAGTCGCGTACGGGGAAGCCAATCCCGGCGCGATCGCCGTGGCGATCCAGCAGGGCGCCGATATCAAAATCGTCAGCGACAACGTGCTGACGATCGCCGAGTTCGCGTGGCTCGTGAAGAAGGACTCGCCGATCAAGACGATCCGGGACCTGAAGGGCAAGAAGATCGGCTACACCAATCCGCGTTCGACCAGCCAGGCGCTCGACATCCTGATGCTGCAGAAGGCGGGGCTCAAGCCCGAGGATGCCGAGCTCGTCAAGACCGGCGGCTTCGGGCCGATGGTGGCGGCGCTCGAGCTCGGCCAGATCGACTGCGCACCGGTGACGGAGCCGCTATGGTCCAAGTCGAAGGACAAGTTCCGCGTGCTGATCACCGGTGCCGAGGCGCTGCCGCCGCTCGACAACGTCGTCGGCATGGCGACGGCCGACGCGATGAAGAACCGCGGCGATTTCATCCGTGCGATCATCCGCGCCCGTCGCCGCGCCGTGGAGTTCATGATCGCGCACCCCGACGAGGCCGGCGACATCGTTGCCAAGCCATTCAACATCACGCCGGAAGTGGCGCGCAGCGCCGTGCGCAATCTGACCACGAGCCTGACCCAGGGTGTGCCGTACTGGGGCGACGGCCGCTTCCACCTGTCGGGGATGAGGCGGATCATCGAGGTGCAGAAGAGCGTCGGTGCGCTCGAGGGCGACATCGACGTGACGAAGATGATCACCACGGAGTTCCTGCCTGACGACCTGAAGAAGTCCGTCGAATAGCGGGCGGTACGCGCGGGATGACCTCGGCCCATGTTGCGCTGAAAAGCGTCACCAAGCGCTTTCCCGCCAGCGCGGGAGGACGGGCGGTGCACGCTCTCGGGCCGATCGATCTGTCTATCCGGCAGGGCGAGTTCTTCGCCGTCGTCGGGCCGTCTGGCTGCGGCAAGTCGACGCTGCTCGAGCTGATCGCCGGGCTGACACCTGCAAGCGAAGGCGTGATCGAATTCGAAGGGCGGGCGATCGGGAACGAGATTCCCGACGGCGTCGGCGTCGTGTTCCAGGAGGACGCCTGCTTTCCCTGGCTCAGCGTGCGTGAAAATGTCGAATTCGGCTTGCGCAAGGCCGCGCTGGTACCCGGCGAAAAAGCCCGCCGCGTGCACGACGCCATCGCGATGATGGGGCTGGACGAGTTCGCCAAGAGCTATCCGGCGCAGCTTTCGGGCGGCATGCGCCAGCGCGTCTGCATTGCCCGCACGCTGGTGGCGAAGCCGCGCCTGCTTCTTCTGGACGAGCCCTTCGGCGCGCTCGATCAGCAGACTCGCCTGCTGATGGGCGACGAGGTGCTGCGCTTGTGGCGGGAGATCGGCGCGACCGTCTTCCTGATTACGCATGCGCTCGACGAGGCCGCGATGCTCGCCGACCGGATCGCCGTCATGTCGGCGCGACCCGGCACCGTGATCGATCTGGTCGAGACGAACTGGCCGCGCGATCGCGACAGCCGGATCGTCGAGCGGGAGGAGTTCGGGGCGATAACGAGCCGTCTGTGGAAGACGCTGCGCGAGGAATCGATGAAGACGATGGGACGAATGGGCGCGGTGGCATGAGACGCGTCAGGATCTACCAGATCGCCGTCATCGCCGGTATATTGCTGCTGCTGGAGGCGCTCTGCCTCGCGGGCGCGATCGACAAGATCACCATGCCCCCGCCGCATCGGATCGCGATCGATTTCGTCAAGCTCCTTCTGGCCGGAAAGCTCTACCCGGAAATCGGCAAGAGCCTGGCCAACGTGTTGCTGGCGTTCGCACTGGCGTACTCGATCGGGATCGTCACCGGCACGGTATTGCACGGCTACAAGACCGCCCGCGAAACTCTGGATCCGCTGTTCGCCACCTACTACGCGATTCCGGTCTTCGCCTTTTATCCGCTGTTCATCGTCATCTTCGGCCTGGGTGATGGACCCCAGGTGCTGATCGGATTCCTGCTCGGCGTCGTCGCCGTCATCGTCACGACGCTCAACGGCCTCGATCGGGTACCGCGCGTCCTCAGGAAGACCGCATCGATCTGCCGCATGGGGGCGTTCGAGACGGCGGTGCACGTGACCCTTCCGTTTTGCGCGCCGTACCTGCTGACCGCCGCGAAGCTTGCTCTCGCGTACGCATTCATCGGCGTGATCGGGTCCGAATTCATCATGGCGCGCAGCGGCATGGGATACGAGATCGGCTACGCCTATACCAATTTCGACAACGCGACGATGTACCCGCTTATCCTGCTGATCCTCCTCTTGTCGATCGTCATGAACGGCGTCCTTACCCATTGGGAGAAGGTGCTGCTCGCCCGGAGAGGCCAGCGCTGATGCGCGGCGACCGCAAGACGGTTCGCAACACTATCGTCCTTGTCGCCGGGCTGCTGATCTTCTGGCAGCTGATGTACTGGATCATCGGCGACGTCGCGATGCGATCGCCGTGGCAGACGATGCGATACACGGTAACGTTCGTGCAGACCGAGTTGTTCTGGACCCATCTTCCGAACACGCTGCAAGCGTTTGCCGTCGCGCTCGCGATCGCCGTGGTGCTGGGCCTTCTTATCGGCTTCGCGCTCGGCCTCCATCGACTGTCGGCTGACGCGATGGAGCCGATGCTGGTCGCGCTCTATTCGATTCCCAAGATCACGCTCTATCCGATCATCCTGCTCGTTTTCGGGCTGGGCATGTCGGCCAAGATCGCGTTCGGTGCGATCCACGGGATCGTCCCGGTCGCGCTGTTCACGCTCAACGCGGTGCGCAGCACCAAGCCTATCCTCGTCAAGACCGGGCGGGTGCTGAAGCTCAGCCCGCCGGGGATGGTGCGCTCGATTCTGTTTCCCGCGGCGGTGCCCGAGATTTTCACCGGATTGCGCGTCGGCTTTTCATTGACGCTGATCGGGACGGTGCTGGGCGAGATGTTCGCGGCGCAACACGGGCTGGGCTATCTGCTGATGAACGCGATCGGCCTCTATAACGTCGACGTGATCATGTCGGTGACGTTTCTGCTGGTCGTCTTCGCGGCCGCCGTGAACGGGGTCCTGCTGGCCGTCGATCGCCGCCTGCATTTTCGCGCCTAGCGGATGGCCGGCGCGAGACGGCGTTCTGTTACGCGGTGCCGGCAGCAGGCGCCATCGACGCGCCTTCGATCCGATGCCGCGCGAATGCCCGGGCGATGAAACCCGAGCGCTTCATCTCCTCGACAAAGTCGCGCAGGTATTTTGCTCCGGCGTTCCGGCCGCGCGGCGTCCCCATCGCCTGGTTGATCGCCATGAACCTGCCGGGAAGCATGCGGAAGCCGGTTATCCTGCGCGCGGCGCCTTCGAGTTGCGGCTTGACCCCGGCAATGCAGTCGAGCTCGCCTTGGGTCCACAGCGCCAGCACGGCTTCGAACGAGCTGGCGCGAACGATAGACGCTCCTTTGAGCTCGCGCGACAGGAAGAGGTCGTACGCGCTGCCGACGATGACACCGACGCGCGTGCCCGACCGGTCGACCTCGGCCTTGTCGCCAATCGGTGAACGGTCGGCCACCATGTAGACGCCTTCGATGACGACGTACGGCGCAGTAAAGCTGATGTCGGCGGCACGCAACGGGTCGATCGCCAGGAAACAGATATCCCACGCCTGGGACGCGAGCGCGGCGACGACCTTGCCGGCCGCATCGTAGGGCACGAAGTCCACCGGTACGCCCAGGCATCGCGCCAGTTCGCGCGCGAGATCGGCCGAAATTCCGGCTGCCGCGCCAGTGGCCGGGTTCCATGTCGCAAGCACCGGATTGCCGTAATTGAACGCGGCGCGCAGCCTGCCGGCCGGCGCAAGATCGGTGACGACGGCAGCCGGCGCGAGCGGTGTCATTCGTTCAGCCGCAGCGGCGCCAGATAGAGCTGGCGGTAGGCTTCGAACGGGATCGTTTCCGACGCTTCGATCCGCCGCTGCTCAGCGAGCGACTCCTCGGCAAGCCGAGCGTAGCGCGCGGCGACCTCGTCGGCCAGCGGCAACTTCAGGATCGCTTCGCGGTGCGCGCGCGACTGCGCGAGCACGAAATGAACGTACGAATTGCCGTGGTCGCGCGCCATCGCCTGCAGGACACGCGCCGACGGCGTAGCCGCGGGATCATTGACCGCTGCGACGGCCAATCCCAGCGCTTCGCGGTGCGCGCCGCCGCCATTGGCCTCGTCGAGCGCGGCGGCGAATGGCGCACATTCGGCCAGGATCTCGGCGGCCCAGTCGGACAGCATCATCTCCTCGGAACCGCGGGTCAGCCGCAACCCGGGCTCGCGGCCGCGTGAAGCAACCCGCTGCTTGTTGCCGACGACGGCTGCGAGCTCCTGTGGCGTATCGGGCGGGCTGGCGGTGAGCGCGCAGTGCAGCAGGAACACATCGAGCATGCGCACGGTGCTCGCCGTGATGCCGATCGGGTGGAAGGGATCGAGATCCATCAGGCGGACTTCGACGTATTCGACTCCGCGGTCGCGCAGCGCATGCAGCGGCCGCTCGCCCGGGTTGATCACACGCTTCGGCCGGATGGTCCCGTAAAATTCATTTTCGATCTGCAGCAGCGTCGTCCCAAGTTGGCGATATTCATCGCCGTCGCGGACGCCTATCGCCTCGTACGCCGGGTAGGGCTTGGTCAGCGCTTCCTGCAGCGAAGCCGAGTAGCTCTTCAGGTTGTTGTAGCTGACGGCCAGCGAGGCCTGCGCGTCGCTCTGGTAACCCAATCGTCCCATGCGCAGCGACGTCGCGTGCGGCAGATAGAGCGTGTCGCCCGACAGACGCTGCAGCTCGTGCGTCCGGCCGGCAACGAAGCTCGAGCAGACGGCAGGCGAGGCGCCGAACAGATAGAGCAGCAGCCAGGCGTGGCGGCGAAAGTTGCGGATCAGCGCGAAATAGTCGTCGTTGCTGCGCGCGTCGGACAGCGAGAAATTGTAATGGATACCGGAGATCGTCTGCATGCGCCGGCCATAGCGATGCGACAGCCCCATCCGGTAGACGGTCTTCGCGCGGCCGACGTTCGACGTGCCGTAGCGGCCGAGCGGAATCGCGTCGTCCGCCGGCAGGCGGCAGGGCATGCTCGCCACCCAGAGCAGCTCGTCGCCGATCGCGCGATAGACGATCTGGTGGATCTCGGTCAGCTCGTCGAGGCACGATTGTGCGCTGGTGTGCACGCCGGTGATCAGCTCGACCTGTGATTCGCTGAAATCGGTGGTCACGAACGGATGCGTCAGCGCCGAGCCGAGCCGGGGCGGATGCGGCGTCGTCGCGAGCATGCCGTCCGGCCGCACGCGCAGGCTCTCCTTTTCGATGCCGCGGCGCAAGGCGGAGAGCACGTCGCGCGGCGGCATCTGCTGCGGCACGGAGGCGCGCACCGTGGCTTCAGCGGACATTCGATCGCCTTCGCGCGAATGGCAACACCGGTGCGCGATCGGCCCCGGTGTGGGCAAACGGCGCCATATCGCTCAGACGAATGGCGGCAAGCGTCGGGGACAAGGACATTCCAGAGGTTTTCGAATCGCGCAATTGTAACGGCTTTCCACGCTAGTATCTCGAGCCATGAGCGAGTCCGGGCAAACTTTTACCGACCAGGTCGACTACGTCTCGGGCCGGACGCGGCTGTTCGGCATCGTCGGGCATCCGATCGAGCAGGTGCGCTCGCCGGAGATGTTCACCGCGGAATTTCGCCGCCGCGCGCTCGACGCCATCCTCGTTCCGCTGCATGTGCTGCCCGACGACTTCGACGCGCTGTTGCCGCAGCTGCTTCGCCTCTCCAATCTGGACGGAGTCATATTCACGATTCCGTACAAGCTGCGCGCCTGCGCGCTCGCCGCTCGCCTGGGCGAGCAGGCGCGCCTCGTCGGTGCGATCAACGCGCTCGGCCGCCGTCCCGGGGGCTGGCATGGCGACATATTCGACGGCATCGGATGCGTCGAAGCGTTTCGCCGACGCGGCATCGCTCTGATCGGCAAACACGCGCTTTTGCTCGGCGCCGGCGGAGCGGGATCGGCGATCGGGGTCGCGCTTGCTTCCGAACGACCGGCGTCGCTTCGGGTGTACGACGTCGACGCAACGCGTGCCGAGGCGCTGGCAGCGACGATAGGACGTGCATTTCCCGGCCTCGCCGTCAGCGCCGGAGCGCCGCGGCTCGACGAGATCGACATCCTGCTGAACGCGACACCGTCGGGCATGCTCGACGACGCGCGCCTGCCGATCGCCATCGCGTCGCTGCCTCGTGCGATGACGGTGTTCGATGCAATCGTCAACCCGGAGACGACGCCGCTGCTGGCACTCGCCGAACGCTGCGGCTGCACGACGGTCCGGGGCCGCGAAATGATGCGCGGGCAGATTGCGCGCATCGTCGATTTTTTTCTCGCTTCCGACTGAACGCCGGCACCCCAGCCTGATACACGTTTCCGCCGTCGAAGCCAGCGCGCGGGCGGCACGGCCGCAGTACAATCGCTGGGCGTCCTTCACACCAGGTGCCCCGATGCTCGATTCAGGAAAACTGGGCCTGATCCGGCCGCTCGCCTTGATCGCGGTCGCCCTGACAGGAATGGCCGCGCTCGCCCAGACCAAGCCGCCCGACTATCCGAACCGGACGATCAAGATCATCGCGCCGGTGCAGCCGGGCGGCGGGGTCGACCTGGTCGCGCGCACCGTCGCCGATCGGCTGGGCATCGCGTTGGGCGTGCCTATCGTCGTCGACAATCAGAGCGGCGGCGGGGGCGTCGTCGGATCGCTGGCCACTGCGCGCGCCGCCCCCGACGGCTACACCCTGATGATCGGATACGTCGGCACCCACGGCACCAATCCGGCCGTGCGCAAGCTGCCGTACGATGCGATCAAGGATTTCACGCCGATCGCGATGATCGCGGGCACGCCGAATGTGCTGATCGTTCCTCCACCGATACCGGTCAGCACCGTGCAGGAATTCGTCGCTTACGTTAAGGCAAATCCGGGCAAGCTCTCCTACGGCTCGGCGGGTCCCGGCACGTTGACGCATCTCGCGATGGAGCAGCTGAAGGTCGCCGCCAATCTCGATATCGTGCATGTGCCGTATCGGGGCATCGGCCCGGCCATCACCGACATACTCGGCGGCCAGACGCAGGCGCTGTTTCCCGGGCTTGCCGCGGCGCTGCCGCATATCAAGGCCGGCAAGATGAAGCCGCTCGCCGTCACCGGCACCAAGCGCCATCCGCTGCTGCCTGACGTGCCGACGTTCGACGAGTCGGGCTACAAGGGATTCGACGGCGTGCAATGGTACGGGATCGTCGGCCCGGCGAACCTGCCGGGCCCGATCGTCAAGCGGCTGAACGAAGAGATCGGCAAGCTGCTGCAAAGCCCCGATCTGGCCGAGCGGCTGTCCGGCGAAGCGCTGCAGCCGATGCCGATGACGCCGGAGCAATTCGGCGAGTACATGCGCGACGACATCGCCAAATGGTCGAAGCTCGCAAAGGACCGCGGCATCCAGATCGGCGAATGATGGCCAACGACGCACACGTTGCAGCGGATCTCGACGCTCCTCCGATTACCCGCATCCTGGCCGATTTCGTCGCCGCGCATCCGTCGCGCGGCTGGGAAGACCGCGTGGACCGCGAGGCGCACCGGAGCTTGCTCAACTGGGTCGGCTGCGCGATCGGCGCGTCGCGCCATCCGACCGTCGAAGCGGCGCTGGCCGCCGTGGCCGAGCTCGAGCCGGGCGCGCAAGCGATGATCCTCGGACGAAGCGAGCGCGTCGACGTCGCCAGCGCAGCGCTGCTCAATGGCATCACCTCGCACACGTTCGATTTCGACGACACGCATCTGAAGACGATCATTCATCCGGCCGGCCCGGTGGCGTCCGCGGCCCTGGCGCTGGCCGAACGCCATCGCGCGACCGGCCGCGAGCTGATCGACGCCGTCATCCTCGGCGTCGATGTCGAGTGCCGCGTCGGCAATGCGATCTACCCGGACCACTACGATCGCGGCTGGCACATCACCGGGTCGACCGGCATGCTCGGCGCGGCTGCTGCCTGCGCCAGGATTCTCAAGCTCGACGCCGGCAAGACGGCGATGGCGCTGGGCATCGCCGCGTCGCAGCCGATCGGCGTGCGCGAACAGTTCGGCTCGATGACCAAGGCGTTCCACATCGGCGGCGCGGCGCGTGCGGGCCTTACTTCGGCGCTGATGGCCCGGCACGGCTACACCGCCTCGCTGCGCGCGCTCGAAGCGCCGCGCGGTCTGCTACAGACCTACTCGAGCAAATGCGATTGGAAGGAAATCTCGGACGAGCTCGGCAAGCGGTTCGAGATTTCGTTGAACACCTACAAGCCGTTCGCCTGCGGCATCGTCATCCATCCCTCCATCGACGGCTGCCGCCGGCTCCGCGATGCACATCAGTTGCGCGCCGGCGACATCGAGCGCATCGATTTGCTGGTCCATCCGCTGGTGCTCGAGCTGACCGGCGAGCGCGCGCCGAAGAGCGGCCTCGAGGCGAAGTTCAGCGTCTACCACGCCTGCGCCGCGGCGATGCTGTTCGGCCAGGCGGGCGAATCCGAATTTTCGGATGCCGTCGCCCGTCGCCCCGACGTAATTGCACTGCGCGATCGCGTCCATGCGAAGGTCGACGCGGCGATCGACGAGTCGGCGGCTGACGTGACCATCCGCTGCAGCGACGGCCGCTCGCTGCACCTCAAGGTCGAGCATGCGATCGGCAGCCTGCAGCGGCCGTTGAGCGATTCCGACCTCGAGCGCAAGTTCCACGGCCTGGTCGACCCGGTGCTCGGCGCCGATCGCGCCGCGCGTCTGGTCGATGTGTGCCGGACCCTGGCCGACGCGAGCGACGTCGAAGCGCTCAGGGCCGCGGCGACCGCATAACGCAAAAAGTCTCGCTCGAAAGGAAAACGATGCCACGGTGGGCGCGCATCAACCACAACGGCCGCGATTGCTTCGGCACGATCGAAGGCGATGGGCTCCGTGTTCATTCCGGCAATATGTTTGGGCACGCCACGGCGACCGGTGAGTCGATTCCGCTCGCCGATGCGAAACTGCTGACGCCGGCCGTGCCGGGCAAGATGGTCGCACTCGTCGACAACTACCGCGCGCTGGTCGCCAAGCTCGGACATGCGGTTCCGGACGAGCCGCTCTACTTCCTGAAGGCCGGCAGCTCGTTTCTCGCCGGCGGCGAGACGATACGCATGCCGAAGTCGTACAGCGGCAAGGTCATCTACGAAGGCGAGCTGGGGATCGTCATCGGCCGGCGGCTTTACCGGGCCAGCGAAGCTGATGCGGAGGCCGGCATTTTCGGTTACACCTGCATCAACGACGTCACCGCAATCGAGATCATCGCCCGGGACCCGGGCTTCGCACAATGGACACGCGCCAAGAGCTTCGATACGTTCGGCGTGTTCGGGCCGGCGATCGCAACCGGCGTCGACCCGTCGACGCTGGTCGTCAAGACCATCCTCAACGATCAGGAGAGGCAGAACTATCCGGTCGCCGATATCATCTTCCCGCCGGCGAAGCTGGCGAGCCTCGTTTCGCACGACATGA
>DASYJB010000135.1:0-5428 GCA_035996965.1 Casimicrobiaceae bacterium | reverse complement strand
CATCCGGCCTGAATACCATCGTCTCCAACGGCGTGCTCGGCAACCCGAACGACGACATCGTGGTCATGGACGATTTCCTCTATGCCGAGCCGGGCAGGACCGTCGCCGAGCCATCGACTCTAGCGCTGCTCGGCCTCGGATTGCTCGGCGCTCTTATCGGGTTCGCTCGTCGCCAAACGGCCTAGCGTTCGCCGCGCGCCTTGACGGTGGACAGCGGCAGCAATTCGGGCAGGTCGATGCGCCGGCGTCCCGGCTCGACGCTGGTCAGCGCATCGGTTTCGAGCATCGTCGCGAGGCTTCGGCGCGTCAGCTCCTGATAGCTCTGCGTCCCCTCGATCTTCCAGGCGAGCTCCTGGTCGGTCAGCTCGCGTACGATCCTGGCCGGCACGCCGGCGACCAGCATTCGCGGCGGCACGATCATGCCGGCCTTGATGAACGCCATCGCCGCGATGATGGACGATTCGCCAATCACCGCGTTGTCGTTGACCACCGCATTCATCCCCACGAGCGCATTGGCCTTGACGATGCAGCCGTGGAGGATCGCACCGTGCCCGATATGCCCGTTTTCTTCGACGACCGTGTCGGTGCCGGGAAAACCGTGCATCACACACGCATCCTGTACGTTCGAGCCGGCGCGAAGCTCGATGCGGCCGAAATCGCCGCGCAGCGATGCCGCCGGGCCTATGTAACAGCCGGGACCGACGATGACGTCGCCGATCAGCACGGCGCTGGCGTGCACGAACGAGCTCGGGTCGACGACCGGAATCACGCCATTGATAGCCCAGACTTTCATCGGCGTCGCATCCTCCGTTAACGGCGTCCTGATACGAATCGCATACCCGCGCCGCTCATCCGATCCAGCGGCGCGCGTTGCGGAACATGCGCATCCACGGCGAGTCCTCGCCCCAGTCCTCGGGATGCCACGACATTTGAACGCTGCGGAATACGCGCTCCGGATGCGGCATCAGTATCGAAAAACGCCCGTCGGCCGTCGTCAAGCCCGTGATGCCCTGCGGCGACCCGTTCGGATTGTACGGGTATCGCTCGGTCGTCGCACCGCGGTTGTCAACGAAGCGCAAAGTCACCAGCGCTTCGGCGGCGGCTTGCTGCGCGGCGTCGCGGAACTCGGCATAGCCTTCGCCATGGGCCAGCGCGACCGGTATCCGGCTGCCTTCCATCGCCTCGAAAAACATCGACGGTGAGGGTTGCACTTCCAGCAGGATCAGTCGCGCCTCGAACTGCTCGGAGCGATTGCGCACGAAGTGCGGCCAGTGCTCGCTTCCCGGGATCAGCTCGTGCAGGTTGCTCATCATCTGGCAGCCGTTGCAGATGCCAAGGGCAAAGGTCTCGCCGCGCGCGAAGAATGCGGCAAACGCATCGCGCGCGCGCGCATTGAACAGTATCGATTTGGCCCAGCCTTCGCCGGCGCCGAGGACGTCGCCATAGGAGAATCCGCCGCCGGCTGCCAGGCCCGCGAATCCGGCGAGCGTTTCGCGACCGGCGATGATGTCGCTCATGTGCACGTCGTAGGCCGCGAAGCCCGCGCGATCGAAGGCCGCCGCGAGCTCGACCTGACCGTTGACGCCCTGCTCGCGCAGCACCGCCACGCGTGGCCGCACGCCGGTCGCGATGAAGGGCGCTGCGACGTCCTCGGACGGATCGAAGCCGAGCATCGGCGCGAGGCCTGGATCATCGGCATCGGAGATCCGCTCGTATTCCTGGTCGGCGGACGCCGGGTTGTCGCGGATCCGCTGCAGTGCGTGCGTCGTTGCCGACCATGCCCGATGCAATTCGATGCGGGAAGCCTCGAACAGCGTCGCGGCATCGGCGACGATGCGAATGCGGCCATCGGACGTCGGCTCGCCGACACAGACGCAACGCAGGCCAACGGCTTCGAAGGCGCCGACAACGTCGTGCCGGTCGGCGGCGCGAACCTGCAGCACCGCGCCGAGCTCTTCGTTGAACAGTGCTTCGGCCGGAGGGCCCGGCAGCTCGTCGATGACGATCGCCAGACCGCAACGCGCGGCAATGGCCATCTCGACCAAGGTCGCGAACAGGCCGCCGTCCGAGCGGTCGTGATACGCCAGCAGCTTGTGCTGCGCATGCAGCGTCTGGACTGTCGCGAAGAATGCGGCGAGCGCCGCAGGATCGTCGACGTCGGGCGCGACGTTGCCGAGCTGACCGTATACCTGCGCCAGCGCTGAGCCGCCCAGCCGGTTCCGGCCGTTGCCGAGATCGACCAGCAACAGCACCGAGGCGACACCGGTGCGAAGTTGCGGCGTCAGCACGCGCCGCGCGTCGGCGATCGCGGCGAAGGCCGACACGATCAGCGATACCGGCGCGGTTACCGCCTTGTCGACGTCGCCGTCGCGCCACGCGGTCCGCATCGACATCGAATCCTTGCCGACCGGAATACTGATCCCCAGCGCCGCGCACAGATCGAGAGCGACTGCGCGCACGGTGTCATAGAGCGCGGCATCCTCGCCCGGATGGCCGGCCGGCGCCATCCAGTTGGCCGAGAGCTTCACATCGCGCAACTGGTCGATCGCGGCGGCCGCGATGTTGGTCAATGCTTCGCCGATCGCCATGCGTCCCGACGCCGGCGCATCGATCAGCGCCAGCGGCGTGCGCTCGCCGATCGCCATCGCTTCGCCCGAATAGCCGTCGAAATCGAGCAAGGTGGCGGCAACGTCCGCCATCGGCACCTGCCATGGCCCGACCATCGGGTCGCGCGCGCTCAAGCCGCCGACGGTCCGGTCGCCGATCGTCACCAGAAAGGTCTTGTCGGCTACGCTCGGCAGTTGCAGCACGCGGAAAGCCGCGTCGGCGAGCTCGATCTGGCCCGCATCGAATGGCGGAAGCTCGCGGTCGAGATGCACTGCTTCCCGCGTCATTCGCGGCGGTTTGCCCAGCAACACCGCCAGGTCCATGTCGACCGGCTGGTTGCCCAGGGCGCCGTCGGTGACGACCAGCCGCGGCTCGGCCGTCGTGCGGCCGACGACGGCGAACGGACAGCGCTCGCGCTCGCAGATCGCGCGGAAGCCATCGAGCGATGCCGGTGCGATCGCCAGCACGTAGCGTTCCTGCGCCTCGTTGCACCAGATCTCGCGCGGCGACATGCCCGGCTCCTCGGACGGTATCGCCCGCAAATCGACGCGCGCGCCGCGCGGCTCGGTGCCCGGCCCGCCGTAGACCAGCTCGGGCAGCGCATTGGACAGCCCGCCCGCACCGACGTCGTGAATCGACAAGATCGGGTTGTCGTCGCCCAATTGCCAACAACGGTCGATGACTTCCTGCGCGCGCCGCTCGATCTCGGCGTTGCCGCGCTGCACCGAGTCGAAATCGAGGTCGGCCGTATTCTCGCCGGTCGTCATCGACGATGCCGCGCCCCCGCCGAGACCGATCCTCATGCCGGGGCCGCCGAGCTGGATCAGCAGCGCATCGTCGGGCAGCGCGCGCTTGTGCGCATCGCGTGCGGCGATGTTGCCGATGCCGCCGGCGATCATAATCGGCTTGTGATAGCCGCGCATCTCGCCCGCGACCTGCTGCTCGAACGTACGGAAGTAGCCAAGCAGGTTCGGCCGCCCGAACTCGTTGTTGAACGACGCGCCGCCGATCGGCGCGTCGAGCATGATGTCCAGCGCCGATGCGATGCGCCCGGGCTTGCCGTAGTCGATTTCCCACGGCTGCGGCAGCGCGGGAATACGCAAGTTCGACACCGTGAATCCGGTCAGGCCGGCCTTCGGCTTCGCGCCCATGCCGGTCGCGCCCTCGTCGCGAATTTCGCCGCCGGCACCGGTCGAAGCGCCCGGAAACGGCGCGATCGCCGTCGGATGATTGTGCGTCTCGACCTTCATCAGCACGTGCGTCAGCTCGGCGCGCGCGCCGTAATGGCCGTCGGGACCGGGATAGAAGCGCCTCGCCGTCGCGCCCTCCATCACCGCGGCGTTGTCTTCGTAAGCGACGATCGTGCCTTCGGGATTGGCCTCGTGCGTGCGCCGAATCATCGCGAACAGCGACAGTGGCGCTCGCTTGCCGTCGATCGTCCAGTCGGCGTTGAAGATCTTGTGCCGGCAGTGCTCGGAGTTGGCTTGCGCGAACATCATCAGCTCGACGTCGGTGGGACTGCGCCCCGCGTCCCGGAAGCTCGCCGCCAGGTAGTCGATTTCGTCGTCGGACAGCGCGAGGCCCAGCGCCGCATTCGCTTCGACGATCGCCTCGCGTCCGCGGCCGATCAGCTCGATCGATTCCAGCGGCAGCGGCGGGACTTTGGCGAAAAGGCACGCAGCGTCGGCGAGAGCAGGAAACACCGCCTCGGTCATCCGGTCGTGCAGCAGCGGCAGCAGCGCCGCGCGATCGGCGGCCGTCAGCGGAGCGCCGTCGCGCGTGCTGATCCGGTAGGCGACGCCGCGCTCGATCCTCTCGACCGCAGGCAGGCCGCAGTTGTGCGCGATGTCGGTGGCCTTGGATGCCCACGGCGAAATCGTGCCCGGACGGGGCAGCACCAGGAGCAACTCGCCGGCATCGTCATCGCTTGGGACGTGCGGTCCGTAAGTCAGAAGGCGATCGAGCGTCGCCCGCTCGGCGGCGGTCAATGCATCCGAAGTCCGTACGAAGTGCCAGTAGACGGCGGCGACCGCGGCGACCCGGGTGCCGGTGAGCGAAGACAAGAGCTTGGCGACGCGAAACGACGACAGGGCATTGCGCCCGCGGAGCGAAAGAAGCTCGGCCATCGATACGGGGATGCGCGTAAAACCGGATTATACGCCGCTTGCCGCGTCGCCGGCGGCGCCGAAATCGACCAAGCCGCAAACCGCGCCCGATGCGGCACGGACGGCGTCAGTGCTGCAGGATCTTCGACAGGAACAGCTGCGCGCGCTCCGACCGCGGCTTGCCGAAAAAGTCGTCCTTGCTCGCGTCCTCGACGATCCGTCCCTGGTCCATGAAGATCACGCGATGCGCGACCTTGCGGGCAAATCCCATTTCGTGCGTGACAACCATCATCGTCATGCCTTCCTTGGCGAGGCCGACCATCACATCGAGCACTTCGTTGACCATTTCCGGGTCCAGCGCCGATGTCGGTTCGTCGAACAGCATGCAAATCGGGTCCATCGACAAGGCCCGCGCGATCGCAACGCGCTGCTGCTGGCCGCCGGAAAGCTGGCCAGGAAACTTGTCCTTTTGCTCGATCAGTCCGACGCGGTCGAGATACTTGAGGCCGCGCTCGATCGCCTTGTCGGGCTTGCGATTGAGGACCTTGATCTGCCCGATCGTCAGGTTCTGCGTGATCGTCATGTGCGGGAACAGCTCGAAGTTCTGGAACACCATGCCGACGCGGGCACGCAATTTGGGCAGGTTCGTCCTGGCGGCATTGACCTTGGTTCCATCGACGACGATGTTCCCCTTCTGGAACGGCTCAAGCGCGTTC
>DASYJB010000134.1:0-22597 GCA_035996965.1 Casimicrobiaceae bacterium | reverse complement strand
CCGAATAGTCGAATTCGCAGGCCTGGCCGATGATGATCGGACCGGCGCCGATAATCAGGATCGACTCGATGTCAGTGCGCTTGGGCATCGTGGCTTTGGAGTCAGCGCGCGGCGGCGTAATTCTCGGGGAAAAGATCGCGCTCGATCAGCTCGATCAGGATGTGTATCACCTTGATGTGCAGCTCCTGCACGCGATCGGCGTAGCGGCCGGCCGGCGTGCATATCGCGCAGTCGGCGGCCGCCGCGAGCGGCGACCCGCTGCGGCCGGTCAGCACGATCGTCTGCATGCCGATCGTTGCCGCGGCGTCGGCCGCCGCCAGCACATTCTTGCTGGTTCCGCTGGTGCTGATCGCGACCAGCACGTCGCCGGCGCGGGCATGGCTTTCGAGATAGCGCGCGAACACCGCGTCGTAGCCGAAGTCGTTCGCCACGCAGGAAAGGTAGCCGGCGTCGCTGATCGCCTGCGCGGGCAAGCCCTTGCGGTTACCGCGAAAGCGGCCGGACAGCTCTTCGGCCAGATGCATCGCATCGCACATCGACCCGCCGTTGCCGCAACTGAACACGCGGCCGCCACGGCCGAATGCGTCGACGATCAGCGCCGCGGCGCGCGCGATCGCCGAGAGCGCCGCCGCGTCGGCGCGCAAGGCCTGCAGCGCGTCGGCGCTTTCCGCCAGCGCCGCGTCGACCACCCGCGCGGCGTCGCCTTCCCCGAGGGCCCTCATGCGCTGACTGCCTTGACCGCGTGCCGCTCCATCATCCGCGTGAAGCGGTCGAACAGGAACGCCAGGTCGTGCGGCCCGGGGCTTCCTTCCGGGTGGCCCTGGAAGCCGAACGCCGGCTTGTCGGTGAGCTCGATGCCCTGGAGGCTGCCGTCGAACAGCGACACATGCGTGATCCGGACGTTGCGCGGCAACGTCGCCGCGTCGACGGCGAAGCCATGATTCTGGCTGGTGATCAGGACCTGCCCGGTGTCCTTGTCGAGCACCGGATGGTTGGCGCCGTGATGGCCGAACTTCATCTTGACCGTTCTCGCGCCGCAGGCGAGCCCGAGCAGCTGATGACCCAGGCAGATGCCGAACGTCGGCATGCCCGCGGCGAGGAATTCGCGTATCGCCTCGATCGCATAGGTACAGGGCTCAGGATCACCGGGGCCGTTCGACAGGAAGATGCCGTCGGGCTGCAGCGCGAGCGCGTCGCGCGCGGGCATCTGCGCGGGGACGACGGTAAGCCGGCAGCCTCGGTCCGCCAGCAGGCGCAGGATGTTGTGCTTGATGCCGTAGTCGTAGGCGACGACGTGAAAGCGATCGGCGTGACGTGTGCGATAGCCGGTGCCGAGTTCCCAGCTGCCGCCGTTCCAGTCGTACGGTGTGTCGCAGCTGACGACCTTGGCCAGATCGAGTCCCGACATCGAGGGCGCCGCGCGGGCGCGCGCGATCGCCTCGGCCGCGGCGTCGCCCCGGCCGGCGCCGCCTGCCGTGATCACGCAGCCGTTCTGCGCCCCGTTTTCGCGCAGCATGCGGGTGAGCTTTCGCGTGTCGATGTCGCAGATGCCGAGGACGCCCGCGTCGCGCAAATACGACGACAGATCCTGGGTGCAGCGCCAGTTGCTGGCCAGACGCGGCAAGTCGCGTATCACCAGCCCGGCGGCGAAAATGCGACGGGATTCGACGTCTTCGGTATTGACGCCGGTATTGCCGACGTGCGGATAAGTCAGGGTAACGATCTGGCCGGCATACGAAGGGTCGGTCAGGATTTCCTGGTACCCGGTCATCGCGGTGTTGAAAACGACTTCGCCGACGCTGCCCTCAGTCGAGTCGGTCGCGCCGATCGCGCGGCCGCGAAACAAGCTGCCGTCGGCAAGCGCCAGGATCGCGGGGACGGAGGCGGAAGTCACGGCACAGTTTCTCGAAAACGGGTCCAGACGTGCGAAGCGGGGAAGGCCTGTAGCCTTCCCCGCTCCGAAGGCTGGAAATTATACCCTAGCAGCGCGAGTCGTTCAAACTGGTCGCGGGCTCGAGCGCGGCCTTCGCGGCCTCCTTCGAACGGTTCCGTTGGACAGCGGTCACGCGTCGGCCGCAGCGTCGACTCGCCTGGTGCCGGCTCCGCTCCCGGGCTCGCGCGCGGCCTCCTCAACGCTCCCACAAAACAACTATCAGCGTGTCGGCCGCAGCGTCGACTCGCCTGGTCGCATCCCCGCGTTGCGCGCGGGGCCCCTGCTCCTGGGCTCGCGCCGCTCTAGTACGCGACGCTGAATCCGCCGTCGACGAACAGAACATGTCCGGTGACGTAATCCGCGGCGCCGGATGCGAGGAATACCGCAGCACCGGCGATTTCCGGCGGCTCGCCCCAGCGCCCGGCCGGCGTGCGCGATTCTACCCAGGCGGAAAACTTAGCGTCGTCGATCAGCGCCGTATTCATGTCGGTCTTGAAAAAGCCCGGAGCGATGCCGTTGACCTGCACGTTGAACGGCGCGAGCTCGACCGCGAGCGCACGGGTCAACATCTGGAGACCGCCCTTGCTGGTCGCATACGGAACGATATTGGGGCGGCCGATTTCGCTCGCCAGCGAGCAGATATTGATGATCTTGCCACGCCGCCGCGTCTTCATGCCGGGCATCACGCTCCTGGCGATGTAAAACGGGCCGTCGAGATTCGCCGCCAGGAGTCTGTGCCACTCGTCGGGCGTGAATTCGTCCAGCGGCGCGCGCTTGTTCAGCGCGGCATTGTTGACGACGATGTCCAGCGGGCCGAAGTCGCGCTCGATCGCCGCGATGCCGGCGGCAACCGCATCGGCGTCGGCGACATCGAACGGGGCGACCTCCGCGCTGCCGGTCCCGCCGCCGTCGCGGTCGAGCGCAGCGACGGCCGCCTCGAGCTTGGCGCGATTGCGGCCGTTGATCACGATGCGCGCGCCGGCCGCGGCCAACCCGCGTGCGATCGCGAGCCCGAGCCCGCTGCCGCCCCCGGTGACGAGCGCCAGCCGCCCGGTCAGGTCGAAAGGATGCGTCGAGGGCACAAGCGCCGTCAGTCGAGACCGAGGACGTCCCGCATGTCGTACAGACCCGGCGCCTTCGCGGCGCGCTGCGCCGCGACAAACCGCGCCGCGCGCAGCGCACCATGCGCGAACGTCGTCCGAGACGACGCCTTGTGCGCGAGCTCGATGCGCTCGCCGGGCCCGGCGAATATCACCGTGTGATCGCCGATGACGTCGCCACCGCGCAAGGCGGCGAACCCGATTGCGCCCGGCTTGCGCTCGCCGATCACACCGTCGCGCGCGAATACGCCGTCGGTCTTCAGGTTGCGGCCCAGCGCCGCGGCTGTCGCTTCACCGAGCTGCAGCGCAGTGCCTGAGGGCGCGTCGACCTTGTGCCGGTGGTGCATTTCGACGATCTCGACGTCATAGTCGTCGCCGAGGCGCTGCGCGGCAAGCGCGACCAGCTTGAGCAGCACGTTGACTCCGACGCTCATGTTCGGCGCATAGACCAGCGGGATCGTTCGGCCGGCCTCGGCCAGCGCTTTTTTGTCGGCTTCGCTGAGGCCCGTCGTGCCCACCACCGCGCCGACGCCGGCGCCGGCACAGGCGTTAACGTGAGCAACCGTCGCCGCCGGCCGGGTGAAGTCGATCAGGACGTCGGCCTCGCGCAGAGCAGCGGCAAGGTCGGAGCCGACCACCACTCCGGTCGTCTGTCCGAGTGGCCCGCCGGCATCGTGGCCCAGCAGCGGGCTGCCGGCCACCTCCAGCGCGGCGGCAAGCTTCATATCCTGCTGGGAGAGAATCGCCGCGACCAGTGTCTGGCCCATGCGTCCACCGCAGCCCGCGATTACGACGCGGACCGGCCGAGCGGCTAATTCCACCAGCCGAGCTTCCGCAGCAACGCGGACAGCCAGTTGTCCTCGCTGGTCCTTGGCGCGCTGGTCAGCGATTTGTCGAGCACGGCATCGCCGCCGCCGGAGCGCGCGACCTGCGCCGGAGGCGGCGGCATCTCGTCGCCCTCCCAGCGCGCCACCTTGTCGTCGACGAAATAGACGGTGAAGCGCCGGCGCTCGAGCGTGCGTCCCTGGCGATTGAACTCGTAGACATAGTCCCAGCGGTTGGCGTGGAACGGATCGGCCACCAGCGGCGTGCCGAGCGCCAGGCGCGCCTGCTGGCGCGTCTGGCCGACCTTCAGCCGGTCGACCTGGTCCTGGGTGATGTAATTGCCCTGGTTGATGTCGAGCTTGTAGACGCCCAGGCTCGGAATCCAGGTGCAGCCGGCCATCAGCAGCGCGAGGCCGGCGGCGAATAGGTTGGCGTGCATGCGGGAGGGGTCTTTGAGTGCCAAAAAACGATCGAAGACTATATTATAAGCGCACTCCCTGCCTCGCCGGGCCAGCGCTTCCATGTCCACGCCGCACGACCTCAAGAACGCCGGACTCAAGGCGACATTGCCGCGCCTGAAGATCATCAATCTGTTCGAGCAGAGCCCTGTGCGTCATCTGACCGCCGAAGACGTGTATCGGAAACTGCTGGCCGAAGGCCTCGACGTTGGCCTCGCGACCGTCTATCGCGTGCTGACGCAGTTCGAGCAGGCCGGATTGCTGGTGCGTCATCATTTCGAAAGCGGCAAGGCGGTGTTTGAATTGAACCAGGGGGGGCACCACGATCATCTGGTCTGCCTGCAATGCGGGCGCGTCGAGGAATTCTTCGACGCGGAAATCGAGAAGCGGCAGACCAAGATTGCGCGCGAGCGCGGATTCGAGATCAGCGAGCACGCGCTCTATCTGTACGCCGAATGCACGCGGCCGAAATGCCCGTACCGCAAGACAGGCGGCAGCAACTAGGCTAGCCCTCGCGGCGGTTGAAGTCCGCGAGGCGAAAGCCGACCAGCCACAGGCTGCCGAAGTAGGCGACTGCGCCCGCGGCGATGATCATTCCGAGCCGCCCGACCTTCGCCCACAGCCCCGCGGACAGCCAGAACGCGTCTTCCCCGGCCGTCCACCACAGCACCGCCCCCAGCACGCAGAGGGCGGCCACGACGCGCCAAAGGAAGCGGCCCCAGCCAGGCAGCGGGCGGTAGACGTCGCGCCGCCGCATCGCGCGGTAGAGCAGCGCGGCGTTCAGACACGCGCCGAGCGAAATCGAGAGCGTCAGCCCCGCGTGCCCGATCTGGAACATCAGGATGACCGCCATCGTTTGCGACACCAGCAGCGTGATGAACGCGATTCGAACCGGCGTACGCATGTCGTGCCGCGCATAAAAGCCCGGCGCCAGGATTTTCACCGCAATCAGGCCCAGGAGGCCGACGCTGTATCCGAGCAGCGCGGCGCGCGTCTGCCAAACGTCGACGGCGGTAAAACGGCCGTACTGGTAGAGCGTCGAAATCAGCGGCACGGCGAGCAGCGCCAGCGCGAGCGCCGCCGGCAAAGCGAGGAGGAAGGTCAGCCGCAGACCCCAGTCGAGCAGCTCGCGGTACTGCGCGTCGTTCGCGTCGTGGTGATGCTTGGAGAGATTGGGCAGCAGGATCGTCGCCAACGCGACACCGAGCAGCGCGCTGGGGAATTCCATCAGGCGGTCGGCGTAGGTGATCCACGATATCCGCCCGTCGCCCAAATAGGCGGCAAGCTGCGTGTTGATCAAGGTTGAAATCTGCGACGCGGAAACGCCGAGCACCGCCGGGCCCATCGCGCGCAGAACGCGGCGCACGCCCTCGTCGCGCCAGTCGAGCCTGAAGCTGGGCAACATGCCCAGTTTGACCAGCGGGCGCAGCTGAAAGACCAGCTGCGCCACGCCGCCGACAAACACGCCGATGGCCAGCGCGAGGATGGGCGGGTCGACATGCGGAGCGACAAAAACGGCGGCTGCGATGATCGCGACGTTGAGCAGCACCGGCGTGAACGCGGGGATCGCGAACTGGCGATAGACATTCATTACGCCGCCAGCCAGCGACACCAGCGACACGAACAGCACATACGGAAACATGATCCGTATCAGCACCGTCGTCAGCTCGATCTTGCCCGGCGTGCGCACGAAGCTCCCGGCCAGCGCATAGACAAGCCAGGGCGCGGCAACGATGCCGAACACCGATATGACGAGCAGGGTCACTGCCAGCAGCGATCCGACCCGTCCGACCAGGTCGCGGGTCGCGGCCTCGCCGCGAGAGCGTTTGTACTCGGCAAGGATCGGCACGAATGCCTGCGAGAACGCGCCCTCGGCGAACATGCGGCGCAGGATGTTCGGCAAGCGGAATGCCGCCTCGAAGGCATCCATCTGCAATCCGGCGCCGAACCCGACGGCCTTGATGCTCTCGCGCATCAGCCCGGTGATGCGCGAGATCAAGGTCAGCGCACTGACGGCGGAGAGCGTCCTCAGCAGATTCATGCGAGAGCCGGCGACGCTTGCCGGGGAAGCGTCAGCAACGGCGGCGATCTGCGGACATGGTGCGCGGACACGAAGTCATTTTTCGCAAAAATCGTTGCCGGAGTGATGGCCGGACCCAGGACGGCGAGGCCTGCGAGCGCTTTGACCTTCGGGTCCAGTGTCGATGGGTCTGCCACGAGAGCGCGATTCGGCTTGCGCGAATCGCGGAAAATCGCTATTATGCCCGGTCTTTTTCGACGGCTCCAGCAAGCTCTGAAGGCCGCCGGCAATAACACTCCACTGAGACTCAACTAAGCCTCAACAAGCAACCAAGGATTTCGTCCACATGGCCAATACCGCCCAAGCGCGCAAGCGTGCCCGGCAAGCCGAGGCAACGCGGCAACGCAACGCGAGCCTCAAGTCGTCGCTGCGCACTGCGATCAAGAAAGTCAGGAAGGCGATCGGCGCCGGCGACAAGGCCGCGGCGACCAAGGAACTGCAAACCCAGCAATCGGTGATCGATCGCATCGCCGACAAGAAGGTCGTGCACAAGAACACGGCGTCGCGCAGCAAGGCGCGCCTCGCGCAGGCGATCAAGGCCCTGCCCTAGCAGTCTCGCGGATTGACGCCGACCGGGAGCGCCGTGCTAGGCGCTCTTTTTTTGCGCCGGAGGATCGACGCGCCTTGTGCTAAAATCTTGTTTTAATGGCACTTCGACTCCGGCAACCCGACTTTGAGCGGTGCCGGTGTCGGTCCAGACCGTATGGTTCCGAAGCATTTCCTGCAGCTCAAGGATTTCAGCCGCGACGAGCTCGACTACCTGTTCGCCCGCACCCGGTGGATCAAGAATCGATTCAAGCGCTACGAAATCTACCAGCCGCTGCGGGACAGGACGCTGGCGATGGTGTTCGAAAAGGCGTCGACCCGGACGCGCGTATCGTTCGAGGCGGGAATGAACCAGCTCGGGGGCATCGCGATCAACCTGAATCGCGGCGATACGCAGCTCTCGCGCGGCGAGCCGATCGAGGACGTCGCCCGGGTCATTTCGCGGATGGTCGACGTCGTGATGATCCGCACGTTCGAGCAACCGATCATCGAGCGCTTCGCCGCGCATTCGCGGGTGCCGGTGATCAACGGGCTGACCAACGAATATCACCCATGCCAGATCCTGGCCGACATCTACACCTTCATCGAGCACCGCGGCTCGATACAGGGCAAGACCGTCGCCTGGGTCGGCGATTCCAACAACGTCTGCAACACATGGCTGCAGGCGGCGGCGGTATTCGACTTCGCCATTCGCGTGTCGACGCCACCCGGCTATGAAGTCGATCCCGACGGCCCGGACGCGCGCGGAAATCGTCACTACCAGTCATTCTCCGATCCTGTCGAGGCGTGTGCCGGCGCGCATCTGGTCACAACCGACGTCTGGACCAGCATGGGGTTCGAGGCGGAGAACGACCAGCGCCGACAGGACTTCGCGCGATGGAAGGTTGACGCGGCGATGATGTCCCGAGCACAGCCCGACGCGCTGTTCATGCACTGTCTGCCCGCGCATCGCGGCGAAGAAGTCGCGGCCGACGTGCTCGACGGGCCGCAAAGCGTCGTCTGGGACGAAGCGGAGAATCGGCTTCACGCGCAGAAAGCGCTGCTGGAGTATCTGGTTTGCGGTCGCGTCGACGCCTCGGATCATTCGTGATCGGCTCCGTTCGGGTCGCGCGTCCCATCAAGGAGCAACCATGACGTCGTTTTCGCGTTTTCTGTTCGCCGCGATCGTTGCCGGCGCAACGCTCGCCGCTGCCGGCGCCGGTGCGCAAGCCTGGCCGGAGAAGCCGATCAAGTTCATCGTTCCCGCGCCGGCAGGAAGCTCGCTCGACGTGCTGGCGCGGATTATCGGCGACAAGCTCAAGGACCGGCTCGGACAGCCGATCGTCGTCGACGACCGGCCGGGCGCCGGCGGCACGCTGGCAACCGATCTGGTCGCCAAGTCGGCCCCCGACGGCTATACGATGGTGATCTCGTTTAACGGCCCGCTGTCGTTCGGTCCGCATCTGTATTCGCGCCTGCCGTACGACCCGCAAAAAGACCTGGCTCCGGTCATCATCACGTCCAGCCAGCCCAATGTGCTGGCGATCAACGCGGCGCTGCCGATCCAGTCGGTCAAGGAGCTGGTCGCGTACGCGAAGGCGAATCCCGGCAAGCTCAATTACGCGTCGGTGGGCAACGGCAGCTCGTCGCACCTGACGATGGAGCTACTGAAGTCCGAGGCCGGCATCGATATCGTCCATGTGCCGTTCAACGGGTCGCCACCCGCCGTCACCGCCACGATGCAGGGCGAGACACAGATGATGTTCGCCGTCATGCCGCCGCTGCAGGCGCAGATCCAGGCAGGCAAGTTGCGCGCGCTCGCGGTGACGACGCCCAAGCGGTTCGCGCTGAGTCCCGAGATTCCGACCATTGCCGAAGCCGGCTATCCCGGCTTCGAAGCGCTGGCCTGGAACGGCGTCCTGGTCGCCGCCGCGACGCCGGCAGCGATCGTGCAGCGTCTGAACGCCGAGATCAACGCGATCCTCAAGGATCCGGAAGTCAAGTCGAAGCTCAATGCGCAGGGCTTCGAGTTGATCGGTGGAACACCCGCGGACTTCGCCCAGCTGATCAAGAGCGACTCGGACAAATGGGCGCCGGTGATCGCGAAGACCGGGGCCAGGATCGACTAGTACGGCGAGTTCGAAAATCCCGGACCCCGGCTTTTCAACCTGCGATTGCTTTTCAAGGCCGCGACCGATGCACGACGTAAAGAAAGTGGTTCTCGCCTATTCCGGCGGCCTCGACACCTCGGTGATCCTGAAATGGCTGCAGGACACCTACGGTTGCGAAGTCGTCACCTTCACCGCCGACATCGGCCAGGGCGAGGAGCTCGCGCCGGCGCGCGCCAAGGCCGCGGCCGCCGGCGTCAGAGAGATATACATCGACGACCTGCGCGAGGAGTTCGTGCGCGACTTCGTCTTTCCGATGTTTCGCGCCAACGCGATCTACGAGGGCGAATACCTGCTCGGGACCTCGATCGCGCGTCCGCTGATCGCCAAGCGCCAGATCGAGATCGCGCGCGAGACGGGCGCCGACGCCGTGTCGCACGGGGCCACCGGCAAGGGCAACGACCAGGTGCGCTTCGAGCTTGGCTACTACGCGCTGGAGCCGGACATACGCGTCATCGCCCCGTGGCGTGAATGGGACTTGAGCTCGCGTGAAAAGCTGCTTGCGTATGCCGAGGCGCACGCTATTCCGATCGAGATGAAGCACAAGGCCGGCGGCAGCCCGTACTCGATGGACGCCAACCTGCTGCATATAAGCTATGAGGGCCGGGCGCTCGAGGACCCTGCCCGCGAACCCGAGCCGGACATGTGGCGCTGGACGGTGTCGCCGGAAAAGGCGCCGGACACGTCGCAATATCTGGAGCTCGAATACGAGCGCGGCGACATCGTCGCGATCGACGGGAAGAGGATGACCGCGGCGAACGTGCTCTCCGAGCTCAATCGCATCGGAGGAGGACACGGGATCGGCAGGCTCGACATGGTCGAGAATCGCTACGTCGGCATGAAGTCGCGCGGCTGCTACGAAACGCCGGGCGGGACGATCATGCTGCGCGCCCATCGCGCGATCGAATCGATCTGCCTCGACCGTGAAGTCGCGCACCTTAAGGACGATCTGATGCCGCGCTACGCGAGCCTGATCTACAACGGCTACTGGTGGTCGCCCGAACGGAAAATGATGCAGACGATGATCGACGCCTCGCAGGCGACGGTCAACGGGTCCGTCCGCGTCAAGCTGTACAAGGGCAACGTCGACGTCGTCGGCCGCGAGTCGAGGACCGACTCGCTGTTCGACACGACGATCGCCACGTTCGAGGACGACCGCGGCGCCTACGATCAGAAGGACGCGGCCGGATTCATCAAGCTCAACGCCTTGCGCTTGCGCATCGAGGCGAAGCTCGCGCGCAGGAGGTAAGCCATGCCGTCGTTCGATATCGTTTCAGAAGTGAATCAGGTCGAAGTCAGGAATGCCGTCGAGCAGGCCAACAAGGAGATTTCGACGCGCTTCGATTTCAAGGGTTCGGATGCCCGGGTCGAGCATAAGGACAAGGAGCTGACGCTGTTCGCCGATGACGATTTCAAGCTCAGGCAGGTGACCGATGTGATGCTCGGCAAGCTCACCAAGCGCCAAGTCGACGTGCGCTCGCTGAAATTCGGCAAGAGCGAAAAAATGAGCGGCGACAAGGTCAAGCAGGTCGTGACGATCCGCGTCGGGGTCGAGCAGGAGCTGTCGAAAAAGATCGTCAAGATGCTCAAGGACAGCAAGCTCAAGGTGCAGGCAAGCATCCAGGGCGATGCCGTCCGCGTATCCAGCGCCAAGCGCGACGAATTGCAAGGCGCGATCGCGGCGGTCAAGCAGTCGATCACCGATTTTCCACTGCAGTTCGGCAATTTCCGCGACTGAGCTCTTGCTGCCGGAACGCCTGACTTCGCATCCTGTCCTGCTGCGACTGTTCACGCCCGCCGATGCGCCGCGGGTGCAGGCGCTGGTGGCCGATGCCGAAGTCGCGGAGCCGACGGCGTCGATACCGTATCCGTATCCTTCCGGCGCGGCCGCAGCGTGGATCGCAAGCCATGACGCCGACCGGCAGCGCGGCGCGCAGTACACCTACGCGATTGCCAGCGCCGACGGCGCGACCTTGATCGGCGCCATCGGCCTGCGGCCGCTGGCGGATCTTCACGACAACATCGGTTACTGGATCGGCCGGCCGTACTGGGGCCACGGCTATGCGACCGCCGCGACCATGGCGATCACCGCGCTGGCCTTCGGTCTTCTGGACTGCGAGGCGCTCGCGGCTTCGCACCTCGAACGCAATCCGGCATCGGGGCGCGTCCTCGAAAAATGCGGTTTCGCTCCGCTACGCACGGTCAGGCGCGATCATCGCGGGCGGATCGAAGCGTTCCGCGTGCACGGCATCACCCGCGACGCCTGGGAATTGCTTATCGGCGGCTCGCCGGGCGTCGAGATGCCCGCGGAAGATCCTACGCCGGAGCGCTCGTAACCGGCGGAAGCAAACCCTGCGCCGCGTTGGCGCGCAGGCTAAGCGAGATCGTCGACCAGCGCGCGACGCGTCGCATCCGAAATCGCCGGCAGTGTAAACGCATAGGCCGGGTGGTCGACGCCGATCGAGACGCCGACGCCGTATTTGACCGCGGCGATCATTTCCGGCGACAACTCGAAGCGCACGAAATGGACCGACGAGGTCTTGGTCTCGTTCTCGCGTTCCAGGTCTTCGTCGGCAATCGCGTAGACACGCGGCGCGCCCTCGACCTGCACCCAGACGCTGTCCTCAATGCCCTTGAGCTTTGTCAGGGCCGCTTTGCGCTCGTCGACGTCCTCGTACTCGACCAGCAGCGTCGCCTTCCAGTTGTGGCCATCGGGCACCAGCGGGTTGTACGCATCGAGCTCGTCCTGAATGCCGGCTTCGTCGAACGTCTTTTCGATGCGCAGCATTTCCTGGATCTGGTAGCGTATCGTCAGCTCGTCCTCGAATAGCAAGGTCAGGTGTTCGCCCAGATGCACGGTGCGATCTTTTTTGTGGGCGATGACCTTCGCCCGGTACTCGCTTCGGGTCTTGGCGTAGGCCTCCAGCGTCAGCAGGCTCTCGCGGGTGATGCGCGGCGTGCGCACGGCTTCGAGCTTTTTCATCGCGTGTCCTCGATCGTTCCCGGCAGACCGTAGGCGATGCGCATCAAGGTCAGCGGATGGAGTTTCTGTGCGCGCGTCGCCTGCTGCGCCTGCTCGATGCCTTGCAGTATCGCCCGGCCGGCGATCGGACAATCGGAACTGACATAGTCGGGATCGCCCTCCCCCATCTGACGGAACACCGGCCTGCCGATCTTCATCGATGTCTGGTAGAACTCGGTCTTGACCCCCCAGGTTCCGTCGTGGCCGCTGCAGCGCTCGACGGTGGTCACCGTCGTCTGCGGCAACCATTCCAGCACTTCGCGGGTCTTCTGGCCGACGTTCTGCACTCGCGAGTGGCAGGGGATGTGATAGCTGACCCTGCCGAGCCCGGTCTTGAACTCCCGTTTGAGCAGCCCGTCCTTGTCGCGCAGCACCAGATACTCGAACGGGTCGAACATCGCCCCGGCAACCGCTTCGGTGTCGGCGTCCGCGGGAAACAGCAGCGGCAACTCGCTCTTGAACATCAGCGTGCACGACGGCACTGCAGTCAGAATCGCGTAGCCGTCGCGCGCGTACGCGGCCAGCTTCGGCATGTTGACCGCCTTGAGCTTCTCGACCGTATCGAAGTCGCCCAGCTCCAGCTTGGGCATTCCGCAGCAAACTTCCTTCTCCACGATCGCGTACGGAA
Source organism: Casimicrobiaceae bacterium (assembly GCA_035996965.1). GTDB lineage: Bacteria > Pseudomonadota > Gammaproteobacteria > Burkholderiales > Casimicrobiaceae > PALSA-1003. The sequence continues at coordinate 9,858 of DASYJB010000134.1, read as the reverse complement.
TCTCGTTATGCTCGAGTATCGCGATCAGATCGAGCCCGATGCCCGGCTCGTTATAGTTGACGTAGCAGGTCGAAAAGATCGCCACCTTCCCCGGTGTGCGCTGGCCGTTCGTGACCGGCCAGTCTTTCGAAGCGGGCGCCAGGCGGTTGAAGCGCCGCGTCGCATACGGCGGCAGCCGGCGATCACGGTGGATGCCAAGCACCTTGTCCATCGCCTTGCGCGCCAGCGGCGTGCGGTTCGCCTTGTTCACCGCCTGGACGACTACCGGTATCGTCGCGAGCTTGCCGAGCCGGTCGGTGCCGGTCAGCAGCCGATCACGGAAATTGGTTTCGCCGCGCCTGAACTTCTGCGCCTTGGCGCGCAGCATCAGATGCGGAAAATCGACGTTCCACGGATGCGGCGGCACATACGGGCACTTGGTCATGTAGCAGAGGTCGCACAGATAGCACTGATCGACGACCTTGCCGAAGTCGGCCTTGTCGACGCCGTCGATTTCGCCGGTCTTGCTCTCGTCGATCAGGTCGAACAGCGTGGGAAACGCGTTGCAGAGGCTGACGCAGCGGCGACAGCCGTGGCAGATGTTGAAGATCCGCTCGAGTTCCTTGTCGGCCGACGCCTGGTCGTAATACTCCGGATTCTTCCAGTCGATCGGATGCCGGATCGGAGCTTCGAGGCTGCCTTCGCGCTGGGTCATCGCAGGCTTTCAGGTTCGCATCGTACTCAAAGCTCGGTCGTCGCACGCCAACCTGCTGCGTTCCGCGGCGCAGCCAAGCGCTACGCGCCGTGGCAAGCTCAAAAAGTTATTGCGTCGCGGCGCGTGATTGCCAAGTAAAACGCATTCGACAATCGCCGTGACGCAATAACCGAACGTTGAGCGGCGCGTCCCGCGCCGCTCGAACGTGAGTCTAGTCGGCCAGCGCGTCCAAAGCCTTTTGAAACCGATTGGCGTGCGACCGCTCCGCCTTGGCGAGCGTCTCGAACCAGTCGGCAATTTCTTCGAAGCCTTCGGTGCGCGCGGCCTTGGCCATGCCCGGATACATGTCGGTGTATTCGTGCGTCTCACCGGCGATTGCCGCCTTCAGATTCAGACGGCTCGAACCGATCGGAAGGTCGGTCGCCGGGTCGCCAACGCCGGACAGGTAATCGAGGTGACCGTGGGCGTGGCCGGTTTCGCCTTCCGCCGTCGAGCGAAAGACCGCGGCGATGTCGTTCTGTCCTTCGACGTCGGCCTTGCTTGCGAAATACAGATAGCGCCGATTCGCCTGCGATTCGCCGGCAAACGCGGCCTTCAGGTTATCGTGAGTCTTGCTGCCTTTGAGATTCATCGCATTCTCCTTACGTGGATATGCTGGCCAACAGCGAAAGCGCGGTAACGAGCCGCGATGGAATCAATTTACGCGGGGCGGTGTCATACGTCCAATTGATTGAATCAATGTTTTCGATAGTTCCTGTCAATCGGCTTGCGTGGGCTCTCTCATCCCGCACACTGCGCCGGCAAGCCTGTCGCATCACACCGAACTGTCGATAACGAGGTACGCAATGACGCTAGACGACGCCACACTGGATCAGTTGTTCCGCACGGCCAGGACCTACCGCGCGTGGCGCGATCTGACGGTCAGCGACCAAACCTTGCGCGCGATCTACGAGTTGATGAAATGGGGTCCGACGTCGTCCAATTGCTGTCCGGCGCGCATCGTTTTCGTCAAGACGCCTGAAGCCAAGGCGCGTCTCGAGCCCGCGCTCGATGCCGGCAATGTCCAGCAGACGATGGCGGCGCCGGCGACGGCGATCATTGGGTACGATCTCGAATTCTACGAAAAGTTGCCGCTGCTGGTACCCCACGCCGATGTGCGCAGCGGATTCGTCGGCAAGCCCGAACTGATCCGGACCACCGCGTTTCGCAACGGCTCGCTGCAGGGCGGCTATCTGATCGTCGCGGCGCGCGCGCTCGGCCTCGATTGTGGCCCGATGTCAGGCTTCGACAATGCCAAGGTCGACGCCGAATTCTTTCCCGGCGGAACGATCAAGTCGAATTTTCTGTGCAACCTTGGCTACGGCGACCCGGCAAAGCTCCGTCCGCGCGCGCCTCGGCTCGCATTCGACACCGCCTGCCGGATCGACTGAGCGTCGTCCGCCCGCACCGAGGCGCAACTGGCCTAGTCGATGCGCTCGTACGCGGGCAGGGTCAGGAACTCGACGAAGTTATCGTTGTTGACCAGGTCGGCGAAAATCGCGCTCGCCTCCTCGTAGCGACCCTGGCCGAAAGCGCCGGCGAGCAGCTGCCGGATCTTGCTCATTTCCTCGGGGATCATCGCGGCGACCATCGGCTTGCTGATCGTGCGTCCATCGGGGAGCTTGCCCTTCGACGAACGAACCCATTGCCACACCTGCGAGCGCGAGATCTCCGCCGTCGCCGCATCTTCCATCAGGTTGTAGATCGGCACCGCGCCCTGTCCGGCGAGCCAGGCGCCGATGTACTGGATGGCGACATTGATGTTGAGGCGCAGGCCCGCCTCGGTGATCGGCGCTTCGGGCTCGAAGCGCAGCAAGTCGGCGGCGCTGACTTTCACATCGTCGCGTTTCTTAAGCGCGATCTGGTTGGGCGTCGGCATCAGCCGGTCGAACGCTTCCTTGGCCAGCTGCACCATCCCCGGATGCGCGACCCAGGTGCCGTCGTGCCCGTAGGTCGCCTCGCGCTCCTTGTCGGCCTTCACGCGCGCGAACGCCTCGGCGTTGGCCTTCTCGTCGTTCTTCACCGGAATCTGCGCGGCCATGCCTCCCATCGCGTGGATGTTGCGGCGGTGGCAGGTCTTGATGCAAAGCTCGGCGTACGAGCGCATGAAGTGCGTCGTCATCGTCACCAGCGCACGGTCGGCCAGGCAGAAATCGCGATTGTTGCGAAACTTCTTGATGCACGAAAAGATGTAATCCCAGCGCCCGCAGTTGAGGCCCGCCGAATGCTCGCGGAGCTCATACAGGATCTCGTCCATTTCGAACGCCGCGAGGATCGTCTCGATCAGCACGGTAGCCTTGATCGTTGCGCGCGGCACGCCAAGCTCGTCCTGCGCCAACACGAAGATGTCGTTCCACAGCCGCGCTTCGAGATGGCTCTCGATTTTCGGCAGATAGAAATACGGCCCGGTGCCGCGAGCGATCAGCTCCTTGGCGTTATGGAAAAAATACAGGCCGAAGTCGAATATGGCGCCGGAAATTGCGGCGCCGTCGATCAAGACGTGCTTTTCGGACAGGTGCCAGCCGCGCGGCCGCACAAACAGCGTGGCGGTCTTGTCATCCAGCCGGTACGCCTTGCCATCCGCGCTTGCGTAGTCGATCTGGCGGCGCACGGCATCGCGCAGGTTGATCTGGCCCTGGATGTTGTTGTCCCAGGTCGGCGTGTTGGCGTCCTCGAAGTCCGCCATAAAGACGTTCGCGCCGCAATTGAGCGCGTTGATGATCATCTTGCGGTCGACCGGACCCGTGATTTCCACGCGGCGATCCTCGATATCTGCGGGCACCGGCGCGCAGATCCAGTTCGCGTCGCGGATCGCGCGCGTTTCGGGCAGAAAATCAGGCAAGCGGCCGGCATCGATCTGCGCCTGGCGGTCGGCGCGGTGAGCCAGCAGCTCGTCGCGGCGGCCGCCGAAGGCTCGCTGCAGGCGAGCGGCAAAGGCCAGCGCCTCCGGCGTCAGAACGTCGGCGTAGGCCGCGGTGACGGGGCCGGAAATCACTATGCCGGGGCCGTATTGGCGAACGCTCATCGACGATCCCCGGGGGTCAGGTTAACTTTCACATCCAGCATGGCGGGGGCCTTGGTTGAAGCAAAGTTAACCTGGCCCCTTAGGCTATGTTGCAGTGCGGAAATCATACCAGAACGCGCACCCTGAGCGTGCGCCGGCTGGATCGCCGCTTACTTGACCCACCCCTCCCCCGGTCGGCCGGGCAGCCGCTCGATGGTGATGTTCCACGACAGCGTGATCCGCGGGCGCCGCCCGCGGTAGGGATTGACGCTGTGCAGGTAGTCGCTGGCGAAAATGATCATCGTGCCGGGGCCCATCGTCGGGATCAGATGCTGGGTCACGCGGCCCGGTTCGTGCGGGCAGCAGACGGGGATACGCGCATCGGCGAAGCAGAGCTTGCCGGCCATCGGGTCGCCGGGATCGTCGTCGCCGGGATCGAGCATGTAGACAATGCTTGCATTGGAGCGCAAATGGCTGTGCGGCATGCAATAGTCGCCGGAGCGATAGACGCTGCCCCAGCTGTCATCGGCGTAGACCGGCTTACGCGACAGCGTGTGGTGGGCAAGCATCAACGCGCGGCCATGGATCAGCGCGGCGGAGCTGTCGTTCCAGACCGGGATGTTGCGCACCTTGGTACCGCAGGCCCCACGAAACATTTCACCGCGAAACCGCGGATCGTTTTCGGCCGAGAGCGCCGCACTGATCAGCGCCGAATGATAGTCGGCGTGATCACTGAATATCGTGATCGCCATCAGCGGCGCCGACAGCGGCGCGACGCTCTGTCCGCCCGGCCAAAAGGCCAGCTCGGCGGCTCCGACGCGCACCGACGCGGGCAGCGCCGCCTGCTCGCCGGCGCGCGGCGGCGATCCGGTGCTCGACGCCTGCATGCGTTTGCCGCTAGGCGGCGACCGCGGCCCGGCCGCCGTGGTCAGGCATTGGCCACCTGTCTTGCGTGCGGCAAGCTCGCCCATCCGCGTTCGACGGCGCGATTGGTGGCGCTGATCACCGCGCGCAGGGTGGCGGTGACGATATTCGGATCGAGGCCGACGCCGTAGCAGGTCCGGTCCGCGCCGACCCGCAGCTGCACGTAGGCGACCGCCGTCGCATCCTCGCCGCTGCCGACACCGTGCTCGTGGTAGTTGAGCACATGTACGTCCAGCCCGGTCGCGGTGCGCAGTGCGTGGATGAAGGCATCGACCGGCCCGTTGCCGTCACCGGCCAGCACCGTTTCGACACCGTCGATCTTGAGCCGCGCGGTCAGATGCTCGATCGCGCCATCGGCAGCGCTGTGCTGCGCCCGATGGTCGACATACGAGATCGGGGCTGCCGCCCGCAGGTATTCACGCTCGAATGCGGCATGAATTTCGGATGCGGACAGCTCCTTGCCGGTCGAGTCGGTGATCTGCTGGATGACCTGGCTGAATTCGATCTGCAGCAGGCGCGGCAGTGCGAGCCCGTAGTCGCGCTCGAGCAGGTACGCGATGCCGCCCTTGCCCGACTGGCTGTTGACTCGGATGACGGCCTCGTACGTGCGGCCGACGTCGGCGGGGTCGATCGGAAGGTACGGAACTTCCCACAGCTTCCTGCCCGCCGCCTCGGCCTCGGCCTGCGCGGCAAGCCCTTTCTTGATCGCGTCCTGGTGCGAGCCGGAAAACGCGGTGAACACCAGCTCGCCCGCATACGGATGGCGCGGATGAACCGGCAAATCGGTGCAGTACTCGGCGGTGCGGATGATCACGCCCATGTCGGAAAAATCGAGACCGGGATCGATGCCCTGCGAGTAGAGGTTCATCGCCAGCGTGACCAGGCAAACGTTGCCGGTGCGCTCGCCGTTGCCGAACAGGCAGCCTTCGATCCGGTCGGCGCCGGCCATGACCGCCAGCTCGGCCGCGGCGACACCGGTGCCGCGATCGTTGTGCGGATGCAGGCTCAACAGCGCGCTGTCGCGCCGCGACAGATTGCGATGCATCCATTCGATCTGGTCGGCGTAGACATTAGGCGTCGAGACCTCGACCGTTGCCGGCAGGTTGAGGATGATCGGACGCGCCGGCGTCGGCTCCCAGACATCCATCACCGCCTCGCAGATCTCCTTGGCGAAGTCGAGCTCGGTCATCGTGAACGTTTCCGGCGAATACTCGTAGCGCCAGTCGACGTCCGGCTGCTCGGCCGCGCACTGCCGGCAAAGCTCGGTGCCGTTGACCGCGATCTCGACGATCCCGGCCTTGTCCTTGCCGTAGACGACCCGGCGGAACAGCGGCGCCGTCGGGTTGTAGAGGTGCATGATCACGCGCTTCGCGCCGCGCACCGAGTCGAAGGTCCGCCGGATCAGCTCGTCGCGCGACTGGGTGAGCACCTGGATCGTCACGTCATCGGGAATCAGCTTCCCCTCGATCAGCCGGCGCACGAAATCGAAATCGGTCTGCGAGGCCGAGGGAAATCCGACCTCGATCTCCTTGAATCCGATCCTCACCAGCTGCCGGAACATGCGGAGCTTCCGCTCGGCGTCCATCGGCTCGATCAGCGCCTGGTTGCCGTCGCGCAAATCGGTCGACAGCCAGATCGGCGGCCGGGTGATCGTCTGCGATGGCCAGCGTCGATCGGGAAGTTCGATCGCAGGGAACGGGCGGTACTTTTTCGACGGATCAGCTTCCATGACGGTCCTCGTCGCGAATGCGTCTGACGCGGAAAGCGCACCCGGCTTCGGGTGGCGCGGACACTGCTCTACAGGAGGGGGAAAGGTTATCTGCGCGCGGAGCGCAGCAGCAGCAGACCGCCGAGAATGGCGATCGGGGCAAGGAGTGCGAGGGCACGGGCCAGGATGCTCATGAAACGACTATAGCCGGATTTGCGGCACTGCGCAACGGCAGGCGCGTGCCCGCGAGAGCGCCTTCCTGCCCGGGCGCCTTGCAATCCAGGTCAGCGTTTCGATCAGCTGCGGCGGCGTTTTAGCGCCAGCCAGCCCGACCAGGCGTAGCCGGCCAGTGCATAGATGACAAAGCCGGCGAACAGAACGATTGCCGGCTGATAGCTGACCAGCACGAAAAACAGGACGATCGAAAATATGGCCAGAAACGGCACGCTGCGGCGGAGGTTGATCGTCTTGAAGCTGTAGTACTTGAGATTGCTGACCATCGTCAGGCCGGCAAAGATGGTAACCGCCCACGCGACCCAGCGAATGCTTTCCGGGTCGATCGCATTGTCGTCGGCGATCCAGACGAAGCCTGCGACCAGGGCCGCCGCGGCCGGGCTGGGCAAGCCCTGAAAGTAGCGCTTGTCGGCGACCTCGAGCATCGTGTTGAAGCGCGCGAGCCGCAACGCCGCGCCCGCGACATAAACGAAGGCTGCGATCCATCCCAGCTTCCCCATGCCGCGCAGCGACCATTCGTAGACGATCAACGCCGGCGCGGCGCCGAAGGAAACCATGTCGGACAGGCTGTCGTATTCGGCACCGAACGCGCTTTGCGTCTTGGTCAGGCGGGCGACGCGGCCATCGAGGCTGTCCAGCACCATCGCGACGAAAATGGCGATCGCTGCCTGATCGAAACGGCCGTTCATCGCCTGCACGATCGCGTAGAAGCCGGCGAATAGCGATGCGGTCGTGAACAGGTTCGGCAGCAGATAGATGCCGCGCCGGCGCACGCGGTTCTTGATCAGTGCACGTTCCTGCTGAAAATCCCCCATGCGGACAGACTAGCAGTTGGCGTCCAGCCCCGCAAATCAGCTCAGCCGCCGCGCGGTGCCCGGTCGTGCGCGTCAGGCAAGCTCGGCGAGCACCGTCGTCGTCGCGTGGACCGCGTCGCCGACGGCGACCCGGGGCGTAGCGGTGGTGGGAAGATAGACATCGACTCGCGAGCCGAAGCGGATAAAGCCGTAGCGTTGTCCGCGCCTGAGCGCATCGCCCGGCTCCACGTAGCACAGGATGCGGCGCGCGATCAGGCCCGCAATCTGCACGCAGGTCACGTCGACCCCGCTTGCAGTGGCAATGTGCAGTGCGTTGCGCTCGTTCTCCAGCGATGCCTTGTCCAGCGCTGCATTGACGAAGCTGCCGGCGTGATACCACCGCTTCCTGACGACACCGTCGACCGGGCTGCGGTTCGAGTGCACATTGAATACGTTCATGAACACGCTGATCTTGAGCGCATCGCGCTCGAGATAAGGGTCGCGCGCGCGCTCGACCGACATCACCTTGCCGTCGGCGGGCGAGAGCACCGCGTTCGCCTGTCCGGGTACGGCGCGCGGCGGATCGCGGAAGAACTGAACGACGAACACGACCGCGAGCCACGCGAGGATCGCGAAAATCCACCAGCCGAAATACGACAACGCGATCGCCACGACCGCGGCGATCGCAATGAACGGCCAGCCCTCGCGGGCGATGATCGGATGCGGATAGTCGCTGTTCATCACCGGCCGCTACTTCGCGCTGTCGTCGATCCGCCTGCCGAGCTCGTCGGCTTGCCGGCGCACCGCGTTTTCCACGCCGCGGGCGCGTTCGATCGCGTTACGCGGCGTCGCAGTCGCGGAATCGAGCTGGCCGGAGGCATCGGGCGCCTGTCCGCGAGCCGACGTGTTCACCGCCGGCGCGTCGGCCGGCGCGAGCAGGCCGTAGTGCCTGAGCGCCGTCTGCGCCAGCACGGCGACGATCAACAGCGCCAGCAGCAACACGACCAGCCCGACCCAGCCGCGCTGGCGAAGCGTCAGTTGCGGCTCTGGTCGACCAGCTTGTTCTTGCGTATCCACGGCATCATTTCGCGCAGCTTGCCGCCGACCTGTTCGATCGGGTGCTCGCTCGTCATCCGCCGCCGCGACAGCAGCGTCGGCGCCCCGGCCCGGCTCTCGAGGATGAAATCCTTCGCATATTCGCCGCTCTGGATCCGCGCCAGCGCGTCGCGCATCGCCTGTCGGGTTTCGGCGGTGATGATCTTCGGACCGGTCACGTATTCGCCGTATTCGGCGTTGTTCGAGATCGAATAGTTCATGGTTCCGATGCCGCCCTCGTACATCAGGTCGACGATCAGCTTTAGCTCGTGCAGGCATTCGAAGTACGCCATTTCCGGCGCATAGCCGGCATCGACCAGCGTTTCGAACCCCGCCTTGACCAGCTCGACGCAGCCGCCGCACAGCACCGCCTGTTCGCCGAACAGGTCGGTCTCGGTCTCTTCCTTGAACGAGGTCTCGATGACTCCCGCGCGCGCGCCGCCGATCGCCGCGGCGTACGAGAGCGCCAGGTCGCGCGCCTTGCGGCTGATATCGCGATGCACGGCGATCAGCATCGGCGTCCCGCCGCCCTGCACGTAGGTCGAGCGGACCGTGTGCCCAGGCGCCTTCGGCGCGATCATGACGACGTCCAGGTCGGCGCGCGGCTCAACCTGCCCGTAGTGGATGTTGAAGCCGTGCGCGAAGGCGAGCGTGCCGCCCTTTTTTATGTTCGGCTCGACCTCCTCGCGATAGACGGCGGCGATGTGCTCGTCGGGCATCAGCATGATGACGAAATCCGCGCCCTTGACGGCGTCGGCGACCGGGGCGACCTTGAGTCCGGCTTTTTTCACCTTGTCCCACGATGCGCCGCCCTTGCGCAAACCGACGGTGACCTTGACTCCCGAGTCGTTGAGATTCTGCGCATGCGCGTGACCCTGCGAGCCGTAACCGACGATCGCGACCTTCTTCCCCTTGATCAGAGACAGGTCCGCGTCCTTGTCGTAATAAACCTTCATCATTGCTCGACCCTTTCTTAAACCCGCAATATCCGTTCGCCGCGGCCGATCCCCGATGCGCCGGTACGCACCGTCTCAAGGATGACGCCCGGCTCGATCGCCTGCAGGAACGCGTCGAGCTTCGAGCCGGTCCCGGTCAACTCGATCGTGTAGCTCTTATCGGTCACGTCGAGGATGCTGCCGCGAAAGATCTCGGCCAGCCGCTTCATTTCGTCGCGGTCCTTGCCTGCGGCGCGCACCTTGACCAGCATCAGCTCGCGCTCGATATGGTTGCCATCGGAGAGGTCGATGACCTTGACGACTTCGATCAGCTTGTTCAGCTGCTTGGTGATCTGCTCGATGACGTCGTCGGAGCCGACGGTGACGATGGTCATCCGCGACATCGTCGCGTCCTCAGTCGGTGCCACCGT
>DASYJB010000133.1:0-41859 GCA_035996965.1 Casimicrobiaceae bacterium | reverse complement strand
GGAGATCAAGGCCCACTTCGACGATGTGCCGAAGGCGTTGCGGGCACCGCGCAAATCCCACGCCGCGTTTCATCACGCGCAAAAGAAGGGCTACAGCGGCGTCGCCCTGTACGCGCGACGCGCGGTGCCGGTGCGCATCGGGTTCGGCAGCGACGAGTTCGACGCCGAGGGACGCTATCTGGAGGCCGACTTCGGCAAGCTCACCGTGATCAGCGTCTATCTGCCGTCAGGGTCGAGCTCACCGGAGCGCCAGCTCGCCAAGTTCCGCTTTCTCGCCCAGTTTCTGCCGCACCTCGAGCGGCTGCGCGATGCCGGACGCGAAGTGATCCTGTGCGGCGACTGGAACATCGCGCATCAGCCGATCGACCTCAAAAACTGGCGCAGCAACCAGAAGAATTCCGGATTCCTTCCCGAAGAGCGGGCGTGGCTGACGCGGGTGTTCGACGAGCTTGGCTTTGTCGACGTCTTTCGCCGGATCAACCGCGAAGCCGACCAATACACATGGTGGTCGAATCGCGGCCAGGCCTGGGCGAAGAACGTCGGCTGGCGCATCGATTACCAGATCGCGACGGCGGGCATCGCCGCGACCGCGCGTGCCGCCGCGATCTATACGAACCGAAGATTCTCCGATCACGCCCCGCTTATCATCGACTATGACTATGCGCTGTAGCGCCTGACGATGCTTCGACTTAGCAATCTCACGCTGTCCCGCGGCAACAAGCGTCTGCTCGAAGGCGCATCGCTGACCGTGCACCCGGGACACAAGGTAGGCCTTATCGGGGCCAACGGCAGCGGCAAGTCGTCGCTTTTCGCGCTGCTGCGCGGCGAGCTCTCGCAGGACGCGGGCGAAGTCGCGCTGCCGCCGGCCTGGGTGATCGCGCACGTGGCGCAGGAAACGCCGGCGGTCGCGGCCCCCGCGATCGACTACGTCCTCGACGGCGACGCCGAATTGCGCCGGGTCCAGCGCGCGCTGCAGGATGCCGAAGCCACAGCGGAGACCGATCCGCACGCCGGCGGCGAGCAGCTGGCCGAGCTGCATCACCGCTTCGAGGCGATCGGTGGCTACGGCGCCCGGGCCCGGGCCGCGTCGCTGCTCGCGGGCCTGGGTTTCAGCGCCGCGCGACAGAGCGAGCCGGTGGCGAGCTTCTCCGGCGGCTGGCGGATGCGCCTGAATCTCGCCCAGGCGCTGATGTGTCGCTCCGATCTGTTGCTGCTCGACGAGCCGACCAATCACCTCGACCTCGACGCCGTGCTCTGGCTGGAGGACTGGCTGGAACGCTATCCCGGCACCCTGCTGCTGATCGCGCACGATCGCGATTTTCTCGACGCGGTGGTCACCGAGATCGCGCACCTGGAAGGCAACAAGCTCAGCCTCTACACCGGCAATTACGCCCAGTTCGAGCGCGAGCGCGCACTGGCGCTGGCGTTGCAGCATTCGGCCTACGTCAAGCAGCAGAAGCAGATCGCGCACCTGCGCTCGTACATCGATCGCTTCCGCGCCAAGGCGACCAAGGCCAGACAAGCGCAAAGCCGGATCAAGGCGCTCGAGCGCATGGAGCTGATCGCGGCGGCGCACGTCGACAGTCCGTTCTCGTTCGAATTTCCCGCCACCGACATCCACGCGCGGCAACTGCTCAAGCTCGATCATGCGACGCTGGGCTATGGCGACAAGGCGATACTCACCGACGTCGACTGGGCGATCCTGGCGGGTGCGCGGATCGGTCTCCTCGGTCCCAATGGCGCGGGCAAGTCGACGCTGTTGCGCGCGATCGCCGGCGAGCTCAAGCCCGCGAGCGGCGAACGCCTGGCGGCGCAGGGTCTTTCGATCGGCTATTTCGCCCAGCACCAGGTCGAGCAGCTCCGCCTCGACCAAAGCGCGCTGTGGCACCTGCAGCAGATCGAGCCGCGCACGCGCGAGCAGGCGTTTCGAGACTTTCTCGGGGGCTTCGATTTTCGTGGCGACCGGGTCGGCGCGCCGGTGCGGGAATTTTCCGGCGGAGAAAAGGCGCGCCTGACGCTCGCGCTGCTGGTGCGCCAGCGGCCGAATCTCTTGCTGCTCGACGAACCGACCAATCATCTCGACATCGACATGCGCGAAGCGCTTACCGAAGCGCTGCAGGATTACACCGGAGCGCTGATCGTCGTCGCTCACGACCGCCATCTGCTGCGCGCGACCGCCGACGTGCTTTGGCTGGTCGCCGACGGCGCTCTTGCGCTGTTCGACGGCGACCTGGACGACTACCGGCAATGGGTGCTGGCCGGACGCGGGCGCGAGACCGCCGCAACGGCGGCCGATGCCACAGCGCCGACGCCCGACCGCAGGACGCAAAAGCGCGCCGAAGCCGAGACGAGGCAGCGCCTGTCGGAACTGCGCAAACCGCTGCAGCAGAAGATCGAGCGCATCGAGCAGAGGATCGATCTGCTGTCGACCGAAAAACGCGGGCTCGACGAATGGCTCGCGACTTCCGACGCCTACATCGAGGAGAACAAGGAGCGGCTGATCGCTTCGCTCGCCCGGCGCGGCGACCTGGCCTGGGAGCTCGCGCGCGACGAGGCCGAATGGCTCGAGCTGCACGAAGCGCTCGAGCGCGCAGCCGGCTAAAGACGCGGTTCGCGCCGCGGCCCCGCTATGCCTTGACCGGCGCCGGCGTTTCCGCGCCGGGTGTCGGCGCATTCCACGGCGCCACGCGCAACAAGAGCGCCATGCCGGGCAGCGCCAGTGCCATGCACAACAGATAGAAGTCGAACCATCCGATGGCGTCGACGATCCACCCGGTCGTCGCATTGATCAGCGAACGCGGCACCGCGGCAAGGCTCGTGAACAACGCGAACTGTGTCGCCGTGTAGCGCGGATCGGTGGTGCGCGCGATGAATGCGGTGAACGCTGCCGTGCCGAGCCCGACGCCGAGTGCCTCGAAGGCGATGACGCCGGCCAGCAGCAGCCGGTCCGGCCGATTGACATACGCGAGCCACGCAAAGCCCAGGATCGAGAAGACCTGGACTGCGCCGAACAGCCACAATCCGCGGTTGATGCCGATCCTGAGCATCCAGATGCCGCCCAGCAAGCCGCCGAATACGCTCGCCCACAGCCCGGCGTTCTTGGCGATCAGGCCGATCTCCGACATCGTGAAACCGGTGTCCAGATAAAACGGCGTCGCCAGCGCAGTCGCCATGCTGTCGCCGAGCTTATAGAGAAAAATGAAGCCGAGCACCAGCAGCGCCTGCCGCCAGCCGGCGCGCGTGATGAATTCGTGAAACGGCTCGACGACCGCCTCGCGCAGCGTGCGCGGCGCGGCGCGCGACAGCGCGGGCTCGTCGATCAGCAGCGTGTTGACAATGCCCGGCAGCATGAACAGCGCGGTGATGAAAAAGACGCTCTGCCAGGGCAGCCGGTCGGCGAGGATCAGCGACAGCGCGCCGGGAACGAGGCTCGAGATGCGGTACGCCTGCACGTGGATCGCATTGCCCAGACCCAGCTCGACCTCGGGCAGCAATTCGCGGCGATAGGCGTCGAGGACGATGTCCTGCGTCGCGGCGAAAAAGGCCACCGCCGTGGCAAGGTAGGCGATCGTCCATAAATCCTGCTGAGGCTGGAGCGCGCCGAACAGCGGCAGCGACGCGATCAGCGCGACCTGTGTGACCAGCATCCAGCCGCGGCGCCGCCCGAGCAGCGGCAGCGCGTAGCGATCGACCAGCGGCGACCAGATGAATTTCCAGGTGAACGGCAACCCGATCAGCGCGAACAGACCGATCGCCTTCAGGTCGACGTGCTCGGTGCGAAGCCACGCCGGCAGCAGATTGATCAGTATGTAAAGCGGCAGCCCGGAGCTGAAGCCGGTGAAGATGCAAATCAGCATCCGGCGGTTGAACAGCGCTTTGGCCAGCGGCGGCCTCGAGTCACCCATCGCCGGCATTGTAGCGAAGCGGCGCGCTGCGCACGCGCGGCGGTTCAGGCAGCGGCTGTGCCGTGCCGGAAGCGATAGATGGCGAGCGAGCCGAACAGGTTCGGCAGCATCGATACCCGACGCGCGTCGTGCAGCACGACGCGTTCGAGCACGTCGAAACGGCGGGCCGCGCAGAACGCGTCGAAATCGGCCACCGTGCACAGGTGGATGTTCGGCGTGTCGTACCACTGGTAGGGGAGATTCTTCGACACCGGCATGCGCCCGCGCAGCACCTGCATCCGGTGCGACCAGTGGCCGAAGTTGGGGAAGGTGACGATCGCTTCGCGACCGACCCGCAGCATCTCGAGCACGATTTCTTCGGTGTGCCGCATCGCCTGCAAGGTCTGCGACAGGATCACGCTGTCGAACGACCGGCTGTCGAAACCGGCGAGCCCGCTTTCCAGGTCGCTCTGGATGACATTGACGCCGTTGCCGATCGACGCCAGCACGCCGGCATCGTCGATTTCGATGCCGTAGCCGAACGCACCGCGCGACTCGCGCAGGTACGCGAGCAGGCTGCCGTCGCCGCAGCCCAGGTCGAGCACGCGGGCGTTCGCCGCGATCCAGCCCGCGATCGTCGAGAAGTCGGCTCGTGCTGAATAGCTCAACTGGCTTGCTCCTCCGCCGCGCGCGACAGATACGCGCGGACGATCGCGTGGTACTGCGGCGTGTCCAGCAGGAAGGCGTCGTGTCCGTGCGGCGCGACGATTTCGGCATAGCAGACGTCGCGCCGGTTGTCGACCAGCGCCTTGACGATCTCTCTCGAGCGCGCCGGCGAGAAACGCCAGTCGGTGGTGAACGCGATCACCAGAAAGCGGCAGCGCGCCGGCGACAGCGCCTGCGCCAGGTCGCCGCCGGTGGCCGACGCCGGATCGAAGTAGTCGAGCGCCTTGGTGATGCCGAGGTAGGTGTTGGCATCGAAGTACTCGGCGAACTTCTCGCCCTGGTAGCGCAGGTACGACTCGATCTCGAATTCGGGCGCGAACGAGTAGTTGAGGCCGTCGCGCAACTGCCGCCCGAATCGCTCGCCCATTTGCTCGTCGGAGATGTAGGTGATGTGCCCGACCATACGCGCGACGCGCAAGCCGCGCAGCGGCTTGACGCCGTAATCATAGTAGTGACCGGCGTGGAAGTCGGGATCGGTCATGATCGCCGCGCGCGCGACTTCGTTGAATGCGATGTTCTGTGCGGACAGGTTCGGCGCCGCCGCGATCACCAGCGCGCGTCCGATCCGCTGCGGATAGCGGATCGCCCAGGCGAGCGCCTGCATGCCGCCCAGGCTGCCACCCATCACTGCGGCGAAGCGTCCGATCTCCAGGCGGTCGGCGAGCCGCGCCTGCGCATCGACCCAGTCTTCGACAGTGACGATCGGAAAATCGGCGCCCCAGGGCTTGCCCGTGGCCGGATTGATCGAAGCGGGACCGGTCGAGCCGAAGCAGCTGCCGAGATTGTTGACGCCGACGACGAAAAACCGGTCGGTGTCGACCGGTTTGCCGGGACCGACCATGTTGTCCCACCAGCCTTCGCCTTCGTTCTGGCCGACGTGGATGCCGGCGACATGGTGCGAAGCGTTCAGCGCGTGGCAAATCAGGATCGCATTCGATCGCGCGGCGTTGAGCTTGCCGTAGGTCTCGTAGACGAGCTCGAACGCCGGCAGCGATGCGCCCGAACGCAGCGCGAGCGGCGCAGCGAACGCCGCGCGCTGGGGCGTCACCAGACCCACTGAAGCAGGCATTCGAGTCAAGGCAAAAAGCGGCGCTGTCGCCGCGCGGCGATATTCGAGGCAATAAAAAAACCCGACCAGCTTGGCGCCAATCGGGTCGGATCTCCGTCGCCGCTTTAGCCGTATTTGTCAGGGAAACCCGGATAAGGCATCCCTTGCGCCCGCAAGCTGATCGTCAAATCGGCGCGTGGGTTCTAGTCTAGCGCCGCGCAGGCGAAAGTCAATCATTGAGCTTCTCGAGCAGGGCGGCGACCTTCACCGTCTCCTCGCCGCGCAGCAAGCGCCGGACCAGCGGCCGGATCTCGCCGACGTCGGTCATCAGCACCCGTTGCTTGACCCCCAAAAGGTGCGCCGGATGCATCGAAAAGTTGCGCAGGCCCATGCCCAGCAGCAGCCGCGTCAGCCGCACTTCACCGGCCATTTCGCCGCAGACGGCGATGGGAACGCCGACCTTGTGCGCCGTCGCGATCGCCAGCGCGATCAACTTGAGCACCGCCGGATGCAGCGGATCGTAGAGATGCGAGACGGCCTCGTCCGCGCGATCGACGGCCAGCGTGTACTGGATCAGGTCGTTGGTGCCTATCGACAGGAAATCCAGCCGGCGCGCGAATGGCTCGATCGTCAGCACCGCCGCCGGGATTTCGATCATGCCGCCGACCTCGATCGACGGATTGAACGGCACGCCCCGTTCGAGCAGGGTCCCCTTGGCTTGCGCGAGCAGCACCAGCGTCTGATCGATTTCGGCGACCGAGGCGAGCATCGGCAGCAGGATGCGGATGTTGCCGTAATGCGATGCGCGCAGGATCGCCCGGAGCTGCGTCAGGAACAACCGCGGCTCGGCAAGGCAAAAACGCACGGCGCGCAATCCCAGCGCAGGGTTCGGCGCGACGCGCACCAGCCCGTCGAGACCTTCCTTGCTCTTGTCGGCGCCCAGATCGAACGTGCGTATCACCACCGGCTTGCCGCGCATGCCGGCAGCGACCTGCCGGTACGCCTCGAACTGCTCGTCCTCTGACGGCAGCCCCTGGCGATTGAGAAACAGGAACTCGCTGCGGAAAAGTCCGATGCCGCCGGCGCCGTTGTCCAGCGCCTGATCGAGATCGTCCGGCAGCTCGATGTTGGCGAACAGCTCGATGTCGGTGCCGTCGATCGTCGCGGCGTGCGTCGTCTTGAGCCGCTTGAGCTTCTTCCGTGCAAGCTCGATCTCGCCCTGCTTCAGCCGGTACTCGGCGAGCACCGAACGATCGGGGTTGACGATGACGACGTTCTTGGCGCCGTCGACGATCAGCAACTCGTGCTCGCGGATCAGGCCACGCGCGTTGTGCGTCGCCACGACTGCGGGGACGTTGAGACTGCGCGCAACGATCGCGGTATGGGAGCTGGCGCCGCCCAGATCGGTCAGGAAGGCGGCGAAATGGTGGCTCTTGAACTGAATGACGTCGGCCGGCGAAAGATCGTGCGCGACCAGGATCGTCTGGTCTTCGGCGCTGGCGGGACGCACGCCGCTGCGCTTGCCGAGCAGGACCTTGAGCACGCGCTCGACCACCTGGACGACATCGGCCTTGCGCTCGCGCAGGTACGGGTCCTCGATCGACTCGAACTGCTCGACCAGCACGTTCATCTGTTGCGTCAGCGCCCATTCGGCGTTGCAGAGCTGGTCCGCGATCATCCGCTTCGGCGCCTCGGAAAGCGTCGGGTCGGTGAGGATCATCCAGTGCACGTCGAGGAAAGCGCCGAACTCGGCCGGCGCGTCGCCCGACGTCATCGCGCCGTGCAGAGCCTCGAGCTCTTTCTGGACCGCCCGCAGCGCCAGCGTCAACCGATCGATCTCGGCCGCGACCTGCTCGGGACGAATCGCGTAGTGCGCGACTTCCAGCGTCGCGTGCGAGACCAGCTGCGCGCGGCCGATGGCGACGCCGCCTGAAACACCGATGCCGTGCAGGACGAAGCTCACCGGCGAGGACGCCGGGTTAACGCGTCTCGCCGAACCCGTCGCCGATCAGCTGCACCATCGCCACCATCGCCGCCGCCTCGTCCGGGCCATTGGTTTCCAGCCTGATCGTGCTGCCCATGCTGGCCGCCAGCATCATCACTGCAACCATGCTCCTGGCGCTCGCGCGCCGTCCATTCACGATCAGCGAGACGCTGCACCGGAATTGCGACGCGAGACGCACAATCTGTGCTGCCGCGCGCGCATGAAGACCCAAGCGGTTGGTGATGCCGATGTCGAGAGTTTGCATGATCGAGACGCCCGTCGCAGTTGAGGTATGAGCCTGCGCGCCTGGTTACGGCCGGGAAGCGCGCTTGTTCATTGAGCCTGTGTGGCGGGCTTTGGTTCCGCGAATGATGCAACTCGATGTGTCTGCCATCGGCGACGATTCGCTGCACGCCCCGCCCGGCCGTCATTGTCCTTCGCCGAAATAATCGCCGATCAGCGCGGTGATCGCGTCGAGCGCCTCGGTCTCGTCGGGTCCGTCGGTCTCGAGCACGACGCGGGAACCCTTGCCCGCCGCCAGCATCATCACGCCCATGATGCTCTTGGCATTGATCTTGCGTCCGTTGCGCGCCAGCGATACATCGCATTGATATTTCGCAGCAAGCTGCGTCAGCTTCGCCGACGCCCGCGCATGCAATCCCAGCTTGTTGACGATTTCAATTTCGCGTTGCTGCATAGATCGGGTCCACCTCGACGCGCACCACGCCGTCGCAGCCGCCGCTGATGGCCTTCTTGATCATCGTGTCCATGCCCTTGTTGCGATAGGTGAAGGCGCGCACGAGCATCGGCAGGTTGACGCCGGCGATGGCTTCGATGCGCCCGGGCTGCAGCAGCTTGATGGCAAGGTTGCAGGGCGAGGCGCCGTAGATGTCGGAGAAGATCAGCACGCCGTCGCCGCTGTCGAGCGACTTGACGACCTCGCGCGCCCGCGGCAGCAGCGCCAGCGGATCGTCAGCCGCGGCGACGCGCATGCCCTCGAACTGGGGCGGGCGGCTGCCGAGCACATGGGTCACCGCGCCGATCAGGCTGTCGCTCAAGGTGCCGTGGGCGACGATGAGGATGCCGATCATGCTGTCTGTCCCCTGACGGTCCGCGCCATGTGTGTGTCCCGCGGCATTTGTCGTTGGTCCCCGACCTTGGATCCTTCGCCCGCGCGGGTGGCTTTATCTTAGCACGCGCGGTTACGCGGCAAGACTCGTGCCGGGCCGCGCCTTAGCGCGCGCCAATGCTCTTTTCCAGCGCCTGCGCAAAGGCGCCGGCGACGTCGAATCCGGTCTGCTGGCTGATCTCTACAAACCCGGTCGGACTGGTTACGTTGACCTCGGTCAGGTAGTCGCCGATCACGTCGAGCCCGATGACGAACAGGCCCTTGGGCGCGAGCGCACGTCCTATCGTTTCGGCGATCTCGCGATCGCGCGGCGTCAGCGGACGGGCCACGCCGCGGCCGCCAGCCGCGAGGTTGCCGCGCGTCTCCCCGGCCTTGGGAATGCGCGCCAGCGCGTGCGGCGCCGGCTCGCCATTGATCAGGATGATGCGCTTGTCCCCGTCGACGATTTCGGGAATGAATCGCTGCGCCATGACGCTGCGCGCGCCGAAATGGGCCATCGTCTCGATGATCACATTGCGATTGACGTCGTCGCGGCGCACGCGAAAGATCGACGATCCGCCCATGCCGTCGAGCGGCTTCAGGATGACGTCGGCGTGCTCGTCGATGAAGCGGGCAATAAGCTCGGGGTCGCGCGTCACCAGCGTCGGAACGGTGAACTGGGGAAACTCGGCGATCGCCCATTTTTCGTTGTGGTCGCGTATCGCGCGAGGCCCGTTGATCACGTACGCGCCTTCGCGCTCTGCCGCCTCGAGCAGGTAGGTCGAGTAGACATATTCCATGTCGAACGGGGGATCCTTGCGCATGACCACGGCGGCGAACGACGCCAGCGGTCGTATCGCCGGCTCCCCGGCGCGATACCAGTCGTGGTCGTCGGCGCGGACCTCGGCGTGTCGGACGCGCGCCTCGGTCACCCCGGCGCGCCAGAAGAGGTCCTTCGGTTCGGCCAGCCAGATCGTGTGCCCCCGCGCCTGCAAGGCACGCATCATCGAAATGCTCGTGTCCTTGTAGGCTTTCAGCCACTCGGGTGGATCGATGATGAACGCAAATTCCATCGGAAAGGCAGTGGGTCGGGGGCGCCCATCGTACCGTAAATCGGCGAGGCCCCGACGACGGAGCCGGCCGACTCCGGGCGAGGGCCCCGCCTCTAATTAGGCACTGTTTTGCCTGTTTGTCAGCGACCCGAGACCTCGTATCATCCTGAATTATTAGCAGACTACGGGTGTTGCGTATGCATAGGCAATTTTGTGCCTATAACGTGCTTGGCGGTTCAACGGACAGCGGCCGGGCGGCGAGGCGTGCGCCATGAGCAGCCTCTCGGGCGCGATGGTCGAGGCCTGGCGCCTGGTCGCGTCGCTCGATCCCCGGCTGGGCGACATCGTGGGCTTGAGCCTGCGCGTGAGCCTGACCGCGGTCGCGATCGCCAGCGCCGTCGGCCTGCCGCTCGGTGCGCTGATCGCCGTCAGCCGCTTTCCCGCGCGCCGGACCACCATCGTCCTTTTGAACGCGCTGATGGGGCTGCCGCCGGTCGTGGTTGGGCTGCTGGTGTATCTGCTGCTTTCGCGCGCGGGACCGCTGGGCGCTCTGGGACTGTTGTTCACACCGTCGGCGATGGTGATCGCGCAGGCGATTCTGATCACGCCGATCATCGCAGCGCTGACCCGACAAGTCGTCGAGGACGCGTGGCTCGAATACCGTGAGCAGCTTCGCTCGCTGGGCGAATCCCGGCTCGGGTCGGTGGCGACGCTGCTCTGGGATCTGCGCTTCTCACTGGTCACGATCGTGCTCGCCGGTTTCGGACGGGCCGCGGCCGAAGTCGGCGCGGTGATCATCGTCGGCGGCAACATCGACGGCGTCACCCGCGTGATGACAACCGCGATCGCGCTCGAAACCAGCAAGGGCGACCTGCCGCTTGCCCTTGGCCTCGGCATCATCCTGGTGACGATCGTCGTGGCCCTCAACGCTGCGGCGTACGCGGTCAAGGAAACCGCACAGCGGCGGTACGGGTGACGCCGATGGATATGCGTGCGCCAATGGCATTGTTGCCGCTCCGACTGGACCGGTTGGTGTTCGCGGCGGGAGGGCGCCGAATCATCGACGATGTCTCCCTGACGATCGACGCCGGGTCCCGCACCGTGATCGTCGGACCTAATGGCGCCGGCAAGAGCGTTTTGCTGCGCCTTTGCCATGGTCTATTGTCACCGACGTCCGGTTCGATCATCTGGAACGCCGCCGAGACGACCGGCGGTCCACGTCGGCAGGCGATGGTGTTCCAGCGGCCGGTCTTGCTGCGCCGATCGGCATTGGCCAATGTCACGCATGCGCTGGGCATCGCCGGTGTGCCGCGACGAAATCGCAACAAGCGCGCTCGTGAAGCGCTGCGCAAGGTGGGACTCGAGGGACTCGCCGCGCACCCGGCGCGCGTGCTTTCGGGTGGCGAGCAGCAGCGCCTTGCGCTGGCGCGCGCCTGGGCCTTGCAGCCCGAGATCATATTTCTCGACGAGCCGACGGCGAGCCTCGATCCCGGTGCGACGCACGAAATCGAGAGCGTGATGCTGGCGATGGCCGCGGCCGGCTCCAAGATCGTGTTAGTGACGCACAACCTGGGGCAGGCGCGCCGCCTGGGCGACGAGATCCTGTTCCTGCATCAGGGAAGGCTTGCCGAGCGCTCCAGCGCCGAACTTTTCTTCAAGCACCCGCAGTCCGTCGAAGCAAGGCAGTTTCTGGAAGGAGTGTTGCCATGGTGATGACACGCCGCGTTTGCCTTTTCACACTCCTCGCCATTGCCGCATTCGCGGCGGGCGCGCAGGACCGATTCATCACCGTCGCCTCGACCACTTCCACCGAACAGTCAGGTTTGTTCGGCTACCTGTTGCCCATCTTCGAATCGAAGACTGGTATGAAAGTGCATGTCGTGGCTCTGGGCACCGGACAGGCGCTCGACGTCGCCCGGCGCGGCGACACCGACGTCGTCTTCGTGCACGCACGGTCGGCCGAGGAGAAATTTCTCGCCGAAGGCGAAGGGGTCAAGCGCTTTCCGGTGATGTACAACGACTTCGTGTTGATCGGCCCAAAAAGCGATCCCGCAAAAGTCGGTGGCGGCAAGGATATCGTCTTTGCGCTGCAAAAACTCGAGGCCGCGCACGTACCGTTCGTGTCGCGCGGAGATCGCAGCGGCACGCACATGGCGGAGCTCGCTCTGTGGAAAGTCGCGGGCATCGACATCGACAAGAGCAAAGGGCCCTGGTACCGCGATGTCGGTCAGGGGATGGGCCCGGCGCTCAATACGGCGGCATCGATGAATGCTTACATCCTCGCCGACCGCGGCACCTGGCTCGCGTTCAGGAATCGCGGCGACCTGGGGATACTCGTCGAGGGCGACAAGCGACTCTTCAACCAGTACGGCGTGATGCTGGTCAATCCGGTCAAGCACCCGAACGTGAAAAAGGAGCTCGGTCAGCAGTTCGTCGACTGGCTGGTGTCACCCGCGGGCCAGAGCGCCATCGCCGGGTACAAGATCGACGGCGAGCAGTTGTTCTACCCGAATGCCGGCGACCACGACGCATGAATCGCACGCAGTTTCCTTCGTCGCAGTTGAACGCTATCTGTCATCGCGGAGCAAACACCCTGCATAGCGTGGCGTGACTTCCGGGCCCGTACTCGCGCTACCCGTTGGCCGGACGATTGCCGAGCGTTATATCCCACGGTATATTACCTGTCCGGTTGACACGCGGTACGGAGGATCGATGCGGCGCCTGTTGCAGACTGTCGCCCTCGTGGCCTGCCTGACGCTCGCGGGAATACCGATCGAGTCTGCGCGGGCCGCCGATCTGACCGTTTTCGCGGCGGCCAGCCTGAAGGAAGCGCTGGACGAGCAGGTGAACAGGTTCCAGGCCGAGGCTGGCACGAAAGTCGTCGTCTCCTATGCGGCAAGCAACGCGCTGGCGAAGCAAATCGAGGCCGGCGCCCCTGCCGATGTCATCCTATCCGCTGACATCGACTGGATCGATTACCTCGATCAGCGAAAACTTCTCCAGCCGGGAACGCGCATCAATCTGCTTCGCAATCGACTGGTGCTGATCGCGCCCGCGGATTCACGTTCATCACTGCGCATAGCGCGAGGCTTTGGCCTTGCTGCCGCCCTTGACGGTGGCAGGCTGGCAATGGCCAATCCCGACAGCGTCCCGGCGGGGAAGTATGGCCGCGACGCGCTGCGGTCACTCGGCGTATGGGTCGATATCGAGCCGCATATCGCGCGGGCGGAAAACGTCCGCGCCGCGTTGCTGCTGGTGGCGCGCGGCGAGGCGCCTTTCGGCATCGTGTACGCGACCGATGCGCTCGCGGAGCCGAAAGTCCGCGTAGTCGACACGTTTCCCGAGGATGCGCACGCAGCGATCGTCTATCCTGTTGCGATCGTCGCGACCAGCGGCTCGCCGTACGCGCAGCGTTTCGTCGACAGCCTCGCATCGCCCGCGGCACGAGCTAGCTGGACGCGGCACGGCTTCGCGATGGCGAATTAGCGATAACGTGCCGAGCGGCACCGAATTCGGCATCATCATCCTGAGCCTGAAGGTGGCGCTGGTTGGCGTCGCCTGCAGCCTGCCGGCGGCGATTTTTTTCGCCTACGTGC
This sequence comes from Casimicrobiaceae bacterium, assembly GCA_035996965.1. Lineage (GTDB taxonomy): Bacteria > Pseudomonadota > Gammaproteobacteria > Burkholderiales > Casimicrobiaceae > PALSA-1003. The sequence continues at coordinate 28,461 of DASYJB010000133.1, read as the reverse complement.
TCGCTCGCGCCGAATTTCCCGGCAAGACGGTGCTCGATGCGCTCGTCCATCTGCCGCTGGTACTGCCGCCGGTCGTCGTCGGTTTCGCCTTGCTGCTGCTCTTTGGCAACAAGGGAGTTCTCGGCTCATGGCTTGCCGACTGGTTCGGCATCGTGTTCGCGTTTCGCTGGACCGGTGCGGCGCTGGCAGCCGCAATCATGGGTTTTCCGCTGATGGTGCGGGCGATACGCCTGTCGATCGCGGCGATCGATAGCCGGCTCGAAACCGTCGCGCGAACGCTCGGCGGATCGCGTGCCTGGGTGTTCGCGTCGATCACGCTGCCGCTGGCCATGCCCGGCATCGTCACCGGCGCACTGCTGTCGTTCGCGCGCAGTCTGGGAGAGTTCGGCGCGACGATCACTTTCGTATCCAACATTCCCGGCGAGACCGAAACGCTGCCGCTGGCGATCTACACGTTCGTGCAGACGCCCGGCGGCGATGCGCAGGCGCTGCGTCTGTCGCTGTTCGCCGTGGCTCTGTCGATTGCGGCGCTGATCGCTTCGGAATGGCTGACGCGACGATCGCGCAAGACGGGAAACGCCGATGATAGCCGTTGACATCGAGCAGCGGCTGGGTGCGTTCGAGCTCAAGGTCGCGTTTCGCGCCGAGGCCCCGATCGTTGGTCTGTTCGGTCGCTCGGGATCGGGCAAGACCAGCGTCGTCAACGCGCTCGCGGGCACCAGCCGCCCGCAGCGCGGACGAATCGTCATCAATGGCGAAACGCTGTTCGATAGCGCTCGCGGCATCGACCTGCCGCCGGACAAGAGGCGGCTGGGGTACATATTCCAGGATGGACTGCTATTCCCGCACCTCGACGTCGAATCCAATCTGCTGTACGGACTGCGTCGTGCGCCGGCTGCCGCGCGTGTCATCGATCCCGCGCACGTCATTCAGTTGCTCGGGCTCAAGTCGCTGCTGCATCGATTGCCGGACAAGCTTTCCGGCGGCGAAAAGCAGCGGGTGGCGATCGGCCGCGCGCTGCTCGCACAGCCGCGACTGCTGCTGATGGACGAGCCCCTCGCCTCGCTCGACGTGCCGCGCCAGAGCGAGGTGCTGCGCTACATCGAGCAGCTGCGTGACGATCTGCACATTCCGATCGTCTACGTTAGCCACGCGGTCGGCGAGATCACGCGCCTGGCCGACACCGTCGTGCTGCTCGCCGACGGCAAGGCGCTGGCTTACGGGCCGGTCGATGAGGTGATGGGGCGGATCGACCTGCGTCCGCACACGGGCAGATACGAATCCGGTTCGGTGCTCGAGACCGTCGTCGCTGCGCATGATCTTTCGTATGGGCTCACGACGCTGCGCTTCGACGGCGGCGAGCTGGTCGTGCCCAATGTCGAGGCGCTGGTCGGCGAAAGAGTGCGGGTTCGCATCCGCGCCCGCGACGTTTCGCTGGCGCTCGCGCGCCCGGCGGGCTTGAGCGTGCTCAACGTGCTGCCGGCGACACTGGTCACGATCGCCACCGAAGAGGGCCCGATCGTCGATGTGCAGCTGCGCGTTGGACAGCTTCCGCTGACCGCACGCATCACCCGCCGCTCGGTGCACGAGCTCGCGCTGCGCGAAGGGCAGCAGGTTTATGCGTTGATCAAGGCCGTATCGCTCGACCGGCGCAGCGTCGGCTACGCGTGACGTTCCGGACTCACGACGCTATCGCTTGACCCGTCGCATCAGCGCGCGTATGTCTGACGCGCCGGCGCGTGCAGCGTCGCGCTCGATCCGCCGGTAGCGCTGGATCACTTCGGCGCCGAGGCGAGTGAGCTGCGCGCCACCGCCGCGTTTTCCGCCGGCTTCGGCCTGGACGACCGGCGTTCTGAAACAGCGATTCATCGTATCGACCAGCAGCCACGCGCGGCGATACGACATGCCGAGCGAGCGTGCGGCAGCGGTGATCGAGCCGGCGGCATCGATCGCTTCGAGCAGGTCGATCTTGCCCGGGCCGACCGCGATGTCGTCGCCGCGGCGGATGCGCAGGCGAAACTCGGTATATAGCTTCATCGCCGACTGCGGCCGGCGTTTCTCACTCTACCGTCACCGACTTCGCCAGGTTCCGCGGCTTGTCGACGTCGGTGCCGCGCAGCACGGCCGTATGGTAGGCGAGCAGTTGCAGCGGAATCGTGTGCACGATCGGCGACAGCAGTCCCGCATGCTCGGGCAGGCGCAGCACGTGTATGCCGTCGCTCGACGGAATCTGGCTGTCGGCATCGGCAACGACATAGAGCTCGCCGCCGCGGGCGCGCACTTCCTGCAGGTTCGACTTGAGCTTTTCCAGAAGCGCGTCGTTCGGCGCGATCGCCACGACCGGCATGTTGGCGTCGACCAGCGCGAGCGGGCCGTGCTTCAACTCGCCGGCCGGATACGCTTCGCCGTGGATATAGGAGATTTCCTTGAGCTTCAGCGCGCCTTCCAGTGCGATCGGATAGTGCAGGCCGCGTCCGAGAAAGAGCGCGTTTTCCTTTTTGGCGAACCGCTCGGCCCAGGCGATGATCGAAGGCTCGAGCGCCAGCACCGCCTGGATCGCCGCCGGCAGGTGACGCAAGGCCTGCAGCCAGCGCGCTTCCTGCGCGGCATCGAGCCGTCCTCGCTGCTTGGCCAGGGTCAGCGTCAGCAGGAACAACGCCGTCAGTTGCGTCGTGAACGCCTTGGTCGAGGCGACGCCGATCTCGACGCCGGCGCGCGTCAGGTAGGTAAGCGCCGTCTGCCGCACCATCGAGCTCGTCGGAGCGTTGCAGATCGCCAGCGTGTGACGATGGCCGAGCGCCTTGGCGTGCTTCAGTGCCGACAAGGTGTCCGCCGTCTCGCCCGACTGTGAAATGACGACGACCAGCGCATCGGGATTGGGCACGCTGTCGCGATAGCGGTATTCGCTGGCGATTTCGGCCTGCGCCGGTATGCCGGCAACGGCCTCGAGCCACAGCCGCCCGACCATGCCCGAGTAGTAGCTGGTGCCGCAGGCGAGCACGCGCACCTCGTTGACGCCGGCGAAGACTCCGGCCGCCGCGGCCCCGAACAGCTCGGGCCCGATACCGCCGACGCTTTCCAAGGTGTCGGCGATGGCGCGCGGCTGCTCGAAGATTTCCTTCTGCATGAAATGGCTGTACGGACCGAGCTCGACCGCGTCGCCCGAGGTCTTGACCGTCACCACTTCCCGCGCGACGCGCACGCCGGCGGCGTCATAGATCGCGTATCCCTCGCGTCCGATGTCGGCGATGTCGCCTTCCTCGAGATAGACGACGCGCCTGGTGACCGGCGCCAGCGCGCTCGCGTCCGAGGCTAGGAAGTGATCGTGCTCGCCGACGCCGACCAGCAGCGGACTGCCGGCTCGCGCGCCGACGACGCGACCCGGCTCGCGCGTGGTCATCGCGGCAATCGCGTAGGCGCCGTGGAACTCGGCGACCGCCTTGGCCACCGCGGCGAGCAGGTCGCCGTCGTAATGCGCATGGATCAGATGCGCGATGACCTCGGTGTCGGTCTGGGTGACGAATGCGTATCCTTGCTGCTGCAGCCGCGCGCGCAGCGGCTCGAAGTTCTCGATGATCCCGTTATGCACGACCGCGATCTCGCCGCTGCTGACATGCGGATGCGCGTTGGCCGAGGTCGGCGCGCCGTGCGTCGCCCACCGCGTATGCGAAATGCCGGTGCTCCCGGAGATCTGCGTCGCGTTCGCCTGCGCCGCGAGATCGGCAACGCGCGCCGTGCTGACCAGGCGATGCAGGCCGCCGTTGATGACCGCGAGACCGGTCGAGTCGTAGCCGCGGTATTCGAGCCGGCGGATGCCCTCGATCAGGATCGGAACGACGTTATCGCGCGCAACCGCGCCGACGATGCCGCACATGTTCTATTCCTTGGCTTTCTTCCGCGGACGCTGGTAGCCCGCCTTGACAGTCTGCGTCTTCTGATTGAGCGCCAAGACGCCGGGTTCGACGTCGCGCCAGACGGTCGTACCCGCGCCTATCGTCGCGCCGCGTCCGATCGTGACGGGGGCAACCAGCTGCGTGTCGGACCCGATATGGACGTCGTCCTCGATCACCGTGCGATGCTTGTTCGCGCCGTCGTAGTTGCAGGTGATCGTGCCTGCGCCGATGTTGACGTCGCGGCCAACCGTCGTGTCGCCGACGTAGGCCAGATGGTTCGCCTTGCTGCGCTCGCCGACAACGCTTGCCTTCACCTCGACAAAGTTGCCGATGTGGACCTCGTCCGCCAATTGCGTGCCGGGCCGGATGCGCGCGTACGGGCCGATCCGACAACGCGCCCCGATGTCGGCGCCGTCTATATGCGAATACGGCGCGATCGCCGTCGCCGCGCCGATTTTCACATCTCTGAGAATGCTGTGCGCGCCGACGCTGACCGCATCGCCGAGTGCCACCTCGCCTTCGAAAATGCAGCTCACGTCGATCGTCACGTCGCGGCCGCAGGCTAGCGTGCCGCGCACATCGATGCGCGCCGGGTCGGACAAGGTGACCCCGGCATCGAGCAGTGCGTCGGCCTGCGCGCGTTGATAGATCCGCTCGAGCTGCGCCAGATCGCGCTTGCTGTTGATGCCCAGGGTCTCGTCCGCACTCGCCGGATGCGTCGTTTCGACCGGAATGCCGTCGGCGACGGCCAGCGCAATCACGTCGGTCAGATAGTATTCCCCCCCGGCATTGCGATTGCCGATTCTCGGCAGCCAGCGCGCGAACGCCGCGGTCGGCGCCGCCATGATGCCGGTGTTGATCTCCCGGATCGCCCGTTGTTCCGGTGTCGCGTCCTTGTGCTCGACGATCGCCGCGACCTTGCCGTCCGCGCCGCGCACGATCCTTCCGTACCCGGCGGGATCGTCGAGCTCGACGGTCAGCAGCGAAAGAATGCCTTGCTGCGCGCGCTCGGCGACCTCGCGCAAGGTCTCGGCCCGCGCCAGCGGATCGGCGCCGAACATCACCAGCGTGACGCCGTCGGCGTTCAATTCCGACAACGCGCACTTCAGCGCGTCGCCGGTGCCGCGCGGCGGGTCCTGCCGCGCCCAGGTCAAGTCGGCGTCGGCAAAGCGCTCGCGCACCTCGCCGCCGGAATCGACGACGCAGATCGCTCGCGGCTCGAGCTTGCGCGCGGTCGACAACACGTGCGCGAGCAGCGGCCGTCCGCCGAGCAGTTGCAGCACCTTGGGCAGCGCCGAGCGCATGCGCTTGCCCTGGCCGGCGGCGAGAATGGCGATTTGCAGCGACGATTGCATCAGGCGAGAATTATCGCATTTTTGCGCTGGCTGCCGGCATCCTGCGGCACGACAGCGCCCACGTGTCGCACGTCCTGTGCGATACATGCGAAAATGCCGCGCATGCCGCCGATCTCTGCGCGACGCACCGACGATCGTCTCGCAGACCGTTGCATCGCGACACGCATCCGCAAATGACCGTCATTGCCGTGTTCAACCAGAAGGGCGGCGTCGGCAAGACGACGACTGCGCTCAACCTGCTTGCCGGCCTCGCGCAGCGCAAACAGCGGCCGCTTGCCATCGACCTCGATCCGCAGGCGCACCTTTCCGGGATATTCGGCGTGCGGCCGCGGCTGGCCGACGATTCGGTATATTCGTTTTTCATGCGGCAACGCCCGCTTGCCGACGTCACCGAGATCGCGGCCAGCGGCGTCATGGTATGCCCGGGCCACCTCGACTTGTCCAAGCTCGACACGATGCTGGGCAAGGGCGTCAACGTGGTGACGCGCCTGCGGATCGCGCTGCACGCGCCGGGCGTCGTCCCCGGTCCCGTCGTCATCGACTGCTGCCCGTTGCTGGGTGTGCTGTCGCTGAACGCGATTTTCGCCTGCGATCTGGTGGTCGTCCCGGTCTCCGCCGACTACCTGGCGCTGCAGGGGGCGCAGCAGGTCGAACGCGCGCTCAATGCGCTGGAGCCGGTGTTCAAGTCGCGCCTGCCGCGACGCTATCTGCTGACGCGATTCGACGCGCGACGCAAGATGAGCTCGGAAGTAGCGGACCTGATGGCGATGGCGTTCCGGCCGGAGGAGATCTGCACAACTCGGATTGCCGAAAACGTGAGCCTGGCGGAAAGCCCGGCACGACAACTCGACGTGTTCCGCTACGCGCCGGCGAGCACCGGTGCGCGTGATTACAAGGCCTTGGTCGACGAGCTAGTGGCTGCCGGACTTGCGTAGCATCGAGCGTGCGATCGTCGGCACGCCCATCGCGGCGTCGGTGTTGCTGATGATGCTGATGACGCCTTCGATATCCATCGGGTCGCTGCGGCGGACCGACTCGCTGTTGCAGCTGATGACCTGGCAATGATGGTACATCTGCCTCAGTCGGCGCTCCGCGTCTTCGCGATTCGCCGCCATGATGCAGATGTTGTCGACGCGCTGGCCGCTGCGCGTGCGAATGTTGAAGCCAAAACGCGTCATCAATCCTCCCTGCAAATCGCCCGCATCGCGTTCCGCGCGCTCTCCGCGGCACCACGGTGCCCGGGCGTCCGGGGTTGCAATCATACGCTCGCCTCCTGCGATGCAAATATCGTACCGAGAACCCCTGTGTGCGATACATCCAGCCGCTTTGGCAGCCGCGGCTTGGCGGCCTTTGTCTCCAGATGGCGACGCTCGCGTGTGCTTGATTGCGGCGAATCGAGAGTAATCGCTCACACTCCTAATTGCCGGCGAACTCGCGCAACGATTCTTGTTCAGTACGACCATTCCGCAGCTTGGTGCCGCCTGCCGTCAATAACGTCGGGCTTGCGCGCATTGAAGGGTCTGGCAAGCCAGTGCACAATCGCGTCCACTGAAAGCACCGGAGAGATCGATGTTTTGCGCCCAGTGCGGTCAGCTCGTTGCCGAGGGGATGAAATTCTGCCCCCACTGCGGCGCCCCGGTCGCTGCAATGGTGCGCCCCGTCGCCTCGCCGGCGGACGACGCAGCGACGGCGCGCGACCCCTCGCCCCTGCCGGACCTCGAGGCGGGCGACGCCGGCGCGACCGCCGCCGGCTTGGTCGCCCGCGTCAAGGCGATCCTGCTCGCGCCGTCGGCTACCTGGCCGGTCATCGCTGGCGAGCCTTCGTCTGCCAGGGCAATCTACGGCCGCTATGTGGCGCCGCTGGCCGCGATCGGTGTCATCGCGGCATTCATCGGCCAGACGGTGATCGGCTACGACGTTCCGCTGCTCGGCCACATGCGCACCGGCATCGTCGCCGGCCTCGGTGCGGGCGCCGTCGGGTACCTGCTGTCGTTCGTCAGCGTGTTCGTCATCGCCTGGCTGGTCGACGTGCTGGCACCGACCTTCGGCGGACAGCGCGATCCCGTGCGCGCGCTGAAGCTGACGGCGTACAGCTATACGGCGGCGTGGGTCGCCGGCATTCTCCAGCTCGTTCCCGCCCTGGGCGTGCTCGCGCTGCTGGCCGGATGCTACGGCTTGTACCTGCTTTATCTCGGCTTGCCGGTGCTGATGCGCTGTCCGAAGGAAAAATCGCTCGGGTATACGATCGTGCTGATCCTGTGCGCGATCGTCGTCTCGGCAGTCATAGGAATCCTGAGCACGTGCGCAGCGACCGGCCTGGGCCTGGCCGGGATCGGCGCAATGGGCCGGCTCAACGGCGCCAACACCACCGCCACATCCGATCCCGGCGGCCTGATTGCCGGTGTATTCGGCGGCAAGTCCGACGCCGACAAGGCGCGCGTCAGCGAGGCCTTGTCGCAGCTGCAGAAAATCGGCGAGGACGCCCAGAAGGCAGGCGCTCGCGGCGTGCCCGATCCCAAGGCGAGCGCCGACATGACCGCCGCCTTGAACGCGGTCGGGGCGATCGTCTCCGGCGGCAAGGATGTCCAGCCGCTCGATTTCCGCAAGCTTCGGGAAATGCTGCCCGAGACGCTGGCCGGGATGAAGCGCGTCGATGCCACCGGGCAGAGCGGCGAGGCGATGGGCATCAAGGGCTCGAGCGCCACGGCGCGCTACACCGACGGCGCCGGCGCGTCGCTGAACGTCGATATTTCCGACATGGGCTCGCTGGCGGGGCTGGCGGGGCTTGCATCCCGCTTCGATCCCAGCATGGAAAAGGAAACCGAGACCGGCTACGAACGGACCAGCAAGGTGAATGGCCAGATCGTTCACGAGCGCTACGATCGACGCGCGAAAAACGGCGAGATCAGCATCATCCTGGCCGAGCGTTTCAATGTCGCGGTGCGTGGCAACGGCGTCGAACCCGCGACGCTGCAGGGCGCGATCAGGCAGATCGACATGGCGGGGCTCGTCGCGCTGGCGAAATAGGCTGGCGACGCGCGAGGCCCATCCTCCAGCCATGCGCTAGCTTTCGTGCCGTTCGTCCGAGGCGCGATTGTCAGCGCGCGGCCAGCAGATGCGCTGCCAGCTCGGCGAATCCGGCGCCGGACTCGCATTCGGTTACGTAGGCCGGGGGCGTCGCGATGCGGCCGATGAACGCACGCACATTGGCGACGCCGACCGAGCACGGGAAATGCTCGAACATCGGCGCGTCGTTCGGCGAATCGCCGACGAAAATGAAACGGTCGCGCTCGGCATCCACGTCGATACCGAATTCTTCGCGCAGCAGGGTTCGCGTCATCGCCAGCTTGTCATACGCGCCAAACCAGCCGTTAACGTGGATCGAGCTCATCTTGGCGGTCATGCCCGCGGCGCGCATCAGCGCCATGATCCGGTCGATCGCGTCGTCCGGGAGGCGCGGCACGTCCTCGCAGAAGTCGATCGCGAGATCGCTTTCGCGGTATGGCTGGTCGGACGCCAAGGCGGCGCCGGGCACCTCGCGCAGGATAGCCTCTGCGACCTCGGCAAGTCGCCGGCGATTGGCGCCGCGCTCGGCGCCGGTCGCGACGTAGCGCTTGCGCAGCCTGCCCGCCGCTCGATCGTGACGCATGTACAGCGCGCCGTTTTCGCCAACCACTGCATCGACCGGCCACATGCGCGCGATGTGATCGCACCAGCCGGCCGGACGTCCTGTGATCGGTATCAAAAGCAGACCCGCGGCGCGCAGGCTCTCCATCGCCGCGTAGGCTTGCGCGGTGATTCTGCCGCGGGTCGAAAGTGTGTCGTCGATATCGGCCAGCACGCCGCGCATCGCCGCGCGCGCGGCGAGCGGCATCGCGACCAGCGGCTGCATCGCCGCGCTCAAGCCGACGCGCCCCCGCGAGTGCGGAGTTCACGCAAGTAAGCCGCGACCGCGTCGCGCTCTTCGGCACGCAAATGGAGGCCGCATTTGGTTCGCCGCCATAGCACGTCGTCGGCTTCGATCGCCCATTCCTGCGCGACCAGATAATCGATTTCGGCGGCGTAGAGCGTATGCCCGAAATGCGCGCCCAGATCGGCCGCCCCGCGGGCATCGCCAAGGATGCGTGGTGTGCGGGTGCCATGCCGGCGAGCCAGCGCGGCAAGCAGGTGCGAAGGGATTCCCGCATAGCGCCCGGCGAGCGCGCGTTCGTATGCCGCGAGCCCGCCGGCGGGCAGATCGCCACCCGGCAGCGGCTGGCGATCGGTCCAGCCAGCCCGCGCTTGCGGAAAAAAGGAGCGCAACTGACCGAGCGCATGCTCGGCAAGCTTGCGGTAGGTCGTGATCTTGCCGCCGAAGACCGACAACAGCGGCGCGTGGCCGTCCGGGGCGTCGAGCTTGAGCACGTAGTCGCGCGTGATCGCCGACGGGTCTTCCGAGCCGTCGTCGTAGAGCGGGCGCACGCCGCTGTAGGTCCAGACGATGTCGGCCGCGGCGATCGGATGCGCCAGATAGGCGTTGGCGATCGAGCACAGGTAGTCGATCTCGTCAGGCGAAATGCGCGGCGCCTCGTAGTCGACGACCGGGACGTCGGTCGTCCCGATCAGCGAAAAGCTCTGCTCGAACGGGATGATGAAGACGATGCGCTTGTCGGAATTCTGCAGGATGTACGCGTGCGGCTCGGCATGCACGCGCGGCACGATGATGTGACTGCCCTTGACGTGCCTGACGTTCGCGCGAATCGAGTCCGGGCTGATCTGGTCGAGCAGCTCCTTGACCCAGGGTCCGGCGGCGTTGACCAGCGCGCGAGCGCGCACATCCTCGCGTCGTCCGGCGCCGTCGACCAACGTCGCGTGCCACAAACCGTTCTCGCGACGTGCGGCCGCGAGCCGCGTCCGCACGCGGACATCGGCACCCATGTCGCGCGCCGCAATTGCATTGAGGACGACCAGTCTCGCGTCGTCGACACGCGCGTCCGAGTAGACGAAGCCCTTGCGGAACTTGTCCTTGAGCCCTGCGCCCCATTTGCTCGCCTCGAGGTCGACGCCGAACGACGACGGCAGCGTTTTCCGCCCGCCGATGTGATCGTACAGAAACAGGCCGCTGCGGATCATCCACGCCGGCCGCAGATGGGGCTCGTGCGGCAGCACGAATTGCAGCGGCTCGATGATGTGCGGCGCTAGCTTAAGGAGCACCTCGCGCTCGGACAGCGCTTCGGCGACCAGGCGAAATTCGTAGTGTTCGAGATAGCGCAGGCCGCCGTGGACCAGCTTGGTGCTCCCCGACGAGGTGTGCGAAGCAAGGTCGTTCTTTTCCGCCAGCAGCACCGACAGACCGCGGCCGGCGGCGTCGCGCGCTATGCCGGCACCGTTGATGCCGCCGCCGATGACGGCGAGATCGTAAATCGCAGGTGGGGTAGCGTTCATTCGGGCTTCGCGGCGCCCGCCATTCTAGCGCAGCGGACGGCTCGCACCGATTGCGCTAAGATCGCGCATCCCAAGACCGCCGGCGAGAAACCGATGAACATCGTGCCCGAAGTTGCTTCGCTCAACACCGAGATGCGCGATTGGAGACATCATATCCACGCCCATCCCGAAACCGCCTTCGAGGAAACGGCAACGAGCGCATTCGTCGCAGGCAAGCTCGAAGCGATCGGGCTGGACGTGCATACCGGCCTCGCCAAGACCGGCGTCGTCGGCGTGCTTCGCTGCGGCGGCGGCAGTGACGCTATCGGGCTGCGCGCCGATATGGATGCGCTGCACATTGCCGAACGCTCGGGCGTCGCCTACGCGTCGCGCCACGAGGGCAGGATGCACGCCTGCGGCCACGACGGCCATACGGCGATGCTGCTCGGGGCCGCGAAGGCGCTGGCGCGGCGACGGCGCTTCGATGGAACCGTGTACTTCATCTTCCAGCCGGCCGAGGAGAACGAAGGCGGAGGGCGGGTGATGGTCGAAGAGGGACTGTTCGACAAGTTTCCGATGCGGGCCGTGTACGGCATGCACAACTGGCCGCGCAAGCCGCTCGGCTCGTTCGCGATGAAACCGGGCCCGCTGATGGGCGCGTACGACATTTTCGAGATCGTCGCGACGGGCAAGGGCGCGCACGCGGCAATGGCCTATATGGGCAAGGATCCGATGCTGTTTGCCGCCCAGGCGATCAACGCGCTGCAGACGATCGTCTCGAGGAACCTCCATCCGCTCGCCGCCGGCGTGGTCAGCGTGACGCAGGTGCACGGCGGCGACACCTGGAACGTGATTCCGCAGGAAGTGGTGCTGCGCGGCACGGTCCGCACGTTCGATCCCGCGGTGCAGGACCTGATCGAGCAGCGGATGCGCACGATCGTCGCCGGCGTCGCGGCGACTTTCGAGATGAGCGCGACGGTGCGCTACGAGCGTCGTTATCCCGCGACCGTCAATGCCGAGAACGAGACCCGGCACGCGCTGGCCGCGGCGACGGCGGTCGTCGGCGCCGAGCATGTAGAGACCGATCCGACGCCGGAAATGGGCAGCGAGGATTTCGCGTTCATGCTGCAAGCGAAGCCCGGCTGCTATGTGTGGCTGGGCGCAGGCGGCGGACCCGACACGCACAATATTCACAGCCCTCAGTACGATTTCAACGATGAGGCGCTGGAGATCGGCGCGAGCTACTGGGTAACCTTGGTCGAGCAGCAGTTGGCCGCCGCGGCGGCGAAGAAGGCGGCGTAGATGCGAGGCTTAGCCGGCGTGGAGCGCGGCGAGCGTGTGCCGCGCGATCATCGATTCCTCATCCGTCGGGATCACCCATGCGGAAACGCGGCTGCCTTCGCCGTTGATCCTCGGCCCGCCGGCCGCGTTCGACTGCTCGTCGAGCGTGACGCCGAGCCACTGTGCGTCCTGACAGATCCGCTCCCGGATCGGCGCCGCGTGCTCGCCAATCCCGCCGGTGAACACGATCGCGTCGACGCCGCCCAGCGCCGCGGCCAGCGAACCCAGCTCGCGCCTGACGCGATAGCAGAACAGCGCGATCGCGAACGCCGACTTGGGGTCGTCGCGCGAGAGCAGCACGCGCATGTCGCTCGACACGCCGGATACGCCGAGCAGGCCCGACTGGTGGTAAAGGAGCCGTTCGATCGCGCGCGCGTCCATCTTGAGCTCGTCCAGAAGATAGAGCACGACACCGGGATCGAGCGAACCAGCGCGGGTGCCCATCAGCAAACCGTCGAGCGCGGTGAATCCCATCGTCGTGGCGATGCTCTTGCCTGCCTTCATCGCGCACATGCTGGCGCCGTTGCCGAGGTGCGCGACGATGACCCGCCCGCGCGCCGCCGCAGGATCGAATCGCGGGAACACGTCGGCAATGTATTCGTACGACAGTCCGTGAAACCCGTAGCGGCGAACGCCGCGCTCGGTGACTTCGGGCGGCAATCCGAACGCGCGAGCGACCGGCTCCTGCGTGCGGTGAAACGCGGTGTCGAAGCAGGCGACTTGCGGCAGCGTCGGCGCGCGCTCGGCGATGACTCGCATCGGCGCCAGATTGTGCGGCTGGTGCAACGGCGCCAGCGGCACCAGCCGCTCGAGCCGTGCCAGGACTTCGGCATCGATCCGCACCGGCGCGCCGAACTCCTCGCCGCCGTGGACGACGCGATGCCCGACGGCGGCGATCGTTCGCTGTGCTTGCTCCTTCTGGACAAAGTCGAGCACGTGGGCAACCGCGCCGGCCTGGCCTAGCGCGTCGCGATCCGGCCAGTCGCGCTGCTGTACGACGCGGTCCTGCGCGTCGCGCACGACGAATGCCGGCGTCGTGGTGAGGCCCTCGATCTGGCCGCGCAGCAGCCGCCGCGGACCGGCGGCGCTGCTGGCGTACAAGGTGAACTTCAGGCTCGACGATCCCGCGTTCAGCACCAGGATCGCACCGGTCATTGCCATCGCGCCAAGCTGGTGGCTAAAGCGCGGCTGGCCGCCGGCGCTGCGTGTGCTACCCGCGGCCCCTGCGCAGCTTGCGTATCGCCGCGAGCTGCGCCATCGCGCCGGCAAGCTCGCCTTCGGCGCGTGCGACGTCTTCCTTCGACGCCTTGTTCTGCATCGCCTCTTCGGCGGCCTGCTTGGCTCGCAACGCCTTCGCCTCGTCGAGGTCCTTGGCACGGATCGCCGTGTCCGACAGCACCGTCACGACATCGGGCTGGATCTCGAGATAGCCGCCCTGGACAAAAACAATCTGCTCTTCCGCCTGCCCCGGCACCTTGATCCGCACCTCGCCCGGCTTGATCTGCGTGATCAGCGGCGTGTGCTTCGGATAGACGCCGAGCTCGCCCATCACGCCGGGGAGCACGACGAACTCCGCGTCGCCCGAATAGATCGACTCTTCGGCGCTGACGACATCGACGTGGATCGTATTGGCCATGGCCGTCCTATTGCAGTGTCTTTGCTTTTTCGACGGCTTCTTCGATGCCGCCGATCATGTAGAAGGCCTGCTCGGGCAGATGATCGTATTCGCCGTCGACGATCGCCTTGAAGCCGCGGATCGTGTCCTTCAGCGACACGAACTTGCCCGGTGAGCCGGTGAACACCTCGGCGACGAAGAACGGCTGCGACAGGAAGCGCTGGATCTTGCGCGCGCGCGCCACCGCGAGCTTGTCCTCGGGCGAAAGCTCGTCCATGCCCAGGATCGCGATAATGTCGCGCAGCTCCTTGTAGCGCTGCAAGGTCTGCTGCACGCGGCGCGCGGTCGTGTAGTGCTCCTCGCCGACGACGTGCGGGTCGAGCTGGCGCGACGTCGAGTCCAGCGGGTCGACGGCCGGGTAGATGCCGAGCGACGCGATGTCGCGCGACAGCACGACCGTCGAATCCAGGTGGCCGAACGTCGTCGCCGGAGACGGGTCGGTCAGGTCGTCGGCGGGAACGTAGACGGCCTGGATCGACGTGATCGATCCGGTCTTGGTCGACGTGATGCGCTCTTGCAGCGCGCCCATTTCGGCGGCCAAGGTCGGCTGGTAGCCGACCGCCGACGGCATGCGGCCCAGCAGCGCCGAGACTTCGGTTCCGGCCAGCGTGTAGCGGTAGATGTTGTCGACGAAGAACAGCACGTCGCGCCCCTCGTCACGAAAATATTCGGCCATCGTCAGGCCGGTCAGCGCGACGCGCAGGCGGTTGCCGGGCGGTTCGTTCATCTGGCCGTAGACCATCGCCACCTTGTCGAGGACGTTCGAATCCTTCATCTCGTGATAGAAGTCGTTGCCCTCGCGCGTGCGCTCGCCGACGCCGGCGAACACCGAGTAGCCCGAATGCTCGGTCGCGATATTGCGGATCAGCTCCAGCATGTTGACCGTCTTGCCGACGCCGGCCCCGCCGAACAGTCCGACCTTGCCGCCTTTGGCGAACGGACAGACGAGGTCGATGACCTTGATGCCGGTTTCCAACAGCTCGGTCGACGGCGACAACTCCTCGAACGTCGGCGCGTCGCGATGGATCGACATCGTCTTTTCGGCGCCGACCGGACCGGCCTCGTCGATCGGCCGTCCAAGCACGTCCATGATCCGTCCGAGGGTCTTCGGGCCCACCGGAACCATGATGGGTCCACCGGTGTTGCGGATCTTCATGCCGCGACGCAGGCCGTCCGACGAGCCCAGGCAGATCGTGCGCACGACGCCGTCGCCCATCTGCTGCTGCACTTCGAGCGTCAACTCGGTTCCTTCGAGCGTCAGCGCATCGTAGATCTTCGGCAGGTTGTCGCGCGGAAATTCCACGTCGATCACCGCGCCGATGCATTGAACGATATTGCCTTCAGTCATGATGCTTCCTTCGGATCGAATTCAATTGGGCGCCGCGCCTTGGAAAGATTTGGTCTCGCCATAACGTTCGCTCCGCTCACGTTAGTCTCGCCCGATCTTTCCGCCGGCTCGTCAGACCGCCGCTGCGCCGGCGACGATCTCGGATAGTTCCTTGGTGATCGCCGCCTGGCGCGTCTTGTTGTAGATGAGCTGCAGCTCGTCGATGATCGTCAGCGCGTTGTCCGACGCGGCCTTCATCGCGACCATGCGCGCGCTCTGCTCGGAGGCGATGTTCTCGTTCGCTGCCTGGTAGATCACCGACTCGATATAACGCGTCAACAGCCCGTCGAGCACCGTCTTCGCGTCCGGCTCGTAGATGTAGTCCCAGGGAAACGCCCGCTTCTCGGTGTCGTCGGCAAGATCCGCCGTGGGCAGGATCAGGTTCTGCACCGGCGTCTGCTTCATCGTATTGTCGAAGCGGGTCGCGACCAGGTGCAGCTCGTCGATCTTGCCGTCGATATACGCATCGAGCTGGACCTTGACCGGCCCGATCAGCTTCTCGAGCTGCGGGCGATCGCCCACATTGATCACCTGCGAAACCACATTGGCATTCAGCCGGTGCATGAAGCCCAGGCCCTTGTTGCCGATCGTGGTGACCTGCACGCCGATGCCCTTCGCCTGCCAGGCCTTGATGCTCGTCAGCGCCAGGCGCAATGCATTGGTGTTGAGGCCGCCGCACAGGCCCTTGTCGGATGTGACCACGATCAGGCCGACGTTGCGGACCTCCGGGCGCTTGATCAGAAACGCATGCCGGTACTCGGGATTGGCGTGCGCCAGATGGCGCGCGATCGCCAGCATGCGGGAGACGTAAGGTCGCGACGCGCGCATGCGTTCCTGCGCTTTTTTCATTTTGGAGGCCGCAACCATTTCCATTGCCTTGGTGATCTTGCGCGTGTTCTGCACGCTCTTGATCTTGTTGCGGATTTCTTTCGACCCGGCCATCGCTTCGGTTCCTAGTAACTGCCGTTCTTCTTGAAGTCCTCGATCGCCGCGGCGAACGCCTTTTCGGCATCACCGTCCATTTCCTTGCTCGACTCGAGCTTGTCCATCAGCGCCGCATACTTGCTTTTCATGAATGCGCGCAGGCTCGATTCGAAAGCGAGCGCCTTATCGACCGGCACGTCGTCGAAATAACCCTTGGTCACCGCAAACAAGGTCAAAGCCTCTTCAGCGACCGACAGCGGCGAGTATTGCGGCTGCTTCATCAGCTCGGTGACCAGCCGCCCGCGGTCGAGCTGCTTGCGCGTCGCTTCATCGAGGTCGGATGCGAATTGCGCGAATGCCGCCAGCTCGCGGTACTGCGCCAGCGCGAGCCGGACGCCGCCGCCCAGCTTCTTGATGACCTTGGTTTGCGCGGCGCCGCCGACACGCGACACCGAGATGCCGGCGTTGATCGCTGGACGGATGCCGGCGTTGAAAAGGTCGGTCTCGAGGAAGATCTGCCCGTCGGTGATCGAGATCACGTTGGTCGGCACGAACGCGGTCACGTCGCCGGCTTGCGTCTCGATCACCGGCAGCGCGGTCAGCGACCCGGTCTTGCCCTTGACCGCACCTTTGGTGAACTTTTCGACGTATTCCTCGTTGACCCGCGCGCCACGCTCCAGCAGTCGCGAGTGCAGATAGAACACGTCGCCCGGATACGCCTCGCGGCCCGGCGGCCGGCGCAGCAGCAGCGAAATCTGACGGTATGCCCAAGCCTGCTTGGTCAGGTCGTCGTAGATGATCAGTGCATCCTCGCCGCGGTCACGGAAATACTCGCCCATCGTGCAACCCGAATACGGTGCGATGTACTGCATCGCCGCCGAATCCGACGCCGACGCGGCGACGACGATCGTGTACGCCAGCGCGCCGTGCTCCTCGAGTTTCTTCACCACGTTCATGATCGACGAGGCCTTCTGGCCAATCGCAACGTAGATGCAGATCAGATCCTTGCCCTTCTGGTTGATGATCGTGTCGATCGCCACCGCGGTCTTGCCGGTCTGGCGATCGCCGATGATCAACTCGCGCTGGCCGCGGCCGATCGGCACCATCGCGTCGATCGACTTCAATCCGGTTTGCACCGGCTGCGACACGCTCTTGCGCCACATCACGCCGGGTGCGACCTTCTCGATGACGTCGCTCAGCTTGGCGTTGACCGGACCCTTGCCGTCGATCGGCTGCCCGAGAGCATCGACGACGCGGCCGATCAATTCCCGCCCGATCGGCACCTCCAGAATCCTGCCGGTGCACTTGACCGTGTCGCCCTCGGAGATGTGCTCGTAGTCGCCCAGGATCACCGCGCCGACCGAGTCGCGCTCGAGATTCAGCGCCAGGCCGAACGTGTTGCCGGGGAACTCGAGCATCTCGCCCTGCATCGCATTGCTCAGGCCGTGAATGCGGCTGATGCCGTCGGACAGGGAAATCACCGTCCCCTGCGTGCGGACTTCGGCGCCGGTGTCCAGATTCTTGATCTTGCTCTTGATCAGCTCGCTGATTTCGGATGGATTCAACTGCATGTTTTTTCCTCGCGCTCAAGCCGCATTCCGCATCGGGGCGGCGTCGCGTCAGTTTCGAAATTAGATCCGCAATTCGTTCGCCATTGCCTGCAATTCGCTTTGTACCGACGCGTCGATCACCGTGTCGCCGACGATGATCTTCGCCCCGCCGATCAGCGCATGGTCGACGCTGACCGTCGTCTCGATCTTCCTGCCGAAGCGGCGCTCCAGGCCCTTGCGCAGCGCCGACAGCTGGGCATCGTCGATCGGGAAGGCGCTGATGATCTGCGCCCGCGCCACGCCGTCGGCCTCGTCCTTCAGCGCATCGAACAGCGTGCGAATTTCGGGGAGCAGGCCGATGCGGTCGGCTTCGATCAGCACGCGGACGAAGTTCCGCCCCGCCGGGTCGAGCTTGTCGCCGCAGATCGACAGGAACAGCGCCTCTTTGTCGGCCGCTGCCAGTTTCGGATTGTCGAGCGCGGCGCGCACGTGGGCGTCGGAGCCGACCGCCGTCGCTACCCGCAGCATCTCGGCCCACACCGGCAGTGCGTTGCCCTCGCGCGCCAGCGCGTAAGCGGCCTCGGCGTAGGGTCGCGCAACGGTGATCGGTTCGGCCATAAGGTTTTGCCTACAGCTGCTTTTCGATCGCCGCCAACAGCTCGGCGTGCGCGCTGGCGTCGACTTCGCGCTTGAGTATCTGCTCGGCGCCGGCGACGGCAAGCTGCGCCACCTGGCCGCGCAACGCTTCCCTGGCGCGATAGACTTCCTGCTCGATCTCGGCCTTGGCTGCAGCGAGCAGCCGGTCGCCTTCGGTCTTGGCCAGCGACTTCGACTGCTCGATCGTCTCGGTCTTGAGCTTCTCGCCCTGTGCAACGATCTCCTGCGCTCGGGTCTTGGCATCGTTCATCATTTCGGCGATCCGCTTTTCGGCGTTCGCCAGGGCGTGACGCCCCTCCTCCCCCGCGGCGAGCCCGTCGGCGATCTGCGTCTGGCGCGTCTCGATCGTGCGCATCAGCGGAGGCCAGATGAATTTCGCGCAAAACCAGATGAAGACGCCAAAGGCGACTGCCTGCATCAACAGCGTCAGATTGATGTTCATGGTTTCCCTCTCGAGCGACTGCGCCGCCGCCTACTTGAGCCCGGCGGGAATCAGCGGATTGCCGAACGCGAACAGCATGGCGATGCCCAACCCGATGATGAACGAGGCGTCGATCAGGCCGAGCAGCAGGAATACCTTGGCCTGCAACGCCGGGATCATCTCCGGCTGGCGCGCCGCACCCTCGAGGAAGCGCGAGCACATGATGCCGACGCCGACGCATGCGCCGAGAGCTCCGAGGCCGATCATCAGCCCGATGCCGATACCCGTGTACGCCTGAATCTGCGCAACCAATTGAAGCTTGTCCATGAACTTTCCTTTCTGAACCGACGGTGGATGGTTGTTAGCGAAACCGGATGACTAGTGACGTTCGTGCGCGATCGCCAGATAGGCGACCGTCAGCATCATGAAAATGTATGCCTGCAGACCGACGATCAGGATGTGGAAGATCGACCAGGCCAGGTTGAAGAGCGCGGAAAAGAAAAAGGCCATGCTCGCGCCGAACCAGCCGTAGCTCGCGGCACTTGCCGCGAGCAGGCCCAGCAGCAGGAAGATGATTTCACCCGCGTACATGTTCCCGAACAGCCGCAGCGAGTGCGACAGCGGCTTGGAAACATATTCGATCAAGTTGAACAGGAGATTGAAAAATATCAGCAGCGGCGACAGCCAGATCGGCTTCAGACCGAATGGCGATGCGACGAGCTCGTGCAGCCAGCCGCCGAGGCCCTTGTTCTTGATGCTGTAGAAGATCATAAGCCCGAATACCGACAGCGAAAGTGCGAACGTCGTGTTCACGTCGGCGGTCGGCACTGCGCGCCATGTGTGCTGGCCGAAGACGTGCTCGTAGATCCAGGCCATGATGTCGACGGGCAGGAAGTCCATCGCGTTCATGAACAGCACCCACAGTCCGACGGTCAACGCGATCGGCGCGACGATCTTGTAATCGTGGTGGAACATGCTCCGGACCTGGTCGTTGACGAAGCCGACAGTCAGCTCGACAAAGGCCTGCGTCTTCGAGGGCACGCCGGCGGTCGCCTTCCGGGTGACCAGCCAGATGGAGCCGAGCACGAGGACGCCGAGGATCAGCGACGTGATCAGCGTGTCGTAGTGGATCGTCCAGAAGCCGCCGGTAGCGTCACCGACCGGCTTCGCGAAGAAGGTCAGGTGGTGCTGGATATACGACGCAGCGTCGTGCTGCCCGGCAAGCTGTTCGCCGGCGTGTTCGGTTTCTGCGGCCATCGCCATTCCTGCGGTTCCATCAGTCGCGCATAACGATCGCTGTTGTCGACACCAGTACCGTCACGACAAACGCGGCGATCAGAGCCGCGGCAACGACGTCCCGGTAGGTCGTCAGCACCAGCCAGAGCTGGAGCACGATCAACGTAATCTTGGCTGCTTCGGCGCGGATCATCGTCCGCACCGTATCCCCTGCCGTCGGTCCCCTGCCCAGCCCGACGACCACCGCGTAGACGACGCCTGCGGTGACGTTCACCAGTCCACCCAGCAACGCCGACAGCGCCCCGTGCAGTCCCATCCACGATCCGGCGATCGCGGCGATCAGCACCGTCGCGAAAAGCTGCCAAGCCGCGATGCGGCCGACAGGAAAACCCGGTGGGGAGGGTGCCGAATCCGGCGTGGCCACAGAGCGAAGCAAACCTTTGGATTATAGGGTTTTGTGCGGCGCCGCGTCAACGAAAGCCGCCGCCAAATACGCAGACCGCTCGGTGCCGGCGTTAGCCGCCCGACAGCGCGCAGACGATCATCACTTCGTCGTCGCCGTCAAGGCGCGGCGAGAGGTCGCGCGCCTGCGTGCCGTTGACAAAAAACTTGATGTGCTGGCGAATGCGCCCGTGCTCGTCGATGATGCGAAAACGAATGCCGGGATAACGCCGGTCGAGGTCGCCGACGACATCGGCCAGCGTGCCGCCATCGGCGCTGACGGTCGCCGCGTCGTCGGTATACGACCGCAGCGGGTTCGGGACGAGAACGCGCACCGGCGTCACGCTGATGCCGTGATCGCGCGTGGCGCGGCCTCGCCGCGACTACATCGCCTCGATCGCATAGATTTCCGGCAGATGCGCCGCCAGACATTTCCAGGTGCGGCCTTCGTCGCGACTGCCCCAGATTTCCCCGCTGGTCGTACCGAAATAGATGCCGGCAGGGGCGCCCGCGTCGGCAGTCATCGCTTGGCGCTTGACGGTCAGCCATCCCTGCGACTTCGGCAATCCGGTCGCCTGTCGCTGCCAGGTCTTTCCGCCGTTGACCGAACGATAGACGGCCGGCTTCCCGCCCGGCGAGACCCGCGGCCACACGCTGGTGCCGTCCATCGGGAACACCCAGATCGTATCGGGCTCGCGCGGATGGACGACCATCGGAAAGCCGATCGGGCCGACACTCTTCGGCATGCCGACGCCGATATCCTCCCAGCGGTCGGCCGGTCGATCGAGGCGATAAATTCCGCAGTGATTCTGCTGATACAGGCGGTCGGGCAGCAACGGATGCAGGCGCACGCAATGCGGATCGTGGCCGTACTCGGGATCGGGCTGCGGCAGGAAATCGGCCTTCACGCCGCGGTTCAGCGGCCGCCAGCCGGCGCCGGCGTCGGTCGATTCGAACACGCCGCCGCTCGACATGCCGATATACATGTGGCGCGCGTTGCGCGGATCGATCAGGATCGAATGCAATTTCGCGCCGTCCGGGGTGCCGTCCTGATCGCCCCCGCACCACGCCTTGCGTTGAGGGTGCTCGTTGAATCCGGCCACGCCCCGCCAGGTCGCGCCGCCGTCTTCGGAGCGGAACAGGCCTTGCGGCGAGGTTCCCGCGTACCAGACGCCCGGCTCGCTCGCATGTCCCGGCGTCAACCAGAACGTGTGGTCGACCGTCCGCTCGCTGCCTTCGCCGAACGCGGGAGGCTGCTTGGCTTCGTGCCAGCTGCGACCGCGGTCAGCGGAGCGAAAAACTGTCGGCCCCAGATGGCCGGTGCGCGCCGCCGCGAGCATCGTCTTGCCGTCGCGGGGATCGGCGATACAGTGGTGCACGATGTGGCCCAGGAACTGCGGCCCGGCGACGCGCCAGCTTCGGCGCGAAGCATCGCCGTGCAATTGCCACAGGCCCTTGCGCGTCGCGAGCAGCAAGCTCACGCGACGCGCGGAAATCTTCGCTGCCTGCGCCATGACGTTCTCCTTCAACGGGTAGTCGCGATCGGACTGCCGAAGTTACGCTTTCGCGCACGCGCCGACAAGTACTCGGCGTCGTTCGACCTCGCAACGATTTCCGGTACAATTTACGACCTGTCGCTCATCGCGTGCTTACGCTGCACGCGCCCGCGATAGCCGTCGCCACACATCACGCGGAAGGAAAAATATCATGACGATCAAAGTCGGCGACCGGCTGCCTGCCGGCACGCTGAGCGAATACGTCGAGGTCGCGACCGAGGCATGTCCGATCGGACCCAACCAGTTTCAGATCGATGCGCTGACCAAGGGCAAGAAGGTCGTGCTGTTCGGTTTGCCCGGTGCATTCACGCCGACCTGCTCGGGCAAGCATGTGCCGGGCTACGTCGCGCATTTCGGCGAGCTCAAGGCCAAGGGCGTCGACGAGATCATCTGCATGTCGGTCAACGACGCGTTCGTGATGGGCGCGTGGGCGAAGGATCAGAAGACCGAGGGCAAGGTCCGGATGATGGGCGACGGCAGCGCCGCGTATACGAAGGCGCTCGGCCTCGAGCTCGACCTGAACGCGCGCGGCATGGGCGTGCGTTGCCAGCGCTTTTCGGCGCTGGTCGACGACGGCGTCGTCAAGTCGCTGAACGTCGAAGGGCCGGGCAAGTTCGAAGTCTCCGATGCGCAGACGATGCTGAATCAACTCGGCTGAACCGCGACCTCGCTTGCAAAACGGCGCCCGCGGGCGCCGTTTTCATTTGCGATGCGCCCATCAAACGCGGGTGGCTGGCGGCGCGAGATCAGTGGAGCTTGGCCAATATGCCGTCGAGCTGATCGAGGCTCGAATAAGCGACGACGATACGGCCGGCGCCGTCTCGCGTCGCTTCGATGCGCACGCTGGTGCCGAGAGCGTCGGACAGCTCGTTTTCCAGCCGCGCCAGATCGGCGTCGGCACTCTGTGCGCGCAGCCGCCGTTTTTTCTTCGGCGCCGGATGCTGCGCGGCCTGCATCATGCGCTCGGTGTCGCGCACCGACATGCCGAGGGCGACGACTTTCGCCGCGGCGGCGGCCTGCTGTGCCGTCGGCAATCCCAGCAAGGCGCGGGCGTGCCCCATGTCGAGCTCGCCTGACAGCAAGTAGTCCTGCACCGGCTTGGCTAGCTGCGTCAGCCGCAAAAGATTGGTCACCGCACTGCGCGAGCGGCCGACAGCCTCTCCAGCTGCCTCGTGCGTCAGTCCGAATTCGTCGATCAGCCGCTTGATGCCCTGCGCCTCCTCGAGAGGATTCAGATCCTCGCGCTGGATGTTCTCGATCAGCGCCAGCGCCAGTGCCGCCTGGTCCGGCACTTCGCGCACCAGCGCGGGCACCTCGGCCAAACCCGCGCGCCGCGCCGCGAGCCAGCGTCGTTCGCCGGCGATGATCTCGAAGCGGTTCGCGTCGACCGGGCGAACGAGTATCGGCTGCATGACGCCCTGCGCCTTGATCGATGCAGCCAGCTCGTCGAGCGAGGCTTCGTCCATCCGCGAACGCGGCTGGTACTTGCCCGGGCGGATGCGATCGAGCGCGATTGTCTGCAGCGATTCGCGGCTCGGCGTCTCGGTCGAGCCCGACAACAGCGCATCGAGCCCTCGCCCGAGCCCCTTCAACTTAGCCATTGACGACTCCCGGTTGCGGCGACGCGGCTTCATCGCGGCGGAGCATTTCGCCGGCGAGGGCAAGATACGCCAGCGCGCCCTTGGATGTCCGGTCCAGGGTGAGCGCGGGCACGCCGAAGCTCGGCGCCTCGGCGAGCCGGATATTTCGCGGGATCACCGTGCGGTAGAGCTTGTCGCCGAAATGCTTCTGCAGGTCGGCCGAAACGTTGAGCGCCAGCGTATTGCGCGGGTCGAACATCGTGCGCAGCAGCCCTTCGATCTCGAGGCGCGGGTTCAGATGGGCGCGAACCTTTCGTATCGTCTGCACCAGATCGGACAGGCCTTCCAGCGCGTAGTACTCGCACTGCATCGGGATCAGCACGCTGTCCGCCGCGCACAGCCCGTTCAAGGTCAGTAGCGACAATGAAGGCGGGCAATCGAGCAGGATGAAATCGTATTCGCCGACGACCTCCGAAATCGCCGTGCGCATCTGCGACAGCGCTTCCGACAGCGCGTCCTTGAGCCGCATTTCGCGCTCGGGAAGATCGACCAGCTCGACTTCGGCGCCGGCGAGCTCACGGTTGGCCGGCACCAGATCGAACCCCCCGGAAGGCGAAGCGACGCGGACATCGGCGATCTTCTTTTCCCCAAGCAGGACTTGATATACGGTGTGAGTAAGCGCACGCTTATCGACGCCGGCTCCCATCGTCGCGTTGCCTTGGGGATCGAGGTCGACCAAAAGGACCCGGCGCTTCATCGCGACCAGACTGGCGGCGAGATTGACGCTGGTCGTCGTCTTGCCGACGCCGCCTTTCTGATTGGCCACGGCGATGATCTTGGTCACGCGGCGCGCTCCATGATGACCAGATGACGGTCGCCTTCGACGCCGGGAATTTTCAGCGCCGGGGTGCTCGTCACGCCGATCCCGGCGGGCAATTGCGCGATCTCCTCGTGCGGATAGACCCCTTTCATCGCGACCAGGCGTCCTTCCGGCGCGAGGAGGCTGCCGCTGGCTCCGGCAAACACCGCAAGATCGGAGAAGGCGCGTGAAATCGCAATATCGAACGCGGCGGCAGGCGCGTATTCCTCGACCCGCGCCGCAACGACCTCGACATTCGGCAGAGGCAATTCGATCGCGGCCTGGCGAAGGAACGTGGCCTTCTTGAAGTTGCTGTCGAGCAGAGTGAGTTGCCAATCCGGGCGCACGATCGCCAACGGTATGCCCGGCAGGCCGCCGCCGCTCCCGATGTCGATCAGGCGCAGTCCGGCCCGCGAAGGCAGATGCGGCAATACCGCCAGCGAATCCAGCAGATGATGCGTGATCATCCGTTCCGGCTCGCGGATCGCCGTCAGATTATGGGTTCGATTCCATTTGTCGAGCAGCGCCAGATAGGCGAGCAGCCTCGCCTGGGCGTCGGCCCCGACAAGCGCGGCCAATCCCAGCGTCGCGACGCCGTCGGCCAGCCGCGCGGCCGGCGTCATGCCGAAAGCTTGCGCACGACCGGCGCATCGAAGCCGCGCTTCAAGTGGACGAGCAGCAGCGAAATCGCCGCCGGGGTCATCCCCGGAAGGCGAGCGGCCTGTCCTATCGTCTCCGGCCGATGCTGGTTGAGCCTTTGCTGCACCTCGACCGAAAGCCCCCGCACCTTGCGGTAGTCGACGTCGGCGGGCAGGCGCAACTCCTCCTGCCCGGCGTGACGCGCGATCTCCTCGTTCTGCCGCTCGATATAGCCGGCGTATTTGGTCGCGACTTCGACTTGCGCGGCCACCTCCAGGTCGGCCACCGGCGAGCCCGCACCGGGCAGGCTCATCAGGCTGTCGTACCCGACGCCGGGCCGGCCCAACAGATCGACCAGCGCGTAGTCGCGGTCGAGCCCCTGCCCCAGCACCCGCATCGCGTTGGCTTGATCGACTACCCGCGGATTGACCCAGGTCGACTTCAGCCGCTCGATCTCCGCCGCGATGGCGTCGCGCTTGCGACAAAACGCATCCCAGCGAACGTCGTCGATGACACCGATGCGCCGTCCCGGCTCGGTCAGGCGCAGATCCGCGTTGTCTTCGCGCAATTGCAGGCGGTATTCGGCGCGGCTGGTGAACATCCGGTAGGGCTCACTGACCCCGCGGGTAATCAGGTCGTCGACCAGCACGCCCAGATACGCCTGGTCGCGGCGCGGACACCAGCCCTCGCGGCCACCGGCGAGAAGCGCCGCATTGATGCCTGCCAGCAGTCCCTGCGCCGCGGCTTCCTCGTATCCGGTGGTGCCATTGATCTGCCCGGCGAAAAACAACCCGGCGATCGCTTTGGTCTCTAGCGTGGCCTTCAGCGCCCGCGGATCGAAATAATCGTATTCGATTGCATAGCCGGGTCGCAGGATGTGAGCGTGCACCAGCCCCTCCATCGAGCGAACGAGCGCCAGCTGAACGTCGAACGGCAGGCTGGTCGAAATGCCGTTCGGATACACCTCATTCGTCGTCAGGCCCTCGGGCTCCAGGAAAACCTGATGGCTGTCGCGCCCGGCAAATCGAGTGATCTTGTCCTCGATCGACGGACAATAGCGGGGGCCGATGCCTTCGATGATTCCGGTGAACATCGGCGAGCGGTCGAGCCCGCCGCGGATGATCTCGTGGGTGCCGGCGTTGGTGTGGGTGATCCAGCAAGGCAGTTGCCGCGGATGCATGTCGCGGCTGCCGACGAAGGAAAAAACCGGCGGCGGATCGTCGCCCGGCTGCACAGCCAGGCGCGCGTAATCGATCGTGCGGCCGTCGATGCGTGGCGGCGTGCCGGTCTTCAGGCGCCCGGCCGGGAGCTTGAGCTCGCGCAGGCGCGCGCCGAGCGTGGCAGCCGGGGGATCGCCGGCGCGCCCCGCCGCATAGTTCTCCAGGCCGACATGGATCCGCCCGGAAAGGAAGGTGCCGGCCGTCAGCACCACCGTCGTGGAGTCGAAGCGGATGCCGAGCTGGGTGACGACTCCGACGACCCGATCGCCTTCGAGCACCAGGTCATCCACTGCCTGCTGGAACAGCGTCAGATTGGGCTGGTTTTCCAGACGCGCCCGGATCGCCTGCCGGTAAAGGACGCGGTCGGCTTGAGCGCGGGTGGCGCGCACCGCCGGACCTTTGCTCGAGTTAAGGATGCGGAACTGGATACCGGATTCGTCGGTGGCCAGCGCCATCGCGCCGCCGAGAGCGTCGACCTCCTTGACCAAGTGTCCCTTGCCGATGCCGCCGATCGAGGGATTGCACGACATCTGGCCCAGGGTCTCGATGCTATGCGTCAGCAGCAACGTGCGGCGCCCGATCCTGGCCGACGCCAAGGCGGCTTCGGTGCCGGCATGGCCGCCGCCCACGACGATGACATCGAAATGTTCTTTGAACCTCATGTTTTATAAGAGAAACAGGTTGTTGGCACCGCGATGCTTATCATACGTGAAACGCCAGCGCCGCAAAAGGGCCGAACGGATGTTTCACGTGAAGCCCGGCTTTCGGGTTTCACGTGGAACACGAAGGCTGCTCAGGTGGGCGCGCGCCCGGTAGATTCGCGGATGACCAGCTTCAGCGGCAGATCCGGCCAGGTAAACTCGCGCCCCGCCAGGGCGGCGAGCAACCAGTCGGCAGC
Organism: Casimicrobiaceae bacterium; assembly: GCA_035996965.1. Taxonomy (GTDB): domain Bacteria; phylum Pseudomonadota; class Gammaproteobacteria; order Burkholderiales; family Casimicrobiaceae; genus PALSA-1003. Next base: position 1,426 of record DASYJB010000133.1, on the reverse strand, counting down.
GGCCTGGCCGCTGGCGCTTGCCGGGAGGCGAACCGAGGTCAGCTGAGGATCCAGGCAGCGGGCCAGTGCGCTGTCGCCCCAGCCTATCACCGAAATCTGCCGGGGCGCGGTGAGGCCCAGCGCGCGGCATTCGCGCAGCGCAGCGGCTGCTGCGACGTCTGAGGACGCCACGATGGCCGTCGCGGCGTTTTCGATATGCCGGCGAACCGCAGCGCGGACGGCGTCCATGTCATCCAGCGCGTCGACCTTATGTTCGATCATCATGGCGTTTTCCTGCAATGACGCAGGCAGATCGCCGCCGTCGCCCCCGCGCCGACCGATGATTCCGATATGGCGATGCCCCAGTTGCTGCAGATACGCACAGGCCAACGCCAGGCCGCGCCGCTCGATCGTCTCGCCGGGGGCCGCGACACCCGATCCGGGCTTTTGCCCGCATCCTATGTACGGCAAGGACCGGCCCGACTTCCAGCCGTCCCGGTCCGGCGTCGCGCCCGCGCCAATGAACAGCAAGCCGTCGACGCCGCGCTCCGCCAGCGCTTGCGCGCACGCGGCGGCCGGTGCCCCCGCGCGCGCCGCGCGAACCAATACGCCGGCTCCGTGCAGCGAGAGGCATAGCTCCGCCGCCTCCAGCATCTGCAAGACGACCGGATCGGCCGGATCGCTCAGAACCGCGCCCACCAGACCCGACTTCCGCGTCGATAGCGACCGCGCGGCTGCATTGGCAACGTAGCCAAGCAGCGCCGCAGCCTCCGAAACGCGGGCCCGCACCGCTTCGCTCACCAGCTCAGGGCGCGCCAGGGCGCGAGAGGCGCTGGCCGTCGAAACCTTTGCCGCGCGCGCGACGTCGGCGAGGCTGGGCACATCGCCGTCTCGCCGCATCCGCCGCCGCGACGGCGCGACCTTGGGGTGGTCGGGAAGGGCTGCGCCCGGGGAGGCAAGAATGGCTGGTACCGTCATAGCAATCGATTACAGTAATGGCTTTCTGCAAGTGATATCAGAAAGCGGTTGCGGCATCTCTTCTGAGATTAGCCGCTGAACCTCGGATGCGCAAGCGTCGCGCCCAAAAGAAATGGGCGCGAAACTGCGCGCCCTTTTCTGGGGAGCCCGGCGGACGCCTAGCGATGGAACCTCGCCCCGAGTGCCCGCCGCTGCGCCGATAACGCCTGCGGTTGCTTGGCGCCGAGTTTTGCGAACAACTCGTCGTGCGCATCGAGTTCGCGCGTCCATCGCGCGCGGTCGAAGCACATCACCTGCGCGAACCGCTCGGGGCCGAACTCGAGGCCGCGCCAATCGAGATCGCCATATTCGGGTTGCAAGCCGAGCTCGGTTTCGACCGCGTGCGCGCGGCCCTGGCAGCGCTCGATGATCCACTTCAAGACGCGCATGTTCTGGCCGAATCCCGGCCATGCGTACTTGCCTTGCTCGT
>DASYJB010000132.1:0-7658 GCA_035996965.1 Casimicrobiaceae bacterium | reverse complement strand
GTGGCCATGGTCGAGCTGGTCGCGACCATCAGCGTGTAGCCGTCGGGCGGCGAGCGCACGACCGCGAGCGCGCCGGTCACCGAGCTCGCGCCGGGACGGTTCTCGACGATGAAGGATTTTCCATAGAGCCGTTCGAGCTTGCTGCCGATGAGCCTCGCGAGAATGCTGTACATGCCGCCGGGCGCCGACGGCGCGACGATGGTGACGGCGCGGTTGGGATAGTCCCGATAGTCCTGGGCGGCTGCGCGCGGCGCCGGCAGCGCGAGCGCGACCACGCCGACGACCGCCGCCCAATGGAACATCGGCCGCATTGCCCTCCAGCTCCTCCCATCCCTTGCCGCTGTTGTTGCTTGATGATGGCGTGGGACGGAGCAACGATAGCGCCGGACAGCACTCCGGGGCAACACGAAGCAACCGCCGGCCGGCAGACTTTGATGACGTAGGCGTATCCAATTGCGGGACAAAATTTGGCGGCGGCAGAGACGCCGCCGCCGATGGCGACGACCGCGTAACGGTGACGTCCTGGACGAGCTCAGCTCTGCAATTTGTCGAGCGTGATCGGCAGATCGCGCACGCGTTTTCCGGTCGCGTGATAGACCGCGTTGGCGATGGCGGCGGCAACGCCGACCAGGCCGATCTCGCCCACGCCCTTGATGCCGAGCGGATTGACGAGGTCGTCCGGCTCGTCGACGAAGATCACCTCGATGTCCTGCACGTCGGCATTCACCGGCACATGGTAGCCGGCGAGATCGGCGTTCGCGATGCGGCCGAATTTGTGGTCGACCAGCGTCTCCTCGTGCAACGCCATGCCGATGCCCCACACTATGCCGCCCATGATCTGGTTGCCAGCGGTCTTGGTGTTGATGATGCGCCCGGCGGCGACCGCGCTGACGACCCGGGTGACGCGAACGACGCCGAGATGCTCGTCCACCTTCACCTCGGTAAAGATCGCCGAGTGCGTGTTGCGAGCATAGGCGGGATCGTTCTCGAAGTCGGTCGTTTTCTCCTGCTCGATGCGATCCACCGCGCCGTGGCGCATGGCATCCGCCACCGAAACGGAGCGCGTCGGGTCGGACTTGCTGACGATCCTACCGTCGGCAAGGACCACGTCGTCCGGCTTCGCGCCGGCGAGCGGGGAGCCCGGCATCGTCCTTGCCAGGCCCAAAAGCTCTTTCTGGACGGCGTTGCAGGTCGTGACGATGGCATTCGACACCGAGGCGGCGATCCAGGATCCGCCCTCGACCTGCGACTGCGGCAAGGTCGAATCGCCGAGCTTCGCGGTCACGTTGTCGAGCGGAAGGCCGAGCATGTCGGCGGCCACCTGCGTCATGATCGTGTAGGTGCCGGTACCGATATCGGAGGTCCCGCATGCGACCTCGGCGTGCCCGTTGGCGGTCAGCACGACGCGCACCGTGGTCTTCATCTGCAGCGCTTCCCAGATGCCCGTCGCCATGCCCCAGCCGACGAGGTCGCGACCCTCGCGCATCGAGCGCGGCGCGGGGTCGCGCTTGTGCCAGCCGAAGGCCTCCGCGCCCTGGCGATAGCACTCACGCAGCTGCTTGCTGGTGTACGGAACGTCGTCGTTCTGGTCGCGGTCCGAATAGGTCCGATAGCGCAACTCCAGCGGGTCGAGCTTCAACGCCACGGCGAGCTCGTCCATTGCGCACTCGAGCGCATAGACGCCGGACGTGGCACCCGGCGCGCGCATGTCGCAAGGGGTCGCAAGATCAAGCCGCGCCAGCTTGTGGTCATATTTCGCATGGGCAGACTTGTAGAGCCCAGCGGCCCATGCGCTGTCGTTCCTGGCGAATTCCTCGTATTGCGAGGTGATCGCGATCGCTTCGTGGCTGACCGAATCGAGCGCTCCGTCCGCTCTCGCACCGAGCGCGACGCGCTCGATGCTGTTCGGTCGGTAGCCGAGCACGTACATCTGCTGGCGCGTCAGAACGAGCCGCACCGAGCGCCGCAGCGCGCGTGCCGCCAGCACCGCGAGCGCGACGTTGTATTGCGGGCGCAGCCCCGAGCCGAACGCGCCACCGACGAACGGCGAGATGACCCGCACGTCGTCGGACTTCATGCCGAACACGCCGCAGACGTAGCGCTGCACGTTCTGCACGCCTTGGGTCTTGTCGTAGACCGTGAGCTTGCCCCCGCCGTCCCAAATCACGGTCGAGGCGAACAGCTCCATCGGATTGTGATTCTCGGTCGGGACATGATACTCGGCCTCGTGGCGCACCGCGGCGGCGGCGAAAGCCTTGGCCGCGTCGCCGCGCCGCTTGGCATGGTCCTGCAGAACGAAGGCCTTGTCGCGCTGGCGATAGAGGTCCGTGACATGGGCCTCCTCGTCATAGTCCACGCGCAGCAGCAAGGCCGCGAAGCGCGCGATCTCCGATTCCTCCGCGACTACCAGCGCGATCGGCTGCCCGCTGAACTTGATCTGGTTGTCGTAAAGCGGGCGGAACGGCGAGCCGCCCGGCGCCACGTCGTCATGGTAGCCTTCGTCTGTGTCCGCCATCGGCGGACGATTCTCATGCGTCAGCACGGCGATCACGCCACCGACGCGCAACGCCTCGCTCGCATCGATGCGCGCGATCCGTCCCTTGGCGATCGTCGAGGTGACGACGCTACCATGCGCGAGGCCGGGCACGTTGAACTCGGCCGCATACTTCGCAGCGCCGGTGACCTTGGCGCGGCCGTCGACGCGGGACGTGGGAGTGCCGATGTAAGGTGCCATGGTTTCGCTCACGCGATTTTCTTGCTGGATTGCGACTGCGGCGTACCATTCGCGGCCTGCGTCAAGGCACGAACGATGGCACGGCGCGCGAGCTCGATCTTGAAGGCGTTGTGCTCGAGGCCTTTGGCTTCGCGTAGAAGGGCATCGGCCGCACGCTTGAAATTCGCCTCGTTCGGCGCCTGCCCGCTCAACGTCGCTTCGGCCGCCTTGTTGCGCCAAGGCTTGTGCGCGACCCCGCCGAGCGCGAAACGCGCCTGCTTGATCCGTTCGCCGTCGAGCTCCAGCCCAACGGCGACGGACACAAGCGCGAAGGCGTATGACAAGCGGTCGCGGATTTTCAGATACGTATAGTTTCGGGCGAAGCCCTCGGCAGGCAATTCCACCGCAGTGATGATCTCGTCGGGTCGCAGATTGGTGTCGCGTTGCGGGGTGTCGTCGGGCAGCCGATGGAAGTCCGCGAACGCGATTGCACGCGCACCGGCGGGACCCGTGACATGGACCTGCGCCTCCAGCATCGCGAGCGCCACGCACATGTCGGAGGGATGCGTGGCGATGCAGGCATCGCTCGTGCCCAGGATCGCGTGCATGCGGTTGATGCCCCCGATAGCGGAGCAGCCGCTGCCGGGCTCGCGTTTATTGCAGGGCGTCGCAGTGTCATAGAAGTAGGAGCAGCGCGTGCGCTGCAGCAGGTTGCCGCCGGTCGATGCCATGTTGCGCAGTTGCGCCGAAGCGCCCGCCAGGATCGCGCTCGCCAGCACGGGATAGCGTTGCTGCACCAGCGGGTCGTAGGCAAGATCGGAATTCGGCACCAGCGCGCCGACGCGCAGGCCGCCGCTTGCCGTCACTTCGATCTTGCCCAGGGGCAGCCGCGAGATGTCGATCAGTCGCGTTGGGCGTTCGACGTCCTCCTTCATCAGGTCGACCAGATTGGTACCGCCTGCGATGAACTTGGCTGCCGGGTCGGCGGCGATCTGGCGCACCGCGTCCGCGACGTCGTTCGGTCTGGCGTATTGGAAATTGATCATGGCTTATCCCGTCACTTGTCCGTCAGTCACTTGCCCATCGCCTGCTGGATCGCCGCGATGATGTTGGGATAGGCCGCACAGCGACAGATATTGCCGCTCATCAGCTCGCGGAGCTCGTCGGCGGTCCTCGCCTTGCCTTCAGCGATCATGCCCACGGCCGAGCAGATCTGACCGGGCGTGCAATAGCCGCACTGGAATGCGTCGTGGTCGATGAACGCCTGCTGCAGCGGATGGAGCACCCCATCCACCGCCAGGCCCTCGATCGTGGTGACTCGCGCGCCGTCCTTCATGACGGCCAAGGTCAGGCACGAATTGACGCGCCTTCCGTCAACCAGCACCGTGCAGGCGCCGCATTGGCCATGATCGCAACCCTTTTTCGTGCCGGTCAGATCGAGATGCTCACGCAACGCGTCGAGCAGGGTCGTCCACGGCGCGAGCTTAAGTTGCCTTTCGACGCCGTTCACGACAAGCGCGACCGGAATCTTGTCCGGCGTCGAGATGTTCTCCCCCACCGGCTGCCTCGCTGTGCTCGTTCGCGCCATTTGCATTCTCCGTCCGCGCTCAAGAGATACGCCCGAGATACGCCCAAGTTACGCCCATGTGGGTCCCGCCTAGACTCAGATACGCCCACGTCGGTCCCGCCCAGGCTCCCATCTCTTTGTTGCCTGTTCTTGGCAGATATTGCTCACATTCGGGTAAGACATCGCTCATACTTGTTCGTGCCGACTCTCGCCGAAATAGACCTGCGCAGCAAGCCGAGTTAAGTGCGGCGCGTCTTGCGGATGACGTCGAAGGAATAACCGGTGCGGAACAATTTCGTTCCGAAGGAGTTTCCGGTCGGTCTAAGCCACGCGTTCCATCAGCGCCAGCAGTCCGCTGAGCAATTGCACCGGCCGCGGCGGGCAGCCGCGGATATGCAGATCCACCGGCACGATCTCCTCGACTCCCCCGACGACCGCGTAGCTGCCGGAAAAAATACCGCCGTCGACCGCGCACTCGCCGACCGCGACCACCCATTTTGGGTCGGGCGTCGCGTCATAGGTGCGCCGCAGCGCCTGCGCCATGTTCTTGGTGACCGGTCCCGTCACCATCAGAACATCGGCGTGACGCGGGGACGCGACGAAGCGCAGGCCGAAGCGTTCGAGATCGTAGAAGGCGTTGTTGAGGGCGTGAATTTCCAATTCGCAGCCGTTGCACGAGCCGGCATCGACCTCGCGGATCGACAGGCTGCGGCCGAGCCGACGGCGTGCCGCACGGTCGAGCCTCGCCGCGAGCTCGGCCAGCGCGGTGTCGTCCGTCGCCGGCGCCGCCTCGGTCAGCGGCCGGCGAACCAAGCTCTCGAACAGGGTTCTGCGCATGCGTGCCTCTTAATCGTTGTCGCATTTTCGGACGGAAAACCGGATGCCACTTTTCTTGAAAATGCTCCTAGAGATCGTGTCCCGAATAGGAGCAGTTGAACGACTTGTTGCACAACGGAAAGTCGGCGATGATGTTGCCTTCGATCGCCACCTCCAACAGTGGCCATTGGAACCAAGAGGGGTCGCGCAGGTGACAGCGCGCGACGCGTCCGCGCTCGATCCGCACCCACACCAGCACGTCGCCGCGGAACGCCTCGACGAGACTTAGGCCTTCGCTGCCCTCTCTCTCGCTGACTTGCCCTTCGCCCTCCCCGGCGCCCGGATCGACGTGAACCTGGATCGGTCCGTCGGGCAGACGAACCAGAATCTGCTCGATCAGTCCAAGACTCTGCTCGACCTCGCGGATTCGCACCCAGACGCGGGCGTTGACATCGCCCGCCTCGAGCACCGGGACCTCGAATGCGAGATCGCCATAGGGCGCATAGCCCAAAGTCTTGCGCGCATCGAACGCGCGGCCGCTGGCACGCCCGACATAGCCGCCGGCGCCGAATTGCCGCACCAGCTCGGGCCGGACGATTCCCGTGCTCACGGTACGGTCCTGCAGCGACGCCGTGTTGTCGTAAAGATTGACGAGCCGCGGAAATGTCCGGCGGGACTCGGCGAGCAGCGCCGCTAACGCGCTCGCGCCGTCGGGCGCGAGGTCGCGTGCGACGCCGCCCGGCACTACGGCGTCCATCATCAACCGATGGCCGAAGCAGGCGTCCGCGGCGCGCAGCGTGCGCTCCCGCAGGATCCCGCATTGCGCATGCATGATCGCGAAGGATGCGTCGTTGCAGATGGCACCGATGTCGCCGAAATGATTGGCGAGACGTTCGAGCTCGGCCATCAGCGCGCGCAGATGGATCGCGCGCTGCGGGACCTTGATCTCCAACGCCGCTTCCACGGCGTGGGCAAACGCCAGCCCATAGGCGACCGTGCTGTCGCCCGACGTGCGGCCGGCAAGGCGCGCGGCCTGTACGAGCGTCGCGCCGGCCATCAGGCCCTCGATGCCCTTGTGTACATAGCCGAGGCGCTGCTCGAGCCGCACGATCGTTTCGCCACTGGCGGTGAAGCGGAAATGCCCGGGCTCGATGATGCCGGCGTGCACCGGCCCGACCGGAACCTGGTGCAGGCCCTCGCCCTCGCTCGGCAGGAAAGCGTACGGCGTGGGCGACGGCGTTGCGTCCGGGCGGTTGCCGAGCGGCTGGGTGACGCCCCAGCAGCCGAGATCGAGCCACGGCCGCGGATCCGGCAATCCCACGGCCTTCAGGCCGAACAGGCTGCCGATCGCGCGCTCGAGGCGGATGGCCGGAGGATGCCGCGCGCCGACCGACGGGAACGCCCCGTCCGGGCACTGCCGCGTGAGCACGGCGACGTCGCCTGCGTCCCCATCGCGCACCGCCATATGCACCGCATCGATCTCTCCCCACAGGCCGAGCAGCGTCCAGTCGCCGGCCGCCAGTTGCTCGATCGCCAGGCGCCAACCGCTCTCGCTCGTGATCACGCGCGGCCACGGTCGGTGGCGCTCGACTCTGCGACCCTCGATCGTGTCGATGCGCGACGGCATGGGCTCTACCCCAAAAGTTTCGCGACGTTCTGGAACCAGGTCACCAGCGCCGGCGGCAGATAAATGCCGGCAACGAATACCAGCGCGAGATGCGCGAACATCGGCACGTAGGAGGCCTTGGCCTGCGCCGTCGTTCCGCGCGGCTCGCCGAAGGCGACGGAGTTGAGCCGCAGGAAAAGCGCGCCGAACCCGACCAGCAGGCCGAACACCAGCACGAGCGCCAGCCATGGCGCGCGGGCAAAGGTCGAGGTCACCACCAGGAACTCGCTCATGAAGATCCCGAGCGGCGGCAACCCGGCGATGGCGACCACTCCGAGCACCAGGCCCCAGCCGAGCACCGGATTGGTCTGGGTCAAACCGCCCATGTCGGCGATGCGCTGCGTGCCCTTGACCTGAGCGATGTGGCCGACGGCGAAGAAGATCGCCGACTTGGTCAGGGAATGCATGGTCATGTGCAGCAGCCCGGCGAAATTGGCGAGCGGTCCGCCCATGCCGAACGCGAAGGCGATGATGCCCATATGCTCGATCGAGGAGTAGGCGAACATGCGCTTGATGTCGCGCCGGCGGTACAGCATGAACGCGGCGAACACCACCGAGATGAGCCCCATGGTCAGCAACAGCGGGCCGGGCGCCAGCGCCGCGGGATTGACCGCCAGCAGAATCTTGAAGCGCAGCAGCGCATAGAGCGCCACGTTGAGCAGCAACCCCGACAGCACTGCCGAGATCGGGGTCGGACCTTCGGCATGGGCGTCGGGCAGCCAGGCATGCAGCGGCGCGAGCCCTACCTTGGTGCCGTAACCGAGCAGCAGGAAGACGAACGCGGCATTGAGCAGCGCCGGATCGAACGCCGCCGCGCGCGCGACCAGCACAGTCCACACCATCGCATCGAGCCCCTCGCCCACCACCGGCCGCGCGGCCATGTAGACCAGGATGGT
>DASYJB010000131.1:0-22796 GCA_035996965.1 Casimicrobiaceae bacterium | reverse complement strand
GATATCGTCGGCACCGGCGGCGATGCCTCGCAGACGTTCAACATCTCCACGGCGTCGATGTTCGTTGCCGCCGCGGCGGGTGCGCGCGTGGCCAAGCACGGTGGCCGCTCGGTGTCGTCGCGATCGGGCAGCGCCGACGTTCTCGAGGCGCTCGGCGCCAACATCATGCTGAAGCCCGAGCAGGACGCCGCCTGCATAGGCGAGACCGGCATCGGCTTCATGTTCGCGCCCAACCACCACAGCGCGATGAAGCACGCGGCGCCGGTGCGGAAGGAATTGGGCATCCGGACGATATTCAATATCCTGGGCCCGCTGACCAATCCGGCCGGCGCGCCGAATCAGCTGCTCGGCGTGTTCCATCCCGACCTGGTCGGCATCCAGGTCCGCGTGCTGCAGCGCCTCGGGAGCAAGCACGTGCTGGTCGTCTACGGCAAGGACGGCATGGACGAGGTTTCGCTCGGTGCCGCGACGATGGTCGGCGAGCTCAAGGACGGCGAAGTGCGCGAATACGAGATCCATCCCGAGGACTTCGGCTTGAAGATGATTTCCAACCGCGGCCTCAAGGTCGGAGATGCGCTCGAATCGAAGACGATGCTGCTGGAGGCGCTGGATAACATCGAGGGCACGCCGCGCGAAATCGTCGTGCTCAATGCGGGCGTCGCGCTGTATGCGGCAAATGCCGCCGCGACGATTCCCGAGGGCATCGAGCGGGCGCGCGCCGCCGTCGTCTCGGGTGCGGCCAGGCGAAAGCTCGATCAGTTCGTCGCCGCAACGCAAAAGCTCGGCGCGGGCGCCAAATGAAGCCGCCGCAGCATCGCGACCGCGACATCCTGACCAGGATCATCACGACCAAGGCCGAGGAAGTCATCGGGGCCGAGCTCGCGCGGCCGTTCGCCGAGGTCGAGGCCGTCGCGCGCGCCGCCGCCGCGCCACGGGGATTCGAACGCGCGCTCCGGCAGCGAATCGCCGCGGGCGCGCCGGCGGTCATCGCGGAAATCAAGCGGGCGAGCCCGAGCCGGGGCATCTTGCGCGACCCGTTCGATCCCTCCGCCATCGCCGCATCGTACGAGCAGGCGGGGGCGACCTGCCTCTCGGTGCTGACCGACCGGCCTTTTTTCCAGGGCGCTCCTGAATATCTGGTCGACGCGCGCAACGCATGCGCATTGCCGGCGCTGCGCAAGGAATTCATCATCGACGAATATCAGGTCGCGGAGTCGCGCGCGCTGGGCGCCGACGCGATCCTCCTGATCGTCGCCGCGCTGGAAGACGCCCGCCTTGCGACGCTCGAGGCATGCGCGCTCGACTACGGCATGGACGTGCTGGTGGAGGTGCACGACCGGCCCGAGCTGGACCGCGCGCTCAAGCTCAAGACTTCGCTGGTCGGGATCAACAACCGCAACCTGCGCAGCTTCGCCGTGTCGCTGCGGACCACGATCGATCTGCTGCCCAGCGTTCCCGTCGGCAAGCTGGTCGTCACCGAAAGCGGCATTCTGACGCAGGGCGACGTCGCGTCGCTGCGCCGCCACGGGGTGGGCGCCTTCCTGGTCGGCGAGGCCTTCATGCGGGCACCCGACCCGGGCGCTGCGCTGCAAGCCCTGTTCGGCTGAATCGACCGGAACCGCAGCGCCGGCCGCGGGCGGTGCCGCGATCGCTGCCGGACGCAAGCTGTTTGCTATGATGGCGGGCCGGAAGCCGCATGCAACGCCGCGTCGAGCGCGAGGTCTGCCGGTGCCAGGGGGAGCATTGTCGGCAATCGTCGTCGAGAACGTCAGCAAGCATTGGACGACCGCAGCCGGCATGGTGCGGGCGGTCGAGGGACTCTCTTTTTCGCTCGATGCCGGCACGCTCAACGTTCTGCTCGGGCCTTCCGGCTGCGGCAAGTCGACGACCTTGCGGCTGATCGCCGGCCTCGATCAGGCCGACAACGGCCGCATTTCGATCGACGGGCGCGACGTCACTCGCCTCCCGCCGGCGCAGCGCAGCATTTCGATGGTGTTCCAGAGTTACGCGCTGTTCCCGCACTTGAGCGTCGCCGAAAACATCGTGTTCGGCCTGCGCGTGCGTCGCATCGGCGCCGCGGAGCGCGAGCGGCGCCTGCAGCGGGTCGCGGGGCTCCTCGGGCTGACCACGCTGCTCGATCGTCGGCCGTCGCAGCTCTCGGGTGGCCAGCAGCAGCGGGTGGCTCTGGGCCGCGCCTTCATCGCCGAGACACCGGTCTGCCTGATGGACGAGCCGCTGTCCAATCTCGACGCGCAGCTGCGGCAGGAGATGCGGCAGGAGATACGCAAGCTCCAGCGCACGCTGGGCATCACGATGGTCTACGTGACGCACGACCAGGTCGAGGCGATGACCATGGCCGATCGGGTCATCCTCCTTTGCGGTGGTCGCATCGAGCAGAACGGCACGCCGGCCGATCTCTATGAAAGCCCGCGGAACACCTTCGTCGCTCGCTTCATCGGGACCCCGCCGATGAATCTGATGCGGCTCGAGCACGGCGCGGCCGGCGCGGTCATCGCCGGCACGACCGGGCCGCCGGTGGCGACGGCCGATCTGGCCGGCGCGACCTTGGGTGTGCGCCCCGAGCACGTCGTTCTGGGACGCGAAGACGGCGTCGCCGGATCGGTCGACTCGGTCGAGTACCTGGGCGCCGATTCGCTGCTCGCATGCCGCGTCGGCGACCAGCCGCTGACCGTGCGGGTAAGCGGGCGTACGGGTCTGCAACTCGGCGACAAGGTGCGGCTCGGCTGGGCGAGCGCCGCCGCGCATTTTTTCGACGGTGCGACGCAGATGCGTCGCGAGGTCGAGTGGAATCATCAGCCCGCAACCATGGTCGCTTAGGCACCAGCATCCAACGCAGTCAAGAGGAGGAGATTCGATGAAGTACGTCACCATTTCGCGCTGGATCATGACGCTCGCCGCCGCCGCGCTGTCGAGCCTGGCCGTCGCGCAGGCGCCGGTCGACATTTCATTTTACTACCCGGTTGCCGTCGGCGGGCCGATCACCAAGATCATCGACAAGTTCGCCAGCGATTTCGAGAAGGAAAATCCCGGGATCAAGGTCCATCCGATCTATTCGGGCACCTACCAGGATTCGATCACCAAGGCGCTCACCGCCGTCAAGAGCAACGACGCGCCGGCGATGTCGGTCTTGCTGTCGACCGATATGTACACGCTGATCGACGAGGATGCGATCGTGCCGTGGGACCCGCTGATCAAGACGGCGGAGGACCGGGCGTGGCTGCAGGGCTTTTATCCGGCGTTCATGGAAAACAGCCAGACCGGCGGCAAGACTTGGGGCATTCCGTTCCAGCGCTCGACGATCGTGCTCTATTACAACAAGGAGATGTTCAAGGAAGCGGGACTCGATCCCAACCATGCACCCGAGACGTGGAAGGAAATGGCCGAGTACGCGCAGAAGCTGACCAAGCGCGACGCCTCGGGGAAGGTCACGCAGTGGGGCGTGCAGATTCCTGCGTCGGGGTTTCCCTACTGGCTGTTCCAGGGGCTGACGACCGAAAACGGCGTGCAGCTGATGAATGCCGCCGGAACCGAGACCTACTACGACAAGCCGGCCGTCATCGAAGCGGTTCAATACTGGGTCGACCTGACCTCCAAGTACAAGGCGCATCCGGAAGGCATCGTCGAATGGGGAACGACGCCCAAGGACTTTTTCGAGCGCAAGGTCGCGATGATGTGGACGACGACCGGCAACCTGACCAACGTGCGCAGCAACGCCAAGTTCGACTTCGGCGTCGCGATGCTGCCGGCGAACAAGCGGCGCGGCAGCCCGACCGGCGGCGGCAATTTCTACCTGTTCAAGCAGACGAAGGCGGAACAGCAGGCGGCGTCATTCAAGTTCGTCAAGTGGATCACGTCGCCCGCGCGCGCGGCACAGTGGGGCATCGACACCGGCTACGTCGCCGTGCGCCCGGACGCATGGGAAACGCCGGAGATGAAAAAGTACGTCGCGGAGTTTGCGCCCGCCGCGGTCGCGCGCGACCAGCTGCAATTCGCGGTGGCGGAGCTGTCGACCCATGACAATCAGCGCGTCACCAAGGCGCTGAACGACGGTCTGCAGGCAGCGCTCACCGGCAGCAAGTCACCGGAGCAGGCGATGAAGGATGCGCAGCGCGAAGCCGACCGGCTGTTGAAGAGCTATCGCAAGTAACCGGCTCGTGTCGGCGTCGACGATGAGGGCGCCATCGCTCGGCAGGGGAGTTTCTCCTCGACGGCGCGGAGAGGAGGCCGTTCGATGACCCGCACCGCGAACTGGCTCTACGGCTGGTTGCTGCTGCTTCCCGCGGCGGCGTTGCTGGCGCTGTTCACGCATTACCCGGCGGTCACGACACTGTGGCACAGCTTCGAGTCGACGCCGAAGGCCGCGCGGCCGGCGGTCTTTGTCGGCGTCGAGAACTACCGGCAGCTGACCGACGACCCGATCTTCTGGAAGTCGCTGACCAACAACCTGTGGTACGCCGCGGGAACGATTCCGCTTTCGATCGGGATCGCCTTGCTCATGGCCGTCTGGGTCAACGGCAAGCTTGCCGGACGGGGCTTTCTGCGGCTCGCCTACTTCACGCCGACCGTGCTGCCAATGATCGCAGTGGCCAACATCTGGCTGTTCTTCTACACGCCCGAGTACGGGCTGCTCGAGCAGTTTCGCGGCGCATTCGGACTTTCGGCGCAAAACTGGCTGGGCAGCAGGAATTCGGCGCTCGGGTGTCTGATGATCGTCGCGGTCTGGAAAGAGGCCGGGTTTTTCATGATCTTCTACCTGGCGGCGTTGCAGCAGATGTCGCCGAACCTGGCCGAAGCGGCGGCGATCGAGGGCGCGTCGCGCTGGTACTTCTTCCGCCGGGTGACGCTGCCGCTGCTGATGCCGACGACGCTGTTCGTCCTGGTCAATGCAGTCATCAACGCGTTTCGCCTGGTCGATCACGTCGTGGTGATGACCCGAGGCGGCCCGGACAACGCGACCGAATTGCTGCTTTACTATATCTACGAAATCGGTTTTCGCTTCCAGGACTCGGCGTACGCCGCAGCATTGACGATCGTGCTGCTGGCATTGCTGGGGTCCGCTGCGCTCGCGCAGTTCTGGTTTCTCGAGCGCAAGGTGCATTACCAATGAGCGCGCCCGGAGGCAGCCCGAAGGAACGTTCGCGCGCGAAGCGGCGGGAGGCCGACACGCGAACCGTGAGCAAGGGGCGGGCCTTCGACAAGGCCGAGCAATGAGCTACCTTGCGTATCAGACTCGAGGATTCGGTCGCGGCGCCGAAACCGCGGCCGCGTGGATGCTCGGGCTGCTCTGGGTGCTGCCGCTCGCCTATGCGTTCTGGACGGCGTTCCATCCGGGTGAGTTCTCGACGCATTTCGTGCCGACGGCGCCGCTGACCCTGGAGAATTTCGTCAAGGCCTGGCACGCCGCGCCTTTCGCCCGCTATTTCCTGAACACGATCCTGCTGTGCACGATGGTGCTCGCCGCGCAGCTGGTGCTGTGCACACTCGCCGCCTATGGATTCGCGCGCTTCGAGTTTCCCGGCCGCAATCTGCTGTTCGCCCTGGTGCTGGTGCAGCTGATGGTGATGCCCGACGTCCTGATCGTCGAGAACTACCGGACGATGAACGCGCTGGGCCTGCGCGACACCATAGTCGCGATCGGCCTGCCGTACATGGCGAGCGCATTCGGCATCTTTCTGCTGCGGCAGACGTTCAAGACGGTGCCGAAGGAGCTCGACGAGGCGGCGCGTGTCGAAGGCTGCAACCCGCTGCAGATCCTGTGGAAGGTCTATGTGCCGCTGGCGCGCCCGGTGTACATAGCCTACGCCCTGGTCAGCGTCAGCTATCACTGGAACAATTTCCTCTGGCCGCTGATCATAACCAACTCGGTGGAGTCGCGTCCGCTGACCGTCGGGCTACAGGTGTTCTCGTCGACCGATCAGGGCATCGACTGGTCGATCATTACCGCGGCGACGCTGCTGACCACCGCGCCGCTTTTGGTCGGCTTTCTTCTCTTCCAGAGGCAATTCGTGCAATCGTTCATGCGCGCGGGAATCAAATGACGCCGCCGTCTTTGGCGACCCCCGACGGCGGCGCGCCTTTCAACCAAAGCAACGACCGATGAAAATCATTACCTGGAACGTACAGTGGTGCCGCGGGGTCGACCGGCGAGTCGATCCAGCGCGTATTGTGGCGCACGCCAAGGCGCTGGCCGATTTCGACGTGCTGTGCCTGCAGGAAATCGCGAGCAACTTTCCCGATCCCAGGCTCGCCGGCAGCCGCGGCGAAAATCAGTTCGCCGAGATCGCGCAGCAGCTGCCCGATTTCACGGCAGTGCCCGGCGCAATCGTCGATGTGCCGGGCGACCCCGGGCAGCGGCGCCACTTCGGCAACCTGATCCTGTCGCGATTGCCGGTCGGCCAGGTGTTTCGCCACCTGCTGCCGTTCCCCGTCGATCCGGGTCAGCGGGGCATGCCGCGGATCGCGCTCGAAGCCGTCGTGCGCGCGCCGTTCGGCGACGTGCGTATCATCACTACGCACCTCGAGTATTACGGAACGCTCAAACGGACCTCGCAGGTCGGGGCCTTGCGCGCGATATACGCGGAGGGCAGCGGCCATGCCCGGCTGGGTCAAATCGTGGAAACGGGCGGCGGGCCGTTCCACGATTATCCGCGCCCTGCCGCGACGATCATCACCGGCGACTTCAACTTCGAGCCGGACGATCCCCTGCATGCGCGAATGATAGCGCCGTTCGGCGACGGCACGCCGCCGCTGTCCGACGCGTGGCAGGCAGCGCATCCCGGCATCGCCCATCCGGCGACGTTCAAGATCTACGAAAAAGAGAGGCCCGACGAACCCGAGCAGCACTGCGATTTCATCTTCGTGTCCACCGACCTGGTGCCGCGCCTCAAGTCGATTCGCATCGACCAGGAAACCCAGGCCTCCGATCATCAACCGGTGCTTGCCGAGTTCGACTAAAAGCACGGCTTTGAACACAGCGATCACGTCCGCCGGCGAGCGCACCAACGATCTCGGTCGCGATGCCGACCGGATAACGCGAGGACGCGCCGCGCTGCAGCGCCTGGCCGGGTCGGAAAAACAGCTGCTGCTGTTCGTCGCGCACGCCTGGGGCGGGGGCATCCGGCAGCACATGAACGAGCTGGCCGGCCTGGTCGGGGAAGAGTGCGATGTGCTGCTGCTCGAGCCCGCCGGCGGCGATGCGGTACGGCTGTCGTGGCTGAAGGCCGGCGAGGACTTGGCCGCATACTTCAGACTGCCGGCCGACATGCAGGGGCTGGTGACGCTGCTATCCGGGCTCGATCTGGCGCGCATCCATTTTCATCATGTCCACGGCTTGCCGCGCGCGGTCCTCGATCTGCCCGCGGCCGCAGGCGTGCCGTACGACTGCACGCTGCATGACTACTATGCGATCTGTCCGCAATACCATCTGGTCACCACGGATGGGCGTTACTGCGGCGAGCCCGACGCGGAAGGGTGCGCCGCGTGTATCGCAGTGCGCCCGGCGCTCTGGCCGCTGGATATCGGAGCATGGCGGGCCACATTCGGCACGCTGTTGCGCGGCGCCGAGCGCGTGTTCGCGCCCTCGCACGATGTCGAGCGCCGCATTGCGCGCTACTTTCCGGGATTGCCGATAACGGTGCTGCCTCATGCCGAAGCGGCGCTCGCGACACCCGGCCGCGTCACCCGCGTCGTCACCCTGGGCAGGCTGTCGCCGGAAAAGGGATTGCACGTCGTCGCCGCCTGCGCCGAAGACGCGCGTGCGCGCGGCCTGCCGCTGTCGTTTCGCGTGCTGGGCGCCGTATCCGAACCGGTGACGCAACGCTCGCAACTGCCACTGTCGGTGCAGGGCGAGTACGGCGATGCCGATCTTCCCGCGCTGATCGCCGCCGAACGGCCGGATGTCATCTGGTTCCCGTCCCAGGTGCCGGAGACCTATTCGTACACCTTGTCGGCCGCGATCGTAGCCGAGGCGGCGATTGTCGCCTCGGAGCTGGGCGCCTTTCCCGAACGCCTTGCCGGCCGGCCGCGCACCTCCCTGGTCCCTTGGAACGCGACACCGGCCGAGTGGAACGCCGCGCTACTCGGTGCGGACGCCGAGCGTGCGGAGCCGTCATCGAACGTCGCGAGCGCCGGATCATGACCGACCCGCAGCGCTATCTCGCGATCTATCTCGCCCCGCTGGCGACGCGCGTGCGCAAGCGCTGCGATCCGGCCGCGCTGCTCGCGCTCGACATGCGTCATTGGCTAGTGCCGGAAGGGCATCCGGTCGCGGAAGCGCTATCGCTGCCGCAGCTGTTTGCCGCAGGAGTCGACGGGGGCAATGCTGAAGCCCGCAGCGAGCTCAAGCGCCGTATCGCCGCAATCGACGCGGCGCAGGCCCAATTGCAGAATGGCGAATCGGAGCTCGCGCCGCGTTTGCTCGACGCGATGCGCAGTCAGCAGGCGATGCAGCACCAGATCGAGCGCGGCGAGCAGATGCTCGGCGCGGCGCGAGCGCGCATCGCCGAGCTGGAAACCAGCACGACCTGGCGGGCTACCGCGCCGCTGCGGGAGAGCGGTCACAAGGTCAAGATCGCGTGGGCGCACGCGCGGGCGCAATGGTCGGCGCTGCGCCAGTCGCCGCACTATGTCGGCGTCGCCGCGTCCATCCTGCGCAACGAAGGCCCCGGCGCGCTGGCCAAGCGTATCGTACGGCGCCTTTCGCGCCCGCACCGCTACGTTCCGCCGCCGGGTGTGGTATTCGCGCAGGAAACCGCGATCGCAGCGCTCGCCTTCGCCGTCGTCGACAAGCCGCGGGTTTCGATCATCGTGCCGATGTACGGCAAGCCGCTGTTCACCTACACCTGTCTGAAGAGCGTCCATGCGAACACGCCGGCCGGGAGCTACGAAGTCATCGTCGTCGACGACGCGTCCCCCGAACCGGCGCGCGAAACGCTCGCCGCGGTAACCGGCGTGCACTTCGAGCGCAACGCCTCCAACCTGGGATTCGTCGCCAGCTGCAATCGCGCGGCCGGCCTGGCGCGCGGCGAGATCCTGGTCCTGCTCAACAACGATACGATCGTGACCCCGGGCTGGCTGGAAGCGATGCTGGCGGTGTTCGATCGGCGCCCAGATGCGGGGCTGGTCGGCGCGAAGCTCGTGTATCCGGATGGCAGGCTGCAGGAGGCGGGCGGCATCGTCTGGCGCGACGGCTCGGCCTGGAACTACGGACGCGACGACGACCCAGGCCGGCCCGAGTACAACTATCTGCGCCCGGTCGATTATTGCTCGGGGGCCTGCCTCGCGGTGCCGCGCCGCCTGTTCGGTGAGCTCGGCGGCTTCGATGTCCGCTACGCGCCGGCCTATTACGAGGATACCGATCTCGCCTTCGCGGTGCGCGCCGCGGGCCGCCACGTCTATTACCAGCCGGCGGCGACGATCGTCCATTTCGAGGGCGCGACCTCGGGCACCGACGAGTCTTCGGGAATCAAGCGTCACCAGGCGATCAATCGCGCCACCTTTGCAGCCAAATGGTCGGGCGCGCTGACCCGTCACGGCGCGAACGGCGTCGCGCCCGAGCGCGAGCGCGACCGATGGGCAAGCCGGCGCGCGCTGGTGATCGACGCATGCATGCTGACACCCGATCAGGACTCGGGGTCGCTGCGGATGCAGCAGGTGATGGACATACTTACCGGCCTGGGCTGCAAGGTGACGTTCGTCGCCGACAATCTCGAATACCGGAAACCCTACGTTCAGGCCTTGCAGCAACAGGGCGTCGAAGTCCAGTTCCATCCGTACACGAGCTCGGTTGCGATGCTGCTCGGCGAGCGCGGCGGCGAATTCGACCTGGTGGTGCTGTCGCGGCACTACATCGCAGCACGGCACATGGCGACGGTGCGCGCCTTCGCACCGCACACGCTGATTGCATTCGATACGGTAGACCTGCATTTTCTGCGCGAAGAGCGACTGGCGGACCTCGATGCCAGCCGGACGGCGCGGGGAGCGGCCGCGGCAAAGCGCACCGAGGAGCTGGCATTGATCCGCCGGGCCGACGTCACCCTTGTCGTCAGCGACGTCGAGCGCGACCTGCTGGCCGAGCTCGCGCCGCAGGCCAAAGTGATCGTGCTGTCGAACATCCACGACCGGCACGAGCACGGCCGGCCGTTCGCGCAGCGCGCCGGCCTGCTGTTCGTCGGCGGCTTCCGGCATCCGCCGAATACCGATGCCGTCCTCTGGTACGCGAACGATGTCCTGCCGAGAATTCGAACCAGCCTGCCCGGTGTGAAGAGCTACATCGTCGGAGCCGATCCGCCGGCGACGATCCGCAGCCTGGCGACCGACGACCTGGTGATCGCCGGCTTCGTTCCGGATCTGACGCCGTACCTCGAAGGCTGCCGGGTCTCGATCTCGCCGTTGCGCTACGGCGCCGGCGTCAAGGGGAAGGTCAACCAGGCGATGAGTTTCGGCCTGCCGGTGGTGGCGACGACGCCGTCGATCGAAGGCATGCACCTGAGGCCGGGAAGCGACGTCCTGGTCGGTGACGATCCGCCGGCGTTTGCCGATGCGGTGGTCCTCGCGTACCGGGATCAGGCGCTGTGGGAACGGCTTGCCGCCGGCGGTCGCGACAACGTGAGCCGCCACTTTTCCCCCGAGGTCGCAACGGCGGCGATCACCGAGCTTCTCACGCTGTCGGACCGGAAAGCGCGCGAACGGCAATCGGCATAAGGCTGCGCAACGACCATCGATGCGCTCGCCGCCCACGGCGGTCAGTGCCCGCGCGTACTCCGCAACCTTAGCGGCGCTCGAACACGATGTCCCAGACGCCGTGGCCGAGCTTCAATCCGCGCTGCTCGAACTTGGTTGCCGGCCGATAGGCGGGACGCGGCGCGAACGAAGCCGTCGTATTGACCAGCAGCGGTTCGGCGCTCGCGGCCGCGAGGACGTCGGTCGCGTAGTCTTCCCAGTCGGTCGCCACATGCAGATAGCCGTCCGAGGCCAAGCGCTGTGCGAGCGCATGGATGAACTCGGGCTGCAGCAGGCGCCGCTTGTGGTGCCGCTTCTTGGGCCAGGGGTCGGGAAAAAAGACATGGATTCCGGCGAGGGCGCCCGGCGCGATCATGTGGGCGACGACTTCGGCTGCATCGTGCTGCACGATGCGAACGTTGGCGAGGCCCTTTTCGTCGATCAATTTCAGCAGCCCGCCGACGCCGGGAGAATGCACTTCGATCGCCAGGAAATCGCGATCGGGCTGCGCTTCGGCGATCGCGGCAGTCGCTTCCCCCATGCCGGAGCCGATCTCGACGATCTTCGGATTGTCGCGGCCGAAGACCGCGGCCAGGTCGAGCAGCGCCGGAGCGTACGGAACGCCGAAGCGCGGCAGCAGCGTCTCGCGGGCGCGCTGCTGCGCCGGGGAAAACCGGCCCTGGCGCAGCACAAAACTGCGGATCGGCCGGCGCAAATGCGCGCGCGACGCGTTCATCAGCGCACGGCTGCCAGGACGTTCACGGCGAGATCACTGCGGACTCACGGCGCGATCCGCGTCCAGGTCGGATCGGTCAGCTTGCGCGCGATCGTCGATGGAGCCCCAGCCGGGTCGACGTTGAATTCGATCGTCAGCGTGTCGGCGTCGCGCCATGTCACGCCGGCATCGGACCAGGCCGTGGCGGGAGTCCAGCGCAACTCCTTGCGAAAGCCGTCGCGCGTGACCCGCCAGACGGCGATCTCGTTGCCGCAATGCTGCGCGCAAACATCGGCGACGGCGAAACGCTGCCGGTCGGGCGAGAGTCGCGGCTCCGCCGGCAGATCGACCAGGCGCCCGGTCGCGCGCTGCAGCAGCGAAAAGCTCGCGTTGTCGCCGACGGTCACGTAGAGCACGACGCTGTTGATGCCGTCGAAATAATCCCAGAGGCTGTACGAGCGGCCGTTGACCGGATCGTCGCTGTCGGTGAAGGTCGTGCTGCCCGACGGAAAGAGCGAGACGATCAATGCGTTGCCGGTGCGGCGGGCGAGGCCCGGCAGGCGGGCGAGCTGCAGGGCTTCGATCAACCGGCCGCAATGAGCGGTGTCTTCCGCGCCGGTGCAGGCCACCTCGATCTCGGCGCGGGTCAGCGGCGCGGCCTGCGCGAACAGAGGAAGGCACGCGACGAGCGCGACCCACGCGTGCCGGGCCGGCGACAGCCCGAGCGCGGCGGCTGTGCGGCTCAAGCGATCAGACCGGTCGTCGGCGAGCTGGGACTGGCCGCATAGAACTTGCGCGGCATGCGGCCGGCACGAAACGCTTCGCGGCCGGCCTCGACGGCTTTTTTCATCGCACCGGCCATCAGCACCGGGTCCTTCGCCAGGGCGATGGCGGTGTTCATCAGCACGCCGGCACACCCGGCCTCCATCGCGATCGCGGCGTCGGAAGCAGTGCCCACGCCGGCGTCGACCAGTACCGGCACTTTCGCCTGCTCGACGATCAGCTTCAGGTTCCATGGGTTGAGGATCCCCATCCCCGAGCCGATCAGCGACGCCAGCGGCATGATGGCGACGCAGCCCACGGCTTCGAGCTCGCGCGCGATGATCGGATCGTCGGAGGTGTAGACCATGACGTCGAAGCCGTCCGCGATCAGCGTCTCGGCCGCGCGTATCGTCTGCCGCACATCGGGAAACAGCGAATGCGCGTCGCCCAGGACCTCGAGCTTGACCAGCTTGTGCCCGTCGAGCAATTCGCGTGCGAGCCGCAGCGTACGCACCGCGTCGTCTGCCGTGTAGCAGCCGGCCGTGTTCGGCAGCAGCGTGAATTCCGACGGCGGCAGGTGGTCGAGCAGCGACGGCTCGTTCGGATTCTGGCCGATGTTCGTGCGGCGAATCGCGACGGTGACAATCTGCGCGCCGGAGGCGTCGATCGCCGCCCGGGTCGCGGCGAAGTCCTTGTACTTGCCGGTGCCGACCAGGAGGCGCGAGCGGTAGGCAGACCCGGCGATGACCAGCGGGTCGTCATGCGCCAGGGCGACGCTTTCGGTGGGGGCGTTCATCTTCCTTGGCCTAACCGCCGCCGACGGCGGCGACGACCTCGATTCGATCTCCGGCGCTGATCATGGTTTCTGCGTGGCGGCTGCGAGGAACGATCTGGCCGTTTTTTTCGACCGCGACGCGCTTGCCCTCCAGCGCCAGCTCGCGGACGAGATCGGCCACCCGGGGCGACGCCGACCGGCAGACGTACGTTGCGCCATTGAGGGAAATCGAGACCATCAGCATCGGGCCGTCGTTACGGCTCATAGATTATCACTCTGACGCCGCCGGAACGACAGTACGATATTGCGCAGCCTATTCGCGATAGCGGATCAACGCTTCCCTGAGGATAGCGAGCTGGCGCTGAAAATGGCTACAGGCATCACAAAACAGCAGATGCAGCCGTACCTGCCAGCGCTTGCGCGGCGTCAGGCTCTGGTCCTGCATCTGCGAGATCAGCCGGCTCGCGTCCTTGCACGAGATAAGGGGGCCCATGACTCAAGCAATCGACGACATCAGCCGGCGCGGGCTGGATCGGCAAACCAGTGCTGCTCGAGGCATTGCCGGAGCGCCATCCTGGCCCGATAGAGAATGACCCACAGGTTGGTCGATGTGATCGTCAGTTCCTTACAGATCTCGTCCCCGTCCAGCTCCATCACTTCACGCATCATGAACACCCGGGCGGTATTCGGCGGCAGCTTTTCCAGGCAAAACTGCATGACGTCAAAGAACTGCTGTCGCGACAGGTCGCGTTCCGGATTGCCCCAGTCCGCCGGAGGGTTTTCCCAGTGGCCGGAGGCGTCGAACAAGGCGTCGAAGTCCTCGATCTGGCATTCGTCGTCGAGCTGGGCAAACGCCGGCTCGCGGGTCTTGCGGCGTATCGCGTCGACGATCTTGTGCTTGAGGATGCCGGTGAGCCACGTCTTGACGCTCGAGCGTCCGGAGAATCCCGCTGCGCCCTGCAGCGCGGCGATCAGCGTGTCCTGCACGACATCTTCGGCGGCCTCATTGTTGCGCAGTTGCAGCATCGCCACGCGCAGCAGGTAGGCGCGATGCGTGGGTATCTGGGCGGCAACGTCGTTGTCGGGCATGGAAGAGCGCGAGAGGCGAGCGTCGATAATAAGGGCAAAGACCCAGCCCGGCCAGCCGCCGCGCGAGTGGGTAGTGGGGCTAGGCCGCCCAGTCGAGTATCACCTTGCCGCTCTGGCCTGACTGCATGGTCGCGAAGGCCTTCTCGAACTGCTCGACCGCATAGTGGTGCGTGATGATCGGCGAGAGATCGAGCCCGCTTTGCAACATCGCGACCATCTTGTACCAGGTCTCGAACATTTCGCGGCCGTAGATGCCCTTGATTTCGAGCCCTTTGAAAATGACCTGGTTCCAGTCGATCGCCATGTTCGCGGGCGGAATGCCCAGCAGCGCGATCTTGCCGCCATGGTTCATGTGGAGAAGCATGTCGGCGAACGCCGTCGGCACACCCGACATCTCCAGGCCCACGTCGAAGCCCTCCGTCATGCGCAGCTCCGCCATGACGTCGCCCAGATCCTCGCGCTCGACATTGACCGCGCGCGACGCGCCCATACGACGCGCCAGCGCAAGCCGGTAGTCGTTGACGTCGGTGATGACGACATGACGCGCTCCGACGTGGCGGGCGATCGCCGCCGCCATGATGCCGATCGGCCCGGCGCCGGTGATCAGAACGTCCTCGCCGACCAGGTTGAACGACAGCGCGGTGTGCGTTGCGTTGCCGAACGGATCGAAGATCGACGCCATGTCATCGGAGATATCGTCGGGAATCTTGAACGCGTTGAACGCGGGGATCACCAGGTATTCGGCGAATGCGCCTTCGCGATTGACGCCGACGCCGACGGTATTCCGGCACAGATGGCGGCGCCCGGCGCGGCAGTTGCGGCAGAAGCCGCAGGTGATGTGACCTTCGCCCGATACTCGGTCGCCGATCGCAAACCCGCGCACTTCCTGGCCCATGTCGACGATCTCGCCGACGTACTCGTGACCGACGTGCATCGGCACCGGGATCGTCTTGCGCGCCCACTCGTCCCAGTTCCAGATGTGCATGTCGGTGCCGCAGATCGCCGTCTTGCGGATGCGTATCATCACGTCGTTGTGGCCGACTTCGGGTTTTTTCACCTGAGTCAGCTTGAGGCCCGGCGCGGACTCGAGCTTGGCGAGTGCCTTCATTGCTTCTCCTTGATCGCGCCCAGCGCCTTGCCCACCTTCGCGAAAGCCGCGACCGCAAGGTCGATCTGGTCGTCGGTGTGCGCCGCGCTCATCTGGGTGCGAATGCGCGCCTTGCCCTTAGGCACGACCGGGTACGAAAAGCCGATCACGTACACCCCTTCCGCCAGCAGCGCGTCGGCCATCCGCGTCGCAAGCGCCGCGTCGCCGAGCATCACCGGGATGATGGGGTGCGCGCCGGGCACGAGATCGAAGCCGAGTCCGCTCATCGCGGCGCGAAAACGCTCGCCGTTGCGCCGCACGCGTCGGCGCAGCTCGGTCCCTTCGTCCCCGGCGAGCAATTCGAGCACGCGCAACGATGCCGCCGCGATCGACGGCGCGAGCGTGTTCGAGAACAGGTACGGGCGCGAACGCTGCCTCAACAGCTCGACGATCTCCCTGCGCCCGGATGTGAAGCCGCCCGATGCGCCGCCCAGCGCCTTGCCCAGCGTGCCGGTGATGATGTCGATCCGGCCTTCGACGCCGCAGAATTCGGGCGTGCCGCGGCCGCCCTCGCCGACGAAGCCGACGGCGTGCGAGTCATCGACCAGCACCAGCGCCCGATGGCGGTCGGCCAGATCGCAGATTGCCTTCAGGCTCGCGACGATCCCGTCCATCGAGAATACGCCGTCGGTCGCGATCAGCTTGAAACGGGCGCCGGCCGCTTCGGCTTCGTTCAGCCTGGCTTCGAGGTCGGCCATGTCATTGTTGCGGTAGCGAAATCGCTTCGCCTTGCACAAGCGGATGCCGTCGACGATGCTGGCGTGATTCAACTCGTCGCTGATGACGGCGTCCTCTTCGCCGAGCAGCGTTTCGAACGCACCGCCGTTGGCATCGAAGCAGCTCGAATACAGGATGCTGTCGTCGGTTCCGAGGAACCCGGAAATCGCCCGCTCGAGCTCCTTGTGCACCGCCTGCGTGCCGCAAATGAAGCGCACTGACGCCATGCCGAAGCCCCAATGCTCGAGTCCCTCGCGCGCCGCCGCGACCAATCGCGGATCGTTGGCCAGCCCCAGATAGTTGTTCGCGCAGAAGTTGAGCACCTCGGCGCCCGAGCTCAACAGGATCTGCGACGACTGCGGGCTTTCGATCACCCGTTCCGCCTTGTAGAACCCGTCGGCACGGATCGCATCGACGGTGCGGCGCAGATGAGTCAGGTATTCGTCAGGCATCGTGGAAAGGTAGCGTTTGTTAGCGCGTACTCGCGCGATCATCTTCGAAGGAGCAGCAAATGCCCTGGGGCGCGACAGGCGGGGTTCGGCGCAGCCAACGGCATAGAGACGATGCTTAAGCGTGCGTTGGCCTAGCATTCTCGGGCGCTGCCGCAGCGCGGTCAAGTTACGTGGCGCGCCCGGCGGGTCAAACTGAACCGGACCAAGGTTCGAGCAAGCCGGTGGCTTTCCGCTCCGCGTGAGGCTAGACTCGTTCGAGCAGACGCTGGGGTGGCGATAGGGGAGCGCGCCTGGGAATTCCACTGCTTTTGGTCGCGACGGCAACCGAATGGGCCGGCCCTGCGCGCCTGCCGCGCGAGTTGGTGCGCGCTGGCTTCGACGTGTCGGTGCTGGCGCCGAAGCGCGCGCTGGTGGCAAAAAGCCGGTATGCAGGCGCGGTGACCTACCTGCCGGACGCGGCTACGCCGATGCAGTGGGCATACATGCTTGCTGCGAGCCTCGGGGCGCGCACGCCGCGCTTGATCGTGCCCTGCGACGACACTGCATTGCAGTTGATGATGACGTTCGTCGAAACACCGCCCAAGGGTATAGAAAATTCGGTGCGGGAGCGAATTCTCGCCTTGATTCGCGAATCACTGGGTGACCCCAGATTCTATCGGTCGAGCATAGACAAGACGCTGTTGCCGCCGGCGGCCGAAGCCCTTGGCGTGCGCGTGCCCCCATTTGAAATCATTTCGAGTGTTGACGCGGCCCGCGCGTTCGCGGATGCGCAAGGCTATCCGATCGTGCTAAAGCGCGCGTTCGGCACCGCGGGCCAGGCGGTCGAGGTAGTTCTGGAAAAGACGCAGTTGGAACCTGCCTTCCGGAAACTGATTTCCAAAGGGGATGCTGCGCTTTGGAACTCGGCCGATTTGCTCATTCAGGCCTGGATTCCTGGAAAAGGACTCTTGCACGCGGTCGCTGCGTGGGGTGGAGTCGTCCATGCCGGGATGACGCGCGAAGTGTTGATGCGCAGCCCGGCTACCGGACCTTCGACCGTCGTACGCTGCCGGCACGCCCCGGAGGCCCGACGTTTCTCCGAACTGCTCGCGGCCGGTTTCGGAGTGAGCGGCTTCTTTGGGCCGGAATTTATCGAACACGAGCGGACCGGAGACGTCTACCTGATCGAAATCAACCGGCGCGTGACCAATGGCGTGCAGATGGGTGGGCTGGTCGGGGTCGACCTCTGTGCGGCGCTGGCCGCGGCGCTGGACCACAACGCTTACACGGGACGAGCCGACATCCCTGGGGGGGAGGAGCATTTGATAGCGGAGTTCCCCCAGGAATGGTTGCGCGACCCTTCGAGCCCATACCTGCGCGCCGCGCGGACCGATGTACCGTGGGACGATTTGGGTTTGTTGCAAGCCATGCTGGCAATGCGCGCAAGGTAACAAGGCGTAACAAACCCGGCACGCCGAGATCTCGTCCGTAACTCCCATTCTGGCAGGAATCCGCGAAGCTTCCGGCGAGCGCGACGGGTGCACCTGCGAACGCTGAGTTCAACGCATTGCAATTGTAAGGCAGCGCCGACGATGTGAAACCGCTTCGACACCCTCGGCCCTTGTAATGGGAGCCGTTGACCCACGGCGGGGCGAGCAGTGACACGGCGGTACGAAATCGACGCGGTACGGGGACTGATGCTGGTCCTGATGACGCTTACCCACCTCCCGACCCGCTTCAGCCATTACGCCGGGGAGCCGTTCGGATTCGTCTCTTCCGCCGAGGGTTTCGTGTTCCTGTCGGCGTTCATGGTCGGCTGGATCCACGTCGCGCGAGCGAAGAAGAACGCGAACGCCGTCATGCGCGGCGCGGTGTGGCATCGCGCGTTCATCCTTTACGCGTGCCAGATCGGGATGCTGCTGTTCCTGTTGACGATCGTGGCGCCGATCGGCAGCGCGAAGGCCCAGCCTGCAATCACCGATCTCGTGTCGTTCTTCCACCACGAGCCCTTGACGGCGCTATCGAGCGGCCTGTTCCTGCTGTACGACCCGCCGCTGCTCGACATACTGCCGTTGTACATACCGCTGATGCTAGTGACCCCTGCCGTGCTGACCTTGTCGCTGCGGCGCGGCTGGGCGCCGATCCTGGGCATCAGTTTCGGACTCTGGATTCTTGCCCAGTTCGGTGTCGGCCGGATCGTCTATCAGGCAATCGCCGGCGCCACGCGGTTCGACATGCCGTATGCCCAGACCGGTGCCTTTTCGTTGCTCGCATGGCAACTGCTGTGGATCATCGGCCTGTGGATGGGTTCCGCCAGGGCCGACGACGACGAGCGAGCCATCGCAACCCCGGGTTGGCTTGTGGCGCCGGCCGCAGTCGTGGCGCTCGTCTTCCTGCTGTGGCGGCACGCAACCGGCGAGATGCCTTTTCCATCGGGCAACGAGCTCAACACGCTGTTCGACAAATGGCGTCTGGCGCCGTTGCGCCTGCTCGATTTTGTCGCGCTGCTGGTCGTCACGATACGCTGGGGCAGCGCGGTCGCTCCATGGTTCGCCCGGCCGTTTCTCACCCGCCTGGGTGCCGCTTCCCTGCCGGTATTTTGCTCGCACCTGGTCATCTGTCTGCTGGCGCTCGCGTTCTTCGGCACCGAATACGATCACCGTGGCTGGGGGGTGGATGTGGCGCTGTTGATCGGAACGTTTGCGGCGCTCTACGCGGTCGCCGAGGTGTCGTTGCGCATGGGCCGCGTTGCCGGAGAGCGCACGAGCGGCAATCGGATCGTCCTCAATACGCCGGTACCGCGATCGCCGGCGTCGATGGCGGACAATCTTTCGACGTGATGGCTATGGCATGATCAGACGTCGTCACTTCATTCCATGAGAAGAGAGCGGCAATGGAAAAACGCAAGCTTGGCCACACCGGTTTCGACGTCGCGCCGCTCGCCTTCGGCGGCAACGTTTTCGGCTGGACCGTCGATGAAGCCACATCGTTCCGGCTTCTCGACGCTTTCTGCGGCGCGGGCTTCAACCTGATCGACACTGCGGATTCTTATTCGCGCTGGGCGCCGGGCCACCAGGGCGGCGAGTCGGAAACGATCATCGGCCGCTGGATAGCGCGGCGCGGCCGGCACGACGATGTCGTGATCGCGACCAAAGTCGGCTCCGACATGGGCCTGGGATACAAATGCCTGCGCAAGGACTACATCGTGCAAGCGGTCGAGCAGTCGCTGCGTC
Source organism: Casimicrobiaceae bacterium (assembly GCA_035996965.1). GTDB lineage: Bacteria > Pseudomonadota > Gammaproteobacteria > Burkholderiales > Casimicrobiaceae > PALSA-1003. The sequence continues at coordinate 3,187 of DASYJB010000131.1, read as the reverse complement.
GGCTTCAGGTCGATTCGATCGACCTTTATCAATCTCATTGGGACGACGACAAGACGCCGCTGGAAGAGACGCTCGAGGCGTATGCGATCCTGGTCAGGCAAGGCAAGGTCAAGGCGATCGGCGCCTCGAACATCACCGCGCCGCGTCTGATCGAAGCGCTGGCCGCGAGCGCGCAGCATGCTTATCCGCGCTACCAGACGCTGCAACCGCTGTATAACCTCTACGACCGAAGCACGTTCGAAGGACCGCTACAGGAATTGTGCGCACGCGAGCAGATCGGGGTCATCACGTACTTCTCGCTCGCCGCGGGGTTCCTGACCGGGAAATATCGCACCAAGGCGGATTTCGCCAAGAGCCAGCGCGGACCGGGCATGGAGAAATATCTGAACCCGCGCGGAACGCGGATCCTCGTCGCCGTCGACGCCGTCGCGCTGCGTTACGGCGTCACGCCGGCGCAGGTGGCGCTTGCCTGGCTGATCGCTCGTCCCGGCGTCACGGCGCCGATCGCCAGCGCGACCTCGACCGCCCAGCTCGACGAGTTGATCGCTGCGACCCGCCTCAGGCTCGACACCGACGCAATGCAGGCACTCGAGCGGGCGAGCGCGTGACCAGCCATCGGGCGCTGCCGGACCACCCTCGGATCTCCCGCCGCCACGCGCCGTTACAGCTGCAACTTGATCCGACCAATGCGAAATGGGGTGGCAACGCGTCGGGAGCCTAATGGATACAGGCGCCAAGTTCATCATTCGGTGGTCTGCGCCAGATTAACTTCCATCAGGAAAAGGAGCAGTCATGAAAAGCAAACTCTCGATGTTGAAAAGCATTGCGGTGGTCGCCGCGCTGGTCGCCGGTGTTTCCGGAGTCGCCCGCGCCGACAACGATACGAACCCGTTCAACGGCGAGTCGTATCTGTACTTCAAGAACGCCCAGGCGACCGCGGGCAACGGCCCGTCGACGTTCCACCAGAGCAACCCGAAGGGCGTGTCGGTGAGTGAATTTCAGGCGGGGTCGTCGTCGGGGTCGCCGGTATGGCAACCGAATCGGTTCCCGACCACCGCGGCGGCCAAGGCACCTTCGGAATGGCGGCAAAGCCATCCGCACGGCCTGTCGGAGCGCGAACTCCAGGCCTTGTCATCTGACGGATCACCGGTATGGCAATTGCCGACGACATCGGAAGCCAGTTCGTTTGCGTCGACCAGTGATCCTGCTTATACGATGAGCGCGGCGAACAGGCACTAACGGGAGAGTGAAACCTTTACGACCCCGCCCGCAGGGCGGCCACTGCGACCGAGTGATGTGGGCCGAGGACCGGGGGACGAACGCTTTTGGTTCGGCCCCCGGTTGTTGTTAATGGCGCTGGGGGCCGTGCAAGGCGAACATCGTTATCGCAATAATGGAGGGAATTCCGTGGTCTCTTTGACTACCGCCGCACCCGCAGTGAGCGCCGCCTTTCTCGCGTCGCTGGTCGAAGTCGTCGAAGCATTCACCATCGTGCTCGCCGCGGGAACGATGCGCGGCTGGCGGGCCGCCATTGCGGGTACCGCGGCGGGGCTGGCGGTGCTCGCAGTGATCGTTGTTGCGCTGGGGCCACTTCTCGACCAGGTTCCGCTGCATGTGCTTCAGCTGGTGATCGGCGCATTGCTCTTGCTGTTCGGCATGGGCTGGCTGCGCAAGGCGATGTTGCGGGCGGCAGGAATCATTCCGCTCCACGACGAGAATGCCGCGTTCGCCGCCCGGACAGGCAGCCTGAGCGATGCGACCGCGTCACATCGCAGCGGCTTCGACTGGCTCGGCGGCGTCATGGCGTTCAAGGCTGTGCTGCTCGAGGGGCTCGAGGTCGTGTTCATCGTTGTCGCCGTGGGCGCCGGACGTGGCCTGCTTGTTCCCGCGGCGCTCGGCGCGCTGGCTGCCTGCATCGTGATTCTCGCCATCGGCGCAATCGTGCATCGTCCGCTCGCGCGCGTACCCGAGAACACGCTCAAGTTCGCGGTCGGGGTCATCCTCAGCGCGTTTGGCGTCTTCTGGACCGGCGAAGGGCTGGGGATCGCCTGGCCGGGCGCCGACTTGATGATCCTGTTCTTCGGGGGCGCCTTCCTGCTCGTGGGACTCGGCGCGGTCGCAATTATTCGCCGACCAGCAGGAGCGATTGCACGATGAATATGCTGCGCGAGGTCATCGGGGGGCTGCTCAAGATGTTCGTCGGCGACGCCTGGCTGGCGGCCGGCACCCTGGCGGTGGTGCTGCTGACCGGCTTGCTGCTGGAAACCGGCGCCGTACGGCCGCTGACCGGCGGCGCCTTCCTGTTTCTCGGTTGTGAGGTCGTGCTGCTGGTGAGTGTCGTGCTATCTGGCCGGCACCAACGCTTTCGCTGACGCGTCCTTGGCCTTTTGGTGCGCCACCCAGTACGCAGGATACGCGACGCTGTCCACGCCGCCGCCGCCCTCACGCGCTGCGCGATCAAAACACTCGCGCGTGCGGTCCGCGAGCGGAAGCGAGCTGCCCTCGGCGGCTGCCTGATCGGCCATATAGCGCAAGTCCTTGCGCATCGTGTCGACGTTGAAAGCGGCCGCGCCCGAGGTGTCCCCCTTCATCGCAGCGACGATTTGTGAAGCTCTCATTCGCAGAATCCCCGCCGCGATATTCGAATCCGCGAGCAGATCGATCGTGCGTTCGGCGTCCACCGCCGACGGATCGATCAGGAGCAAGGACTCGCCAAGCGCCTGCCAAAAGACGGTCAGCAGCAGATTTGCGGCAAGCTTCATCCGCGCCCCAGCGCCGAGCGGCCCGACGTGCTCGACCCGACGGCAAAGTTGCGCCAGCACGGGCTGCGCTCGTGCGAACCCGGCAGCATCGCCGCCCACGAAGCCGACCAGCGTTCCCGAGCGCGCTGTGGCTGTCGAGCCGCTCACCGGACACTCGATGAAGACGGCATTGCGGGATTCGATCGCCGGCGCGATCCGCCCGTGCGTACCCGGGGTGACGGTGCTCATATCGATGAACAGCCGTCCTTGCGCGCTGCCGCTCAGCATCCCGTCGGCGCCGAGGTAGACGCGCTCGACCGCCGCGTTGTCGAACAGGAACGAAATCACCACGTCCGAACCGCTGACCAGCTCGCCCAGCGTCGGAGCCCATTTCGCTCCCGCCTCGAGTGCATCGTGCGCGTTGTCGATAGTGCGGTTCCAGACCT
>DASYJB010000130.1:0-14192 GCA_035996965.1 Casimicrobiaceae bacterium | reverse complement strand
ATCGTCGCGAGCCGACGCTCACATCGCCTCGGCGAAAATCCGCTCGAAGTCCGCGCGCGTGCACTTGCGGGGATTGGTCTGGTGGCAGACGTCGTTGATCGCGATGTCGGCGAGCGCTGGAATGTCGGCCTTGGTCACCGGGCGCTTGGCGGCGTGTCCGGACAGCGTCGCAGGAATCCCGAGGTCGCGCTTGAGCACCGCCAGCCAGTCGATGAAGGCTGCCGCATTCGCTTCCGGCAGCGCGCCAGTTGCGCCGGCGCCGACGACGTGGGCGAGCTCGGCCATTTTCGCCGTCGCGCTTTGGAGATTGAAGCGCATGACGTGATCGATCATGATGCCGTTGGCGAGCCCGTGGTGCAGATCGGCGACCGTCGACAGCGCGTGCGCGCAGGAGTGGACGGCGCCCAGGTCCTTCTGAAACGCGATCGCACCCATCATCGAGCTCATCAGCATGTCGGAGCGCGCCTGCAGGTTATGCGGCTCGCGCACCGCGGTGCGCAGCGACCGGGCCGCGATGCGAGTCCCTTCGAGCGCGATGCCGTCGCACAGCGGATGGTAGGCCGGAGACAGGTACGACTCGACGTTGTGGGTCAGTGCGTCCATGCCCGTCGCCGCGGTGATCGCCGGCGGCAGATCGAGCGTCAGCTCGGGGTCGGCGAATACCGCCTTGGCGAGGAGCCGCGGCGAAAAGATGATCTTCTTGACGTGCGTCGCGTCGTCGGATATGACGCTCGAGCGGCCGACTTCGGAGCCGGTGCCTGCGGTCGTCGGCAGCGCGACAAAATAGGGCAGCTCGTGCTCGATCGGCCGGACTTGCGGGTGATCCCATGCGTACTGGAGCACGTCGCCCTTGTGGACCGCCATCAGCGCGATCGCCTTGGCGACGTCGAGCGCGGCGCCTCCGCCCAGTCCGATGATCGAATCGGCATGATGCTTGCGGAAGGCGGCGACGCCGTCAGCGACCTGGCTTTTCACCGGGTTGCCCCAGATGTCGGAATACACGCCGACGTCGAGCCGGTGCAAGTCGGCCACGAACTTCGAAAGCAGCGGCAACGGGGCGATGCCGCGGTCGGTTACGATCAGCGGGCGCTCCATGCCCTGCGCTGCCAGGTGCTCGGCAACCAGCTTGCGCGCGCCCGCGCCGAAGTAAATGGCCGTCGGGAAGGCAAATCGCTCGATGCTCATCGGGCGGTCGAGCCCACTTGCTGTGCGTCGCCGATGCGCACGAAGCGAAGCTCGAGGATGTCGCTGGGCCATTGCGCGACGCTGACCTCGGGCCGCATCACCCAAGTCAGCGTACGACGATAAAGCGGGAGCAGCGGCAGGTCGGCACGCATCAGCCGCAGCGCGTCGCCGACCAGTTCGCGCCGGCGCGCGATGTCGGGCTCGACGCGGATCGAATCGATCAGTTGATCGAGACGGGGATTCGAATACCTTCCGCCGTTGAACGTGCCGGGGCCGTCGACGCCGTAGCTGTGCACGATCGCATTCAGCATCGGCCAGGGGTCGGTCTGCGGCGACCAGCCGAATTCGAAAAAGCTGGTCGTCGCCTGCGTAAGCTTGGGAAAGAACGTCGCCGTCGGCCAGGGCTGGAACGTCGTCCGGATGCCCACTTGCGCCAGCATGCCCGTAATCGCCTGGCACACGGCCGCGCGGTAGGCGACGTTGACGCAATCGAGCGTCACCTGGAATCCGTCCGGGTATCCCGCTTCCTTCAGCAGCGCCCGGGCCGCGGCAGGATCGTACTTCGGCCGGCTCTCGAGATCCGGCACATAACCGTCGAGCAGCCGCGAGACATACGAGCCGCTCGCCGTCGCCTGACCGCGCAGCACCTTGGCCACGATGGCGTCGATGTCGATCGCGGCGTAGACCGCGCGCCGCACTTTGAGGTCCTTGAACGGATTGCGTCCCTTCACGTCGCCGAACTGCAGCTCGTCGCGGCTCTGGTCGAAGCCGAGATACTGCGTCCCGATGTCACTGACCTGGGCGAGCTTGAAGCGGCCTTCCTTTTGCAGGCGGGGCACGTCCTGGAATGGCGGATCGATGACGAAATCAACCTGACCGGAAACGAGCGCGGCCAAGCGCGTGGCGTCGGATTGGACGACGACATAGGTCGCCTCATCGACGTTGCCGCGCTGGCCCCACCATTGCGGATTGGCGACCAGCACGCAACGGACATCGGACTCGTAACTCTTGAGGACGTACGGACCGGTGCCGTTGGCGTTGCGCACCGCGTAGGTCTCCTGTTTGGCGTTGTAGTTCTGCGGTGCGACGACATCGTGCGCGGCAGACCATGCCTTGCTCATGATGCCGACGTAGATCAATTTTTCCGGCAGGACGGCATCGGGCGACTCGAGGACGATGTCGACTGTCAGGTCGTCGACCCTGCGCGCTTCAAGCACACCACGCAATTGGAAAGCGCGCTGCGAATTCTTGGCCAGCGCGCGCTGGATCGAGAACACGACGTCGTCCGCGGTAAACGGCATCCCTTCGTGGAATTTGACGTTGGGCCGAAGCTTGAAACGCCAGCGCTTGGCGTCGACCGGTTGCCACGACAGCGCCAGCGCTGGCTCAATCGCGAAGTTGCGATCGCGAGACACCAGCGACTCGTAGATCTGGCTCACCACGCGGGTCTGGTACACGAGGGCCAGCGCGTGCGGATCGAGCGATTGCGGATCGAACGCGCTGGCGAAGCGCAGTGTCTTCGCCCCGAGCGAGCCGGCGGCCAGGCACGCCGTCAGCAGTACGACGGCGAGCGCCATCGGGCCCGGGCGGCCGATGCCGCTCGAAGCTACCGCCCCGGAACGTTGCCGCCTCATATGATCTCGAAATAGCGCTTCATTTCCCAGTCGGTGACCGCGTCGAGCCATTGCCGCCATTCCCATTCGCGGGTGGCCGCGAAATGCTCGACGAAATCGTCGCCGAACCAGTCCCGCGCCAAGTCGGAATCGCGAAACACCCGCGTCGTCTCGATCAGCGTGCGCGGTGCGCGCGGAACATTCTCCGCGCCCTGGTTGGTGCCGTGGATCGGTTTCGCCGTCAGCTTCATCTTCCTTTCGATGCCGGACAGTCCGGCCGCCAGCACGGCCGCTGCGGCGAGATACGGGTTCATATCGGCGCCGGGGCAGCGCGTTTCCAGCCGCGTCGACTTCGGCGCGCCGGCGATCACGCGGAAGCTCGCGGTGCGGTTGTCGAGGCCCCAGGTCGGCTTCACCGGCGCCCAGAACCCGTCGACCAGCCGCTTGTAACTGTTGATCGTCGGCCAGTACATCGGCGCGAATTCCATCAGCCCGGACACCTGGCCGGCAAGGTAGCTCTCGAACAGCTTGCTCATGCTGTTGCGGCCCTTGGCGTCGTAAAACAGGTTCTTCCGGCCGTCCGACAGGCTCTGATGAATATGCCCGGAACATCCCGGATACTGGGCATTCCACTTGGCCATGAAGCTCGGCATGATCCCGAAGCGCGAACCTATTTCCTTGGCGCCCGTCTTGAACAACACCGCGCGGTCGGCGGCTTCGAGCGCCTCGGAGAACAGAATCGCCACTTCGTAGACACCGGGACCGGTCTCGGTGTGCAAGCCTTCGATCGGAATGTCGAAAGCGCCCATTTCCACCATCAGCGCCTTGAAAAAATCGCGGTTCTGGTTGGCGCGCAGCAACGAATAGCCGAACATCCCCGGCGTGATCGTCTGCGGCCGCACATAGCCCTTGTCGGCCCATGATTGCGGCGTCTCCGCGAAGTTGAACCATTCGAATTCCATGCCGCACATCGGAACGACGCCAAGCTTCTCGGCGCGCTTGAGCACGCGCTTCAGCAGCTGGCGTGGACAGACCGGATGCGGCACCTCCTTGCCGTTTTTCTGCGCGACGAAGTCGCCGAGAAAAAACGGCACGTCGTCGTCCCAGGGCACGTGGCGCAGCGTGCCCAGATCGATCCGGGCCAGCGCGTCGGGAAAACCCTTGTGCCAACCGGTCAAGGTCGTGTTGTCGTAGCATTGATCGGCCATATCCCAGCCGAAGACGACGTCGCAGAAACCGAAGCCGCCTTCGACTGCGGAAAAGAATTTGTCCTTGTGCAGGTATTTTCCGCGCAGTACGCCGTCGATGTCGGACACTGCGACCTTGACGCGATTGCCGGGGCTTGCGCGCACGGCGTCCAGGACCTGGCTCGGAGCGATGTTCTGCGGCATCGTGTTCCTCGGGTATCGCTCGCGTCTTGCGCGCGTATTGTCGCGCACTGGCGTTGCAGTCGCGGCACGCAAGGCGCGAGAGCGGAGTCGATTGTAACCCGCCGCGACTCAGGAAGCCTAAGCGAGCCGATGACGCGATCCGCGCGTTGGGAGCGGCGGCTGCTACAGTGGTATTCGTCACCGACCGATTGCTTGCGATGACCGAGGAGTCCGTCAAAGTCGATGCCGGCGCCGGGCGCGTTTCCGCGCTGGCGTCGCTGCACGTTGCCGTGCTGCTGTTCGGCCTCGCCGGCCTGTTCGGCAAATGGATCGACCTGCCGGCGGCGACGATCGTCTTCGGACGAACCGCCGTCGCCGCCGTGGTGCTTGGGATGCTGGTCCTGCTGGCACCGGCCGGGCGCCGCGCGTTCGATTGGCGCATGGCGGTCAATGGCGCGGTGCTGGCCGTGCATTGGTTCTCGTTTTTCAAGGCGATACAGATCGCCAATGTCGCGACCGGGCTGCTGGGCTTCGCGAGCTTTCCGCTGTTCGTTCTGCTGCTGGAGCTCGCCCTGTTGCACGCGCGCGCCCGCGCCCTCGATTGGGCGATTGCCGGCCTGGTGGTCGCCGGATTGCTTGTCCTGGTGCCCGAGCCCAGTCTCGACAATCGCATCGTGCAGGGCCTGGCGTGGGGCGTGCTCTCGGGGTTTTCGTTTGCCCTGCTCGCGGTGAGCAACCGCGCGCTGGCGGCGCGCCGCGCGCCCACGGTGATCGCCTTCTGGCAAAATGTCTGCGCTGCCGCATGTCTGGCGCCGGCGCTCGCGCTGGCCCCGACGCAGCCCGACGCACGCGAATTCGCGCTGCTGCTGGTGCTGGGCGTCGTCTGCACGGCGCTTGCGCACACCTTGTTTATCCGCAGCATGCGCGTGCTGAGCGCGCATACGGCCAGCGTGGTCGCGGCACTGGAGCCCGTCTACGGCATCGCGTTGGCCGTGGCGCTGCTGGGCGAGATGCCGGACGTGCGGACGATGCTCGGCGCTGCCCTTATCCTCGGCGCCGTGGTGGCGGCCAGCGCGAGGGCTGCGCGGATGCCGCCAGCATAGCGCGCGACGACGCGCTTCGGTATTGTGCGAACAGGGCGCCTGAAGGCGCTGAAGGAACGGCGACATGTCTTTGCATATCGGGATGGTAGGGCTGGGACGGATGGGCGCCAACATGGGGCGCCGGCTCGCCTCGGGCGGCGTGGCGGTGACCGGGTTCGATCCGGCCCCGGACGCGCGCGCTGCTTTTGCTGCGATCGAGTCTTGCAATGCGGCCGACAATCTCGAGTCGCTGGTGCACGCGCTGCCGTCGCCGCGAATCGTCTGGCTGATGGTGCCGGCAGGCAAGGGCACCGAGGCAGTGATCGCCGAGCTCGCGCCGCGGCTCCACTCGGAAGACATCATCGTCGACGGCGGCAATGCGTTTTACAAGGACTCGGTGCGGCGCGCCGTCGAGCTCGCCAGTTACGGCATCCGCTTCATCGACTGCGGCGTCTCCGGCGGCGTCTGGGGACTCGAGAACGGCTACGCGCTGATGTTCGGCGGCTCGCCGGCGGCCGCGCGCGAAATCGAGCCGCTGGCGAAGATCCTCGCACCGGCGCCCGATCGCGGCTGGCTGCATTGCGGTCCCAGCGGTTCCGGCCATTTCGTCAAGATGATTCATAACGGCATCGAGTACGGCATGATGCAGGCGTTTGCCGAGGGATTCGCGCTGCTGAAAGGCAAGCCGGAATTCGAGCTCGACGTCGCGGCGATCGCCGAAATGTGGCGGCACGGCAGCGTCGTGCGCTCGTGGCTGCTCGATCTGACCGCGGAGTTCCTGCAGGACGACGCCGAACTCGAAGCGGTGGCGCCGGTTGTGTCCGATTCGGGCGAAGGGCGCTGGACCGCGGTCGAGGCGATCGAGCAGGGTGTTCCGGCGCCGGTGCTGTCGCTCGCGCTGATGATGCGGCTGTCGAGCCAGGGCAAGGGGGATTATGGCGGCAAGCTGCTGGCGATGATGCGCAAGGGTTTCGGCGGCCACAAGATCACTTCCAATGATTGACGGCGAGGCAAGCGCTCGATGATGGTGATCGTGATGGGAGTCTGCGGCTGCGGCAAGACGACGGTAGGCCGCGCCCTCGCCCGCGGGCTGGGCTACGAATTCCTCGATGCCGACGATTTTCATCCGGAGGCGAACGTCGCCAAGATGGCCAAGAGCATTGCGTTGACCGACGACGATCGCTGGCCATGGCTCGACGCCATCATCGCGGCGATGCACAAACATGCCGCACACGGATCCGGGGCGGTGATCGCCTGCTCGGCGCTCAAGGAAGCATACCGCGACAGGTTGCGCCGCGGCGGTAGCGCAGTCGACGAAGTCCGAGTCGTTTATCTGAAGGGAGACGCCGCGACGATCGCGCCGCGGCTTGCTTCGCGCAAAGGGCATTACATGCCGGCATCGCTGCTGGAGAGCCAGTTCGCCGCGCTCGAAGAGCCCAGCGAGGCGATCGTCGTCGACATCCGGCAAACGACGGAGGAACAGGTGCGGCAAATCGCCGCCGCGCTCAAATCGACGTCCGATTCGGCCGCATGAGCGAGCAACACAAGCCCGGACCCAAACCCGACCGCAAGCCCGGACCGGCGACCCAAGTCGCGCATCTCGGGCGCGAGCCCGCACGGCACCTGGGCGCGATCAATACGCCGGTCTATCGCGCGTCGACGATCCTGTTCGAGTCGGTCGCCGACTACGAAGCGTCGCAGCGCGGACAGTCGAAGAGCCTGAACTATGGCCTGCGCGGCCTGCCTACGGTGACCGATCTGCAGGCCGCGGTCGCGACGCTCGAAGGCGGCCACGCCGCGCTCGCCGTGCCTTCGGGTCTGGCCGCGACGACCTTGCCTTTGCTCGCACTGACCAGCGCCGGCGATCATGTGCTGGTCACCGATTCGGTCTACGGCCCGACGCGGCGTTTCTGCAACAACCATCTGACGCGATTGGGCGTCGAGGTCAGCTACTACGATCCGCTGATCGGTAGCGGCATCGAGCGCGAGATGCGGCCCAACACGCGCGTCGTGTTTCTCGAGTCGCCCGGTTCGCTGAGCTTCGAGGTCCAGGATGTTTCGGCGATCGCCGCCGTGGCGCACGCGCACGGGGCGCTGGTGCTGCTGGACAATACCTGGGCCACGCCGCTGCATTTTCGCGCCTTCGACCACGGCGTTGACGTCTCGCTGCATGCGGGCACCAAATATCTCGGTGGCCATTCCGACCTGCTGATCGGCCTGATCGTCGGCAGCAAGGCAAGCTTTCCGCGCCTGCACCGGCTGTGGACCGACACCGGCGTCACGGCGAGCAGTGACGATTGTTTTCTGGCGCTGCGGGGACTGCGGACGCTGGCGGTGCGGCTGGACCGGCATCAGGCGAGCGCGCTGCGCATCGCGCATTGGCTGCGCGACCGGGACGAGGTCGCCGAGGTCGTCTACCCGGCGTTGCCGGGCGCGCGAGGGCACGAGCTGTGGAAGCGCGATTTCACCGGCGCCTGCGGACTGTTCGGCGTGATACTCAAGCCCGCGCCGAAGGCGCGGGTCGACGCGATGCTCGACGGGCTGCGCTGGTTCAAGCTGGGGGTCAGCTGGGGCGGCTTCGAGAGCCTGATCCTTCCGATCAACGACGCCGTGCGCAGCGCGACGCGCTGGGCGCCCGAAGGTCCGTACCTGAGGCTGCATGTCGGGCTCGAGGATCCCGACGACCTGATCGACGATCTGGCCGGCGGATTGGCGCGCCTGCGCGCCTGACAGTCCGCCTTGCCGCGCGGAGGCCCGGGTCGGCCGGACGCCGGTCCGCGATGATCGTTTGACCCTGGTTTCGGAATCATGGACACTTTGCCCGCCCGGTTTCCTTGGCCGCCGACTGCCGCATGAGTAATCTCCTCCCGATGCATCCCCCTCTCGCCACGCTCGATGACGACGCGTGGGACGATCTGCTGAACTTCATCGAGGAGCGGCGCGTCATTCCGATCATCGGCCCGGAGCTGCTGAAGGTCGAGACCGACACCGGCCCGCGCCTGCTCTACGACTGGATCGCCGAAAAGCTTGCCGGCAAGCTGAACGTCGACACCGCGCGGCTGCCGCAGCCCTACACGCTCAACGACGTGGTGTGCTGGTTCCTGTCGTCTCACGGGCGGCGCGAAGAGGCCTACACCCGCGTGCGCAGCATTCTCCGCGAAGCGAACTTCACGCCACCGCTCGCGCTGCGGCAACTGGCCCAGATCACCGATTTCGATTTGTTCGTCACGACGACGTTCGATCCGCTGCTCGAGCAGGCGATCAACAACGAGCGGTTCCAAGGGGCGCAATCCACCGAGATCATCGCCTACACCCCTAACCGCGTCACCGACCTCCCGTCGGAACGCGAGAAACTGCAACGTCCAGTCATCTATCACCTGCTCGGGCGGCTGTCGGCCTCGCCGACCTACGTCATCTCCGACGAAGACACGCTCGAGTTCGTCTGCGCACTTCAAAGCGAGCACCTGACGCCGGAAAAGCTCTTTCATGAGCTCGAGCACAACCATCTGCTCTTCATCGGCAGCAATTTCACCAATTGGCTGGCGCGCCTGTTCCTTCGAATGGCCAAGCGCCACCGCCTTTCCGATCCGCGCGACGTCGGCGAAGTGCTGGCCGACAATCATTCGGGTAGCGACGGCCGGCTGATGGCGTTTCTGCAGCAGGTCAGCGTGCGGACGCGCATCTACAGCGGCGCGGAAAAGTTCGTCGACGAGCTGCATCGCCGCTGGACGACGCGCCACAGGCCGGCCGATGTCCTCGCGTTCGGTGCATCGCCGCAGCGCTTCCTGCCGCCGGAGCGTGAAATGCCCGATAACGCGGTGTTCATCAGCTATGCGCGCGAGGACCTCGCGGCGGTGCAGAAGCTCAAGGCGGGGCTCGATGCCGCGGGGATCAAGACCTGGTTTGACCTGGAGCGTCTCGAAGGCGGCGACGACTACGACCGCAAGATTCAGCGCAATATCACGCGCTGCTCGTATTTCATCCCTGTCGTCTCGGCGACGACGCAGCGGCGGCTGGAAGGCTATTTCCGCCGCGAATGGAGCTACGCGATCGATCGCGCGCGCAATATCGCCGAAGGGGCGCTGTTCATCCTGCCGGTGACGATCGACGACACGAACGGCGGCGAAGCCCACGTGCCGGAGAAATTCAAGGCAGTGCATTTCACGCGGCTGCCCGGCGGCGAAGTCACGCCCGAGTTCGCCCGCCGTCTGCAGGATTTGCTTTCCACCCGGCACTGAACGGGCGCGTGGACGGTTCGCTCCCGAATCAGGCAGCGATTGCCATGCGATCGACCCCGACCACCTTGCTCAATGAGTAACGACGCGTCTCCGTCGCCGGACAACATACGCTCGCACGCGGCGGTCGACGCAGAGCATCCGTGGCTCGGCCTTGCCTCGTTCACCGAGGAGACGCGCGGCTATTTCTATGGCCGCGAGGACGAGATTGCCGAGCTTGGTCGTCGCGTGCAGCGCAAGTTGCTCACGATTCTCTTCGGTCAATCCGGGCTGGGGAAGACGTCGATACTGCGCGCGGGCATCGTGCCGCGGCTTCGCCCCGAAGGTTACTGCCCGGTGTATGTCCGGATCGACTATTCACCGGACGCGCCCGAGCCATCGGAGCAGATCAAGGACGCTATTTTCAGGGCGACCCAGTCGCTGGGCCACTGGACGCAGACGGGGGTCGCCGTCACCGGCGAATCGCTGTGGGAGTTTCTCCATCACCGCGATGACGTCCTGCGCGACGCTTCCGGCAAGACGTTGATCCCGTTGCTGATATTCGACCAGTTCGAGGAGATCTTTACCCTTGCGCAAAGCGACGACTTCGGCCGCAAGCGCGCCGCGCAGTTTCTCGAAGATTTGGCCGACCTGGTCGAGAACCGCGCGCCCAAAGCGCTCGAAGCCAGGATCGAACAGGACGAAGCCGCCGCCGAGCGGTTCGACTTCACCCGCGGCGACTATCGGATACTGATCGCGCTGCGCGAAGACTATCTCGCCCATCTCGAAGGCGTGAAGGGCATCATGCCCTCGATCACGCAGAACCGGATGCGGCTCGCCCGCATGACCGGCGCGCAGGCGCTTTCCGCCGTGCTGAAGCCGGGCGGGAAGCTGGTCTCCGAGGAAGTGGCCGAGTCGATCGTGCGTTTCATCGCCGGCGGCTCCGAGCTGCCCAATGCCGAGGTCGAGCCGTCGCTGTTGAGCCTCATCTGCCGCGAGCTCAACAACGCGCGCCTCGCGCAAGGCCGGACCGAAATCTCCGCCGATCTGCTGGCGGGCTCGCGCGATACAATCCTCAGCGAGTTTTACGAGCGCGCACTGGCCGACCAGCCGCCGGGCGTCCGCCAATTCATCGAGGACGAGATGCTCACCGAGTCCGGCTTTCGCGAGAGCCTGGCCGAGGAGCGCGTGCGCAAGGCGTTCGCCGCGGTGGGCGCGCCTCCCGACACGCTGGCGAAGCTCGTCGACCGTCGCCTGCTGCGCATCGAGGAGCGGCTCGACTTGCGCCGGGTCGAGCTGACTCATGACGTATTGTGCAGCGTCGTCCGGGCCAGCCGCGACTTGCGCTACGAGCGCGAGGCCCGCGACGAGGCCGAGCGGCAGCTCGCAGCGCAGCGCGCGCGCGAGCTCGCCACTCGCAAAGCGCTGGTGCGCGCGCGGCAGGTCGCCGCGGTTTGCGTCGTGCTCGCGATCGGCGCGCTCGGAAGCGCTGTTTTCGGCTACCTCAGCATGAAGCGCGCTCAGGACGCGGAGCTGAAGGCGCAGCAAACGCGCCAGATGGCGGAGACCGCGCGCGGCGAAGCGGAAAAGCTCATCGTCTATCTGCTCGACGACTTTTATCTCGAGCTCGAGCCTGTCGGGCGGCTCGACATCGTCGCCGCGTTGTCGAAGCGCGCGATCGACTATTACGCGGCGCTGCCACCGGAGCTCCGCACCGCCGAGACCGACCGCAACCGCGCGCTGGCCCTGGTTCGCTATGGGGCCGCCCTGCGCACCCAGTCGAAGCTCGATGAAAGCAGTAAGGCACTGGCCGAAGCCGTCGACGTCCTCGGCAGGCTGCGCAAGGAAGGAGACCAGTCGGAGGCGACCGCCGTCGGGCTGGGAGTGGGGCTGACATCGGAGGCGCGCGTCGCGAGCAGCCAGAACAGGCGGGCCGAAGAGCGCGCGTTCGCGAAACAAGCCGTCGAGGTGCTGAATCCGCTGATGGCGGCGCCAAACCCTTCCATCCCGCTGCGGCGAGCGTATGGGCTCGCGATGACCTACCTCGGCTTCTCCCAAGGCAATACCGAAGAGGAAGAAGCGTCGGTCGAAACGCTGGAAAAGGCGCGCGAGGCGTACCGCGGCATCGACGATCTCAAGCTCAACGACCTGCCCTCGGCCGTCGCGTACGCGGAAGCATCTGCCTGGCAGATGGCGGCATTGCAAACTTTGGGTCGTTTCGACAGGGTCAGAGAAGTAGGCACCGACGCTGTCAGGGTAACGGGACAAGTGCTGGAAAGGCGTCCGGGGAATATGACGGCGCTTCGCGCGCGTGCCCTAATCAGCGAAAGTCTGTCCGCCACCGAAGGATTCGATCTTCACCTTCGCAAAGCCCTCGCATTGAGTCAACAGGGAGCACGCGACTGGGAAGCGATGGTCGCCCTCGATCCGAGCAACCAGATCGCATGGAACAACCTCGTCAGTGCCCGCCTGGGAGCGGGATTCTGGGCACTGGGTTTAGGCGATATTGGCGAAGCCCAGGAACAATGGCGCGCGGGACTGGCGGTAGAGAAACATGTGAACGAATCGGCGATGATCGGCGCCACGCTGTCGCTTGCGGCGGGCTACCTTGCGATGATCGAAGCCGACGTGGGCAACGGACAGGCGGCGGACGCTGCAGTCGCGGCCAACCGCCGGCTTACCGAAATGGCTGTCCGAGGTCAACCTCCGGATTCATTCGCGCGCGCCTATCTGCCGGAGTTCCTGGGCTACTACGGCTACCCGACGACCGGATTCGGCTACGGCGTCTACGGCCCCTCTTTCGCGGCCCGCGACTACGACACGCTGCGCAAGGAGGCGCGCGCATCGGTGCGCCGGCTCGAGCAGATCAAGAACGCCAATCCCCAGCAAGAACTGCGTAAAAATCGTTCCCTCGAGGTCGCATATCGAACCGCCGCCGAGGCCTCGTATCGCATCGGCGACCACGCGGCAGCCGATGCGGATATCAGGAAGGCGCTCGCGATCCGGCATGGCATCCCGACGCGCACCCTGGCGGAGGAGCGCGACGCAGCCGACCAGCTGATGCTTGCCGCGCTCATTGCCGCGAGGCTCCAGAGATATGCCGAAGCGCAGCAGATCATCGAGCCGGTACTTAAACTCCATCGTGGGCTCTACGACCGAAAAGATAACGAGGACCTCTCCCAGCGCGTCCAATTCGCCCACGCGCTCTACGTGTCCGCGCTGGCGGCGCCGGGCCAAAAGACGGTGCAATTGACCCAGGCGGCCGCAATGATTGATGGCCTCCCGTCGCCGCTGCGCCGCCAGCTCAGCATCGCGTTCCTGCGCGGTCAAATCGCAGAGGAACAAAAGGCGCGGCGCTAGCGGTTCGTTACGGCCGCGCCAAGGCCCTGCATGGAGAACGAAGCTCCTGGCCCAGCCACGACGCCGTCCGGAGCCGCCGCCGCTCTAGCCTGCGCGCGCGTACGCAAACACCTCGAGCAGGGAGCCCCGTGGGACGCCTGCGATCTATTCCGCGAAGAGATCGCGAATCACCCGGGAGACGCGACGCTGCTCTACTGGGGCGCGCTGGCACACGCGCGGTCAGGGGCCTCGACGCGGGCGCATGCCTTGCTCGATCAGGCAGAGGCGGCCGGCAATGCGCGCGATCATCTGGCCGACATCCTGAGCCTGCGCGGGCGCCTGTGGAAAGACGCGTATCAGCGCGCGGCCGACCACGTGAAGGCGACGACGATAGCCGAACAAGCGCGCCGGGAATACCTGGCCGCGTACGGACTGGGGCATGACGTCTATCCCGGGATCAACGCGGCCACGCTGTCGTTGCTGCTCGGCGACCGCGGCGCGGCGCTCGCGCTCGCGGGGGAAATCATCGCCACGCTGACCGCGCAAGCAAGCCCACGCACCTTCTGGAATCATGCCACGCTGGGCGAAGCGCAGCTGGTGCTCGGACAGTTCGAGCAGGCCGGGCAAAGTTATGCTTCTGCGTACGCGGAAAGCGCCGGCGATGCGGGAAGCGTGGCCACGATGCGGCGGCAACTCCTGTTGCTCGCGCGCGTGATTCCGGAAGCCGCCGACGCATTGCAGCATCTTCCCGCTGCCGATGTCGTCGCGTTCGCCGGCCACATGATCGACGCGCCCGGCCGGGCGACCCCGCGGTTCCCGGCGAGGCTGGTCCCCGCGGTCCGGGCGGCGGTTCGCGAGCATGTCGCGCGGCTGAATACGCCGATCGTCTACACGTCGGCCGCCTGCGGCGCCGACCTGATTTTCATCGAAGCGGCCTTCGAAGCCGGGGCGGAAGTGAACGTCGTGCTGCCGTTCGATCGCGATGATTTCGTGCGCACCAGCGTGGCGGTTGGCGGCGACGACTGGGTCGACCGGTTCGACGCCGCGCTTTCGCGCGTGGCCCGCGTGATCATGGCGACCGACGAGCATTATCTCGGCGACGACGTCCTGTTTGAGCAGGCCGCGATGCTCCTCGAGGGACTTTCGATACTCCGCGGCGAGCAGCTTCAGACGATTCCGTCGTTATATTGCGTGATCGACGCCGCATCGCCGGGGCGAGTCGGCGGCACGCAGGCCTCGTTCGACCGATGGACCAACCACGTCGGGCCGCCGCGGGTGTTGGACCTGGCCAGGATGCGGACCAACGCCGCGCTCGCCGGACCGGCTGTCATGCCTGTCGGGCAGCATCCGGCTGGAGCGACACCTGGGTTGCCGCAACCGCCTGCCGGG
>DASYJB010000129.1:0-5847 GCA_035996965.1 Casimicrobiaceae bacterium | reverse complement strand
ATTGGCGCAAGGCACGGTCATCACCGTCGCCGCCGGAAACGAAAGCGGCAACGCTTCCGATTCCGCGCCGGCGAATTGCAGCGGTGTCATCACCGTCGGCGCCGGCACGCGGACCGGCGATCGCGCAAGCTATTCCAACTTCGGCGTACGCGTCGACATATCGGCGCCCGGCGGCGACGGCGGCGACGTCGACAGCCTGATCCTTTCGCTCTCCAACGACGGCAGATCTTCGCCGGGCAATCCGGCGTATGGCATTGCGGCGGGAACCAGCGCCGCGGCGCCGCACGTCGCCGGTGTCGCCTCGCTGATGCTGGCGCGCAACGCCAATCTGACGCCTGGACATGTCCTCGACATCATCAGCGGGACCGCGCGCCTGTTCGTCAGCGGTGCCACCTGCGGCAACGGTCCGTTCTGCGGTTCCGGCCTGCTCGACATGGGGCTCGCTATCGCGAGCACGTTCCCGGCTGCCGCCGCTGCGCCTGCGGGGACCGTGCCGGTGATCGAGTATTACCGCGCCGACAAGGACCACTATTTCATGACGGCGAGCACTCCCGAGCAGGCATTCGTCGACAACAACCTTGCCGGGACGTTCCAGCGCACCGGGCAACTGTTCTACGCCTGGCTCGATCCTTCGCTCGCGCCGCTGGACGCGGTTCCCGTCTGCCGCTTCTACAGTCCGTTGCCGCTGATCGACTCGCATTTCTTCACCGCGTTTGCCGACGAATGCAACTTCGTCATCTCGCACTGGGCCAACGTGTGGCTGCTCGAAAGTCGCGCGGCATTCTATGTCGTGCCGGCCGATGCGCTCGGCAATTGCCGCGCCGGAACGCTGCCGGTCTATCGCTTCTTCGACAACCGCAACGACGCCAATCACCGATATACGATCGATCTGTCGGTGCGCCGCGCGATGCTCAATCGCGGGTGGGCGCCGGAAGGCATCGGTCCGAACGCCGTGGCATTCTGCACGCCGATCTGACGCTTCGCTAACCGGTCGCCGGAGCAAGAAAAAGCGAGCCTAGTGCTCGCTTTTTTTATCCGCGTCGCTCCGGCGTGTTCAGGCGGCGGCCGCCGTATCGCCGTGCGGCTTTTGCGCGGCCAGCGTATCGAGCGCCGCGCTGACCGCGCGGTCGAACAAGGGCACCGGTTCGACGATCAGCGTCGCCTTGCCCGCGCCCAGCTGCCATGCGAGGTCCTCCGGGGTGGCGACGATCGCGCGTGAGCGCTCGCGCGTGGTGAACAGATATTTGCTTCGCATCGGGCTGATCCATGACAGGCGCGCGTTGACCGTCTTGTCGCCGCGCCCGAACGCGAGCCACGTGCCGACGACCATTTCGGCGACGAAATCATGGACGTTGGCGATTCTCGGTGCGGGCGCGACCGCTTCGACCGGAGCGCCGCCTTCGGCCTTTGCGGCGCCGGTCGCGGCCGCCGCGGCGGGCGCGCGCACGTCGTCCGCCGGTGCAGGCTTGATCGCGGCCATGTGCAGTTGATACATCGCGTCGAGCAAGGGCTTGACCCGCTCTTCACCGACGTTGACCGCGGCGGCGCCGGCGCGCAGATTACGGATCATTCCCGGCACGAGCTTGGCGAGCCGGGCCTTCTGCGCACTGCGCTCCTTCGCCGTCAGACTCCACAGGAGGTCGTCGAGCGTACGCACGCCGCGGCGCCACTCGTCGCCTTTGGTGCCCTGCGCCAGACGCACGTTGGTCAGATAGTCGGCCCAGATGGTTTCACTAAACGAGCGCACGTCGAACGGCACATCGAGACCCGAGAGTTTGTCTCGGATCAGCGCGCGCACCGCCGAGCGGTCCGCTTCGCCCTCTTCGGCCGCGAGCGCAGCGGCGACCTCGGTGCCGAGCGCGCCTGCCCCTTTTTGCAGCTCGGCCTCGACGAACTCCTGCACCTTTCGATCGGCGACGTCGAAGACGCCGACGTCGACCTGGAAATCGCGGCAGACCTCTTCGATCACGCCGGCCGCCGTCAGCTCGAATGCGGCGTGGTAGCCGGCGTCGCCGGTGGCGCCGATCGCCGCACCCGCGAGATGATCGAGCAGCCGCCGGGCCGGGTGCTTGCGGTCGGAGAAAAAACTGCGGTCGAGCAGCGCCGTCTTCAGGATCGGAACCTGCAGGCGGGTAAAGAGGCTTCGCAGTTCTTCGGGTATCGACGAATCGCTGAAGATGTAGTCGAACAGCAGGCCGATCACGTCCATCGTGATCTTGTCGGTCGAGCTCGCGACCTTGTCGTCGATCGCCGCCCGGATGAACGGGATGCGGTTCATCGCGGCGGCGCGGCTCGCGGCATCGCCGAACGCAGGTTCGGCAGCGTGCTGATCGGACCCCGGATCGAGTCGCTGCCAGCGGTCGAGGACGGCGACGGCGGCGGACAGCGAACCGATCGCCATCAGCGGATCGACTTGCGGCAAGCCCGACATATCGGTCGCCGGTGCGCTCACGCCTTCGGGCAACTGCAAGGCCCGGGCGAGATCGGCGATGTAAGGATTGAGCGCGGCGGTCAGCGCCGCGGCCGGTCCGGTATCGATCGCCGGCGGCGCGGGGGCGGTGGACGGCCCCTGCGACCCCGATTCGGCTTGCGGCGAACCGCTGGCCGGCGTCGAAACCGGGGTGTCGCGCGCAGGCGCAGGCTTCGGCAAGTCCTTGAGCGCGGTCGACGTGGAAGCCGACGCCGCCGGAACCGTGATCCCCGCCGCAAGCAACTGGTCGGCGGCGGCCGAGCGACCCTCCTTGAACAGTCGCAGGAAGGTCGGCAGCAATTCGGCGTCGTCGCGCGGCCGCAGCTCGCTCCGCGCGCGGAGCTGCGCCTTGATCTCGGGCAGCACCTGGTGATCGGCGAGGAAGCGATTGACCTTGATGAAGCTCTTGTTGATGCCCAAGGTCACATCGGACAGCAGCCGCTCCATCAGCGGCCGCCACACGCGCGGATTCGGGTACAGCGCGCGGGAGGACAGCCCGATCGCATCGAGCACGTAGTCGGGCGATAACGGATTGTCGACGTCGCGCATTCGCGGCTCGCCGAGCAGCGCGCCGACGCGCAGGTCGATCGCATCGAGCTCGCGTTTGGTCAGCCGGTAAAGGAATTGCGTGCTCGACGTCAGCGACGCCTGCTTCTCGTGATCGAAGGTATTGAGCACGCGCAGCGTCGTCAGCGAGGCATCGAAATCGGGCCGGCGCCCCTGCCGACGCGTGCCGGCGAGCCGCCGCTCGAACAGGTCGGTCAGCGCTTGCCCAAAGCGCTCGATCCATTGCCCGCGCTTGCTGCGAAATTCAGCGACCTCGGCCTCGCCGATAAACGCGTTGCCCTCGAACAGATCGTTGGTGGTCTCGATCGAGACGTGGACCAGCGCGATCAACCCGGCCTTGAAGTCGGCAAAGCATTCGCGTAGCAGCGCCTGCGCGTCCGCGCTGGACAGCAGCAGATTGCCGTCGACGTCGGTTGCAGGCGATGGGGAGGGCTGCGTCGGGGCGAGGTCGGCCATGGTCGTCTAGGCGAAAATCCGGGCGACGGACGCAGCCCGAATTCAAAGCCGGCCGTGCCGTCACAGACCCGCTTCGCCCGAACAGCGCCCTTCGCGAGGGTGGTCGAATCCTAACGGCCTTTGCCCGCTTTGGCGAGCGCGCCGCGACGATCGTCCCAATGCGGGGATCGAAGGGGACAGACGGCCTGGAAAAGGTCCGGGCGGCGGAGCGACCGACGTTCGATGCCGCGACCGCGATCCAGCCATGTGTATGCTGCAATCGGCGCCGACGCCCCGGCGCGACCCTCTATTTGCCTGCGGCCATCTTGCTGATCAGCTCGAGCACGCGCCAGCTGTCGTGCTCCTTTTCATAGAAGTACGTGGCGCCCAGCGAATAACTCAAGCCGCCGCATTCGGCGGCGGTGTGGTTGGTCAGGACGACCTTGGTGGCGGTTCGGGCCTTGCCGCTCTTCTGCAGTGCCTCGAGCACCTCGAAGCCGCTGCCCGATTCCAGCGTCACGTCGACCAGAATCAAGTCGGCCTCGACGCGCGACAAGTCGGCGATCGCCTGTTCGGCGTTGTCGCTGTGCCCGACCAGCTCGCCTCCGACCGACTCGACGGCCGCTGCGAGCAGCCGGGAGAAGATCGGCGAGTCCTCGATCATGTAGACGTGAAGCGCGCCTGGAGCTTCGGCCATATCATCGTGTTCCTGTTGCCACCATGCGCCGCCCGCGCTAAAAGCGAAGCGGCCCCTGTCAGCAGTATCGCGCCGCGCAGCGGGAATGCCTGTAGGAATATCGGACGAAATAAGTCGGACTCTTGCTGAAAATTGCGCTGGAGCAACTTAGCGCTCATGAGCCATGTTGGCGGATGTCCTTCCGATCTGGGGACTCACGCCTCGAGATAACGATGCCGGCCACAATAAAAAAAGGGCCGCCCCTGAGGCGGCCCTCCGTGCCAGGACCAAGTCTCCCGGCTTCTACAGAACCCTAATCCGATTCATACATCAGGGCGTGTACTTGCTGATCCGCGTCGCCCAGTTGCCGAGCGCGCCACGCGTGCCAGGCCCGTGGCTTGCGCCGCCGCAGGTGCCGAGCAGGTTGTCGCCCGTGCCTCCAGAGAAGAACGGTCCGCCCCAGTCGGTGTAGTTGCAGGTGTGGGCGATGTACTCGCTGGCGATCCAGATCGAGTCGCCATCCACCGCCGCCGAGCCATAGTCGCCCCAACGGGTGCGAGGCGGGTTTCCGACCTGTGCCTTATAGCTGGTGAAGCCATCGTCTTGCGCGGCGCCGGCGCCGCCAGTGACGAAGGCCCACGTGCCAACGCCTGCTTTCGCGTCAATCGACGCGAAAGCTGCGGTCGGATTCGCCGCATCGCCGGTGGCGGTAAAGGCCATTACGCCGCGGCCGCTCGCGGTGACGGCGATAGCCGGGTAGGTAAAGTCATATCCCGTGGCACCGAGGTAACCCTCCATGACCATCTTTCCGGCATTCGGATTGACAATAAACCAGGCCACGCCCGCTCGCTGCGGCCCGCCATCCGGATTAAGCGCCGTGTCAAGCGCGCCCCAAAGCTTGCCGTTCGCGTACATGACCTGCTGCATGCGTGTGTCGTTCGAATCGGGCCTCGAGATGACCTCGTTGTGTGCCGGTTCGGCACCGAAGAGCAGCCGCCAGCAACCGACACCTGCAACCGTCACCGTCGTCGTGTCGTTGATGCAGTAGCCCTGCGGCGTGGCCGTCGTCGCCAACGTCCCCGACCCGGGCTGCTTCTGTTTCGGCGGCAACGCGTACTGCTCGGCAGTCAATACCTTGTTGCCGAGACTGAGTGCCGGCGTCGCGGTGTTCAGCGACGAAGTATTCGTCAGCGTCCAGACGACGATCTGGCTCGAGACATAGTTGCCGCCGAACCCGGCAACCGGATGGGTCGCTTCGTCGGCCGCGTTCGAGCTCATGAAGAACTCGGTGCCGCCGTTGTCCGTGTTGAACTGACTGGCAGGCGACTGTGCGGGCCAAACGGTGAAGCCCGGCTGGGTCGGGCCGGCATCGCTCGGGACATTGACCGCGCCGAACGTGTCGATGTGAACCACGGTCACGCTTGGAGCGCCTGCGGCGAGTTGCGCTTTGGGAAACGCGTAGATCTGTGCCCCGTCGAAGCCATTTCCGTTCCACGGGTACGCGTTCGTCGTGACATAAATGCCATTGGCGTCCGCACCGATGTGCGGATAGTCGCCCAGGCAGGGGCAGGCATTGGCCGGGTCAGGGTTCGACCCATCGTGCGTGACATCGACCTTGTAGACGTTCCAGAGCCCGGCAGGATTGCTCGTCTGGCTGACCGCGAGGTCGAGATGGTTTACCAGAGTAAGCGAACCATTC
>DASYJB010000128.1:0-2047 GCA_035996965.1 Casimicrobiaceae bacterium | reverse complement strand
GACCAGCCAGAGCCTGAAGTCCGGCGGCGAAGAGAACCTGAAGAACCTGAAGACACTCAAGGGCAAGGCGTTCGACAAGGCCTACGTCGATCACGAAGTCGCCTACCACCAGCAGGTGCTCGATGCGGTCGACAAGACGCTGCTGCCGAGCGCCAAGAACGAGGAGCTCAAGGCGTTGATCACCAAGGTCCGCCCGGCGTTCGTCGCGCATCTGGAGCACGCCAAGATGCTGCAGTCCAAGATGTGAGGACCCGCACGCAGCGGTTCACGCTCGCGCTTGTCTGCGCGGGCGCGCTGCTCCCGTCCGCCGCAGTTTTCGCCGCCGGTGCGGCGGCCGACGCGAGCGCCGGCAAGCCGGCGACGCATCGCGTCGTCATCGACGGCCTGAAGTACGAGCCCGAGACGCTGACGGTCAGGCGCGGCGACACGATCGTGTGGACCAACAAAGATCCGTTTCCGCACACGGTGACGGCGCCGGGCAAGTTCGATTCGCACGACATCGCGGCGAACGGTTCGTGGAAGTACGTCGGGCGCACCGCCGGCGAATACGCCTACATCTGCACGCTGCATCCGAACATGAAGGGCACGTTGCGAGTCGAGTAAGGCCCGACCGGCGGCGACATCGTTTCAGCCGTCGCGAGCGTCCTGCTGATTGACGCGCATTCCCGCCGGCACGAGCCAACGCTCACCGAGGCGAAAAGCCCCTTCGATCAACAGCGCCAGCGCCGCCGCCGGAATCGCGCCGGCGAGCAGCATTGCATGATCGTTCAGCGCGAGCCCGGTGACGATCCGCTCGCCGTAGCCGCCGGCGCCGATGAATGCGGCGATCGTCGCCGTGCCGACATTGATCACCGCCGAAGTCTTGATGCCGGCGAGTATCGTCGGCGCGCCGAGCGGCAGTTCGATGTAGCGAAGGATCGTTCCGCTTTCCAGGCCCAGCGACTGCGCCGCCTGCTTGACCCCTCGCCCGATCTGGGTCATCGCCGCGTGTGTGTTCCGCACGATCGGAAGCAGCGCATACAGCGCGAGTGCGATGAATGCGGGAATCGCGCCGATGCGTCCGGTGATCGGGATCAGGAAGGCCAGCAGCGCCAGCGCCGGGATCGTTTGCACCACGCCCGTCGTGCCCAGGATCAGGCCTTCGCTGGCGGGCCGCCGCGCGGCGAGAATACCGAGCGGGATGCCCAGCGCGATGCTCGCCGCAAGCGAGGCGAACACCAGCAGCAAATGCTCGAGCGTCAGCCGCACGAAATCCGGTCCGAAGAGCTTCTGCCAGAATCCGCTGGCCGAGGCCGTCTGCACACCGCTGGCCGGCGTCGTCGCGGATGGCGCGACTGAAGTCGGCGCCGCGCCGGCGCCGGCAGCTTTTTGCGCGAGGAACTCGCGCGCCACGGCGACAAAGCTCTTTCCGTCGAGCTCGGCTTCGGCATTCATCCGCCGCATCGAGCCATCGTCGATCCGGCCTTCGAGACCCTTAAGCGCGGTCCAGGTGCGCGGCAGACGCTGCGGCAGATCGACGCGGTAGAGCAGCACCGCATCGTAGCGGGGAAAATAGTTGCGATCGTCGGCGAGCACGGTGAGGCCGTACTTGTCGATCTTGGCGTCGGTCGAATAGATGTCGATCGCGTCGACCTGGCGCTGGGCGATCGCCTCGTAGGCGAGACCGTGGTCGAGCCCGCGCGGCGTTTCGTACGCAAGCTCGTAGGCGCGCTTCAATCCCGGCCAGCCGTCGGCCCGTCCGATGAATTCCTGCGACAGACCCAGCCTGATCTCCGGATGCGACTTGAGATCGGATAGCCGCGTGATTCCCTTGGCGCGGGCATCGTCGGCGCGCATCGCCAGCGCATAGGTGTTGTTGAACCCCAGCGGCACCGCGACGGAGAGTCCGATCGCCGCGAGCTTGGTGTTGAGCTCCGGCAGCGGCGGCACGGCGTCGAGCTTCAGTATCTCCTTGGCTATCGTGCCGGTGTATTCGGGATAGACATCGATGCTGCCCTGGGTCAGCGCGCCGAGCACGATCGCTGTATTGCCCAGCCCCTGTCGGTGC
>DASYJB010000127.1:0-4153 GCA_035996965.1 Casimicrobiaceae bacterium | reverse complement strand
AGCCGGTCCCGCCGACAATGCCTACCTTGATCATCCCTGCCTCATCGAACCGGCGATGATTCTAACACCCCGGCGCCATTGTATGACATTGGAATAACCGCCTTCCAGAGGCCCAAATGCAAAGGCCGCCTTGCGGCGGCCTTGGGGCAAGTCGGGCAGTGAGCCGCGCTAGCGCTTGGAAAACTGCTTGCGACGTCGCGCCTTGTGCAGGCCGACCTTCTTCCGCTCGACCTCGCGGGCGTCGCGGGTGACCAGGCCCGCCTTGGACAGCGGCGGCTTCAGCTGGGCGTCATAGTCGATCAGCGCGCGGGTGATGCCGTGGCGGACCGCGCCGGCCTGGCCCGATTCGCCGCCGCCGATGACATTGACCATGATGTCGAATGTCGCCTCGTGATTGACCAGCTTCAGCGGCTGGCGGACGACCATGCGACCCGTTTCGCGCGTGAAAAACTCGTCGACCGGCTTGTCATTGACGATGAACTTGCCCGAGCCCTGCTTGATGAATACGCGGGCCACGGCGCTCTTGCGCCGGCCCGTGCCGTAGTAGTAGCTGCCGATCATGTGAGCGAGCCTTTTAGAGGTCCAGCGTCTTCGGTTGTTGGGCCACATGCGGATGCCCGGCGCCGGCGTAGCATTTGAGCTTCTTGAGCATCGCGTAGCCCAGCGGGCCCTTTGGGAGCATGCCCTTGACCGCCTTTTCCAGCACCCGTCCCGGAAAGCGCTGCTGCATCTTGCTGAACGACGTCGTGCGGATGCCGCCCGGATAGCCGCTGTGGCGGTGGTAGAGTTTGTCCTCGGCCTTGTTCCCGGTGACCTTGATCTTTTCGACGTTGGTGACGACGATAAAGTCGCCGGTATCGACGTGCGGCGTATAGATCGGCTTGTGCTTGCCGCGCAGCCGGTGGGCGATCGCACTGGCCAGCCGGCCCAGCACCTTGTCGCTGGCATCGACGACGTACCAATCCCGCTTGACGTCCTCGGGCCTGGCGGAATAGGTTTTCATGGCGAAATTCACGTCCGGATCAGCTTTACAAAGTCTTAAATGATAATACGTGGGCTGATACGCTGTCAAACCGGCCCGCCTCGCACCACAAGCTTTCGGCGCGCCTCCCGCAATCCACGCCTTCCGATAAAAAAAGCGCGGCCGATGGCCGCGCTAAGTATTCCACCATAGGAGGAGAATGGAGGAACGATCTGCGGCTCGGGAGGAGGAGATCCCGAATCGCGGACCAGGGCAGTCTGTCATATTGCGCCGCACAATGCAAGCGGCATAATGTCGCACGACCCGGCGTTGTCTACGACGGCGGGATGGACGCACGGTTTTCGGATATCGATGGAAGGTCTCGATTGAAAGCCACGGTCAAATGGATCGACCAGGTCAGCTTCGTTGCCGAAACCGGCAGCGGCCACGCCGTTGTCGTGGACGGTTCGCCCGACGCCGGCGGGCGGAACGTCGGTCCGCGGCCGATGGAACTCGTGCTGGCGGGCACCGCAGCCTGCACGGCATTCGACGTCGTCTGGATCCTGAAAAAGGCGCGCCAGCCGATCAGCGGCTGCACCGTCGATGCCGAGGTCGAACGCGCGCCCGCCGATCCCAAGGTGTTCACGCGCATGCACTTCGTCTATCGGATTCGCGGCGAGGGCCTGAACCCGGTGCAGGTCGAGCGCGCGGTCAAGCTGTCGAAGGAAAAATATTGCTCGGCGACGCTGATGCTGGCCAAGACTGCCGCGATCAGCTACGAGATCAGCCTCAACGGCGAGCCGCTTGAGCCGACCCCTTAGCCCCGCAACAGGCGAATCAGGCTCGACGTGTCCCAGCGTCCGCCGCCCTGCGCCTGGATACGCGCGTAGAACTGGTCGACCAACGCAGTCACCGGCAGCGCCGCGCCGTTGGCCCGCGCTTCGGCCGAGCATATCGCGAGATCCTTGCGCATCCAGTCGACGGCAAACCCGAAGTCGAACTTGTCGGCGACCATCGTCTTGCCGCGATTGTCCATCTGCCAGGATTGCGCCGCCCCTTTGCCGATGACGTCGAGCACGCGCTCGGCGTCGAGCCCGGCCTTTTGGGCGAAGTTGATCCCTTCCGACAACGCCTGCACCAAGCCGGCGATGCAGATCTGGTTGACCATCTTGGTCAGCTGACCCGAGCCCGGACCGCCCATCAAGGTCACCGCGCGCGCGTAATGCGCGAGCACGCCTTCGGCGCGCGCAAAGATGTCGGCTTCGCCGCCGACCATGATCGTCAGCTTGCCGTTTTCGGCGCCGGCCTGGCCGCCGGATACCGGCGCGTCGAGGAAGCCGACGCCGCGAGCCTTCGCCGCCGCGTGCACCTCGCGCGCAACGGTCGCGGACGCGGTCGTGTGATCGACCAGCACGCTGCCGTCGCGCATCGCCTCGACCGCCCCTCTGGGGCCTAGCGCGACCGCGCGAACGTCGTCGTCATTGCCGACGCACATCATCACCAGCGCCGCATCGGCCGCGGCAGCGGCCGGCGTCGGCGCCGAGCTGCCGCCGTACTTTTCGACCCACTGCGCGGCCTTGGCGGGCGTGCGGTTGTAAACGACCACCGAATGTCCGGCACGCGCCAGATGTCCGGCCATCGGAAAGCCCATTACGCCCAGGCCCAGAAACGCCAGTTTGCCGCTTTCCATCCGCTGCTCCTTGCTGGTTGAGACGGGCCGGCGCGGCCCGATGGCTGGCCGCTAGCGCGCCCGGCCGGGTTCAAGCGCGGAGCGCGCGGCTCGAATCGCCGCGCGCACCTGTGCCGGCGCAGTGCCGCCGGGATGATCGCGGCTCGCGATCGAACCTTCGAGCGTGAGCACCGCATAGACGTCGTCTTCGATCAGCGGCGAATAGCGCTGCAGCGAGGCGAGCGACAGCGTGGCCAGATCGCAGTGCTCGGATTCGGCATGCCGCACCGCTTGCGCGACCGCCTCGTGCGCGTCGCGGAACGGCAGTCCCTTCTTGACCAGGTAATCGGCAAGATCGGTCGCGGTCGCGTAGCCCTCGCTGGCCGCCGCGCGCATGCGCTCGGCATCGACCTCGATGCCGTCGGATACCAGCGCGGTGAGGACGGCCAGCGTCGGCAGCAGCGTGTCGACGACGTCGAATACCGGCGCCTTATCCTCCTGGTTGTCCTTGTTATAAGCGAGCGGTTGCGCCTTCATCAAGGTCAGCAGCGCGACCAAGTCGCCGTAGACTCGTCCGGTCTTACCGCGCACCAGCTCCGGAACATCGGGATTTTTCTTTTGCGGCATGATCGAGCTGCCGGTGCAGAAGCGGTCGGCGAGGCGCACGAAACCGAAGCGCGGGCTCGACCACAAAACGAGCTCCTCGGCGAAGCGCGACAGGTGCATCATCATCAACGCGCCGGCGGCGGCGAATTCGATCGCGAAGTCGCGATCCGACACGGCATCGAGCGAATTGGTGCATAAGCCTTCGAAGCCGAGCTCGCGCGCCACCTGGTCGCGGTCGATCGGGAAGCTCGTGCCGGCCAGGGCCGCGCTGCCGAGCGGCAACCGGTTGACGCGCCGCCGGCAGTCGATCAGGCGCTCGGAGTCGCGTGCGAGCATGGCTTCGTAAGCGAGCAGGTGATGGCCGAAGGTGACCGGCTGCGCAACCTGCAAATGCGTGAAGCCCGGCATGATCGTCGCGGCGTGCGGCTCGGCCAGATCGAGCAGCGCGCTGCGCAGCGCGGTGATCGCCGTGCCGATGTCGTCGATCGCCGCGCGCACATAAAGTCGCAAGTCGGTGGCGACCTGATCGTTGCGCGAGCGGCCGGTGTGCAGCCGCTTGCCCGCGTCGCCGATCAGCGCGGTCAAGCGCTTTTCGATGTTCAGGTGCACGTCCTCGAAATCCGGCGACCAGGAAAATGCGCCGCGCCCGATTTCGTCGCCAATCGCCGTCAGGCCGCGCTCGATCGCGGCAAGATCGGCGGCGGAGAGAACGCCGACGGCGGCCAGCATGCGCGCGTGCGCGAGCGAGCCTGCGATGTCGGCGTCGGCGAGTCTTTTATCGAAGTCGACCGACGCGGTGTAGCGCTTCACGAGCTCGGCGACCGGCTCGCTGAATCGGCCGGACCAGCCGGTAGCCGCCGCGATGGCCGGATCGGATTTGCGCGTGGACATGGCTTGCCTCACCCGGACGTCTTCCG
>DASYJB010000126.1:0-11073 GCA_035996965.1 Casimicrobiaceae bacterium | reverse complement strand
GTCGGGCATGGCTCCTCGGTTTGTGCTGGCGTCCGGCGACGGGACGGCGTCCGGACTTTTGTATTATATGACGAACATATATCCAACCCTACGGATTCGTCAAGGCTGTCGGTCCTCGCCACCGCCCCGCAAGGCCGTCCGCGTGCTTGCCAGTCTCGGGCAACGATGCCACGCTTCGCAGCCCGAAAGGCCGCAAGGAAGGCGCCGATGCCAGCGAAAGAACGACCCGCACCCCGAGAGCCGGCGGCCTCGCCGGATCTCCGGGTCAGGGCCGCGTGGTTGTACTACGTCGAGGCCATGACCCAGGAACAAATCGCCCGGTTCATGAACATTAGTCGGGCCAAGGTGATCCGCTTGCTCGCCTCGGCTCGCGACAACGGCATCGTGCGGATTCGTATCGAGGACCGCGCCAGCGAACAGATCGCGCTGGAGCGCCAGCTGGTCGCTGCGTTCGGCCTCGCCGACGCCATCGTCGTGCCGGCGCCGGCCGACGAGGCCGAGATCACCACCGTCGTCGGACATGCCGCGGGCACCTATCTGACCGACCAGGTCAAGGACGGGATGTCGATCGGCGTCGGCTGGGGCGCGACCCTGCACATGAGCCTGAAGGCGCTGGGCGGGCAACCGTGCCAGCGCCTGTCGGTCGTCTCGCTGCTGGGCGGCATGACCCACTCGCGCGCCGTCAATCCGTCGGCCGTCGCGCGGCGCATCGCCGACGCGTTCGGCGCCGATTGCTATCAGCTGACGGCACCGGTCATGGTCGCCGACGAATCGGTTCGCGCGGCGTTATGGTCCGAGCCGGGTCTGCGCGAGCTGCTGGAGCGGGCGCGGCGCGTCGATCTGGCGCTGGTCAGCGTCGGCGACGTCAGCGAAGAAGCCACTTTGTTTCGCCAGGGGCTGTTGCCGCGCTCGGCGCTGGCGAGCCTGCAGGCCGCGGGGGCCGTGGGCGATGTCCTGTGCCATTTCATCGATGTCGAGGGCAATGTAGTCGATCACCCGGTCAACCGTCGCGTGGTCGCCGTCGACCTCGACGATCTGCGGCGCGTGCCGAAGATCGTCGTGGCGGCAGGCGGGCGCCGCAAGGTCGCGGCGATACGCGCCGCATTGAAGGCCACCGGTGCCGGCGTGTTGATCACCGAGGAAGGCGCGGCGCGAGGCCTGCTCGGCATCTGACGTCGCGCAAGTACGCAGCCCACGGCGCCCGTTGACGCGACTGCCCGCGGGCCGCTACGCTGGACGCGTGGTGTTTTCCCCGAGCGGCCTGGCCGCGATCGCCTGGCTTCTCGCGGCCTGTACGCTCGCATCTGCGCAGGTTGCCGCGCCCGCGCCATCCGCGGGCGTGGCGGCGACATCCGAGTTGAAGCTGTCGACGGCGCTCGGCCCCGCATACGCGCAAGGCAAGGCGGGCGAGCGATGGGCGGCGCTGATCCGCGAACGCTCGGCCGGCCGCCTCGCGGTTCGCCACTACCCGGGTGCGACCTTGTTCCAGCGCGATGCATCGCGCGAATTCGCGGCGCTGCGCGAAGGCTCGGTCGCCCTCGCCGTCGGCTCGACACTCGCCTGGTCGCCCGATGTCGCCGAGCTGAACCTGATTGCGCTGCCATGGTTTTTGCCCAGCGAGCGTGCGCTCGATGCGCTGCTGGACAGCGCAGTCAGCGCGGAGCTCGCCGCGCGCCTGGAAACGCTGGGCGTCGTGGTCATCGCCTGGGCGTCCAACGGTTTCATTGAGATCGCCAGCAAGCGCCCGCTGCGCGCCCCCGCCGACTTCGCCGGGTTGCGCGTGCGCACGCCGGGACTTTCGCTGCTCGACCAGACGCTGGTCCAGCTGGGAGCAACAACGGCGGCGATGCGCGGCGCCGATGCGAGGCTCGCGGCGCTCGCGGGCAGCCTGGACGCCGAGGAGACGACGACCAGCGCATTTCGCGCTTCGCACGCGGCGGCCGCCGGGTTCTCGCATCTGCAATTGTGGGGCGCGCATGGCGACGCGCTGATGTTCGCGGCCAACCGCCAGGCGTGGAACGCGTGGAGCGCGGCGGACCGGGAACTCGTCCGTCAGGCGGCTCGCGACGCGGCGGTGGATGCGGTCGCGCTGCGCATGCGGCAGGGCGGTGACGCCGCCTTGGGCGAGGCAGCCCGGCAAGGTGCGACGGTGACCCGGCTGACCGACGCCGGCAAGCAAGCGTTCCGCAACGCGACGCGTCCGGTTTACGACCAGTGGACCGCGCTGATCGGATCCGATCTGGTGCGCCGGGCGGAAGCGGCGATCGCAGCGGCGCGCTAAAGCCGCGCCGCCGTCAGTCGATGTACCGGCCCAGACGCACCGCGGTCTCGCCGCGCTTCGGATGGCGCGTCGGCATGATCAACACGCAGTCGTCGTGCGGCGTTGCGATTTTCGTGCCGCCATCGTTCGCATACACGGTTCCCGCGCGGGCGATCGTCTGCAAGCCGCGGACCGGAAACGTGAAGCGAAAATCGTCGCTGGCGATGGTCACCGTGGCCGTCACTTCAACCACCCGCTGCAACAGATCGCGGCTGCCATCGAGCTCGCGGGCCAGCCAGGCTTCCTCGGCCATGCCGAAATGGCGCAGAAAACGCAGCGCCGCGTCGCGGGCGACGGCCGGGGCGGCGGCTTCCCAGTGCTGCCCGCATTCGATCAACAATGCGCTGCGCGGATCGTCCTCGTCGTCGAAAAACGCGAAGTCGCGCAGGCGCCGTCCGGCCGCATGCCCGGCGTCGACGACAATATGCTCTGGCATCCCCAGCGATCGCGCCAGTGCGACGCCCTTGCGGCGGCGTCCCGCCATCGCCAGCGGCAGACAGGGCTCGGACATCGAGTGGATGTCGAGCAGGAAATCGGTGCGCTCATACAGAGGCCTCAATTCGCGGGCGCGCGTGAGCTCGCTGCTCTCGCGCTGGCCGTCGAGCACCTCGGGCGTCCACAGGCGGTTGAAATCCTCGTCGATGCAGCGCGATGCGAACGGCCGGGCGCTGTCGAAGCGAAGGTAGGCGTCGACATTGGCGAATACGATCGACAGCGTGCCGCGCACCGGGCGGATTCCTTCGCGCAGCAGCCGGTCCAGCGCGATCGCGCCGCAGACCTCGTTGCCATGCGTCAGTGCCTGGATCACCACATGCGGACCGGGGCGCGATGCGGCGAACGTCCAGGCATGGCGGATGCCGCTGTTGCCGGGGGCAAAGCGCGCGAGGTCGGGAAACGCCACCTCGATCGGTGGCGACGCCGGAGGCGACGGCGCCGGCGGTTCGCCGGCCAGGCTCACGTCGCGCAAATGCGATCGGCGAGCCGTTGCATGAACGACTCGCAGAGTGCCAGCTGCTCGAGCGAGATCCACTCGTTCGGCTGGTGTGCCTGCTCGATGTGTCCGGGCCCGCAGATGATCGCCGCGATATCGATGCCGTGGAACAGCGATGCCTCGGTGCCGAAGGAAACCTTGCCCAGGTCGTGCGACCCGCTGCAGGCGCGGCCGAGCTCGGCAATCTCGGTCTCTCCGTGCGTATCGAGGCCCGGGCTGGCCGTCAAGGCATCGAATTCGATATGGGTGTCGCGAGACACCGCGTGCATCTCGGGCAGCATGCTCGCGGCAAAACGCCGGACCTCGGCGAGCAGCGCATCGGGATCGTCGAACGGCAGATGCCGGAACTCGAAATCGAAGCTGCAATCGCGTGGCACGATGTTGAGTGCCGTCCCGCCGCGTATCACGCCGGTGTGAACCGTCGTGTAGGGCACGTCGTACGCGGCGTCGAATCCGCCACGATCACGGAAGCGGCGGCCCATCTGGGTCAGGAACGTCACGATCGCGCAGGCGACCTGCACCGCGTTGACACCGTGCGGCGTCAGCGACGAGTGCACCTCGTGGCCGCGCACGCGGCAGCGGAAGCTCTTCTTGCCCTTGTGCGCAACGATCAGGCGCATCCCGGTCGGCTCACCGACGATGCAGCCCGCAGGCTTGATTCCTCGCGCAACGATGTCCTGCAGCAGGCGGCGCACACCGACGCAGCCGACTTCCTCGTCGTATGAAAGCGCGAAATGCAGCGGGCGGTTGAGACCGCGGCCCAAGAATTGCGGCACGAACGCGAGTCCGATCGCCGAAAAGCTCTTCATGTCGGCGGCGCCGCGTCCGTACAGCCGGTCGCCCTTGATCGTCGCGGTGAATGGATCGGAATCCCAAGGCTGGCCGTCGACCGGAACGACGTCGGTATGTCCGGAAAGGACGATGCCGCCGGTCGTCACGTTGCCGTCTCGGGCCGGCAGCGTCGCGAACAGGTTCGCCTTTCGGCGCTCGTCATCGAACGTGAGCGCGACGTCGATGCCGTATCCGGCCAGGTATTCGCGCACCCAGTCGATCAACGCCAGATTGGACTCCCGGCTGGTGGTATCGAAGCCGATCAACGTCCGGATCAGCGGCATTGCCATCAATTGCGGGCTGACGGCCGTCGCAGCAGCGGGGGCATTCATGTTGCAACTTTCGACGTGAGCAGGGAACAGGATAGAAACCGCGTGAGTCTATGTCAATGGCGAATACGCCGTTGCGGGGGAATATGCGGACTATCATCGATCCGGATTCGATCAAGCGGGCGACCGTGCGCGGCCGATCGATACACGTGCTCGCGCTCGCCTTCGTTTGCGCCGCCGTGCCCGCCTGGGCGCAATCGACGCTCGCGCTCGACAAGATCAGCCTGCCACCCGGCTTCAAGATCGAAGTCCTGGTGCGGCTGGAAAATCCGCGCGCGATGGCGCTGGGGTCCGAGGGCACGCTCTTTGCGGGATCGATGCGCGCCGGCAACGTCTACGCGATCAAGTTGCAGCCCGGCGCGCCGGTGCGGGTGACGACCGTGGCTTCCGGGTTGGACCGACCGATCGGCGTTGCGTTTCGCGGCGGCGCCCTCTATGTCTCAGCGACGGATCGCGTGCTGCGTTTTGACGATATCGAGCACCGGCTGGACGCGCCGCCGGCCCCCGTTCTCGTCAGCAAGGCCTTTCCGAACAGCGCCGGTCACGGCGGCAAATTCATCGCCTTCGGACCCGACGGCAAGCTGTACGTGCCCAGCGGCGCGCCGTGCAATATCTGCGAGCCGGACCCCGATCGCTACGCCAATCTGATGCGCATGAATCCCGACGGGTCCGCGCTCGAAGTCTTCGCCCGCGGCATCCGCAACACCGTGGGCTTCGACTGGGATCCGGATACGCACGAGGTCTGGTTCACCGACAATGGCCGCGACATGCTGGGCGATGATCTGCCGCCGGACGAGCTCAATCACGCGGCCAAGCCCGGCATGCATTTCGGCTATCCGTATTGCCACGCCGGCACGATTGCGGACCCGGAGTATGGCGGCAAGCACTCGTGCGCGGAATTCACCGCGCCCGCGCAAAATCTCGGCCCGCATGTCGCTTCACTCGGCATGCGTTTCTATACCGGGACGCAATTTCCAGCGGCTTATCGGAAGCAGATATTCATTGCCGAGCACGGTTCGTGGAATCGCAGCCGGAAGATCGGCTACCGGATCTCGGTCGTTCGAATCGAAGGCGGGAAGGCGGTTTCATACCAGCCGTTCGCCACCGGCTGGCTGCAGGGGGAGCAGGCGTGGGGCCGCCCGGCTGACGTGCTGGTCATGCCGGACGGCTCACTGCTGGTTTCGGACGATTACGCCGGAGCGATCTACCGCATCAGCTACGCCGGACCGCGTTAGCGCCAGCCGTAGTGGGCGCGCCAGTACGGCCGGTGGTAGACGTACGGCCGCGCGTACACGACGCGGGGACCGTAGACGACTGGATAGCCGGAATAGTACGGGGCTCCGTAATACGCGACCGGCGGTGCGGCGTAGACGTACGACCGTCCGTAGTGTCCATAGTTGGAGTAGTTGGAGTAGCCGACCGCAAAGCCCGGCGCGCCGATCGAAACCGAGAACTGATCCCGGGCCGATGCGGTGGACGCGAGCGTCGTGCCGGCAATCGCCAGCGCGGCGGTGGCAGCGATCGTGGCAAGGCGAAGTTTCATTTGGGGCTCCTTGTTTCGGAAAAATCGCGAATCGCGCGATACCCTACTAACGGTAGTTAGACGTCGGCGTTGACAGCGAGTTTCTGCGCCGGAACAGTCGGTTACAATCGGTTACGATTAGGCCGTATCCGCCCGCTCCGTTGCCGCGGGTGGATCGAAAGGGGAGTCTGATGCTGCGTCCGATAACGAGCTTGCTGGTCCCGCTGCTTGCCCTGTTCGGCGCGATCGGCGCCGGCTCAGCCATCGCCACGGACCTCACGATCGGCATCGGCGCCGATGTGACGGCGATCGATCCGCATTATCACAACGTCACGCCGAACAACAACGTCGCCGCGCACATTTTCGACTATCTGGTGCTGCGCGACGAGCGGCAGAAGCCGATCCCCGGTCTCGCCGAATCCTGGCGGACCGTCGATCCGCTGACCTGGGAGTTCAAACTGCGCAAGGGCGTGAAATTCCATGACGGCAGCGAGTTCACCGCGGCCGATGTCGTCGCATCGATCGAGCGCGTGCCGCTGGTGCCGAACAGCCCGTCGGCGTTCACCGCGTATACCAAGCAGATCAAGGAAATGACCGTCGTCGATCCGTACACGATCCGCTTCCGGACCGCCGCGCCGTATCCGCTGATGCCGACCGACATGACGCAGGTAGCGATCGTTTCCGCCAAGGCGGCAAAGGCGAGCACCGAGGACTTCAACAGCGGCAAGGCCGCGATCGGAACGGGCCCGTACAAGCTGCTGCGCTATGCCAAAGGCGATCGCATCGAGCTCGCGCGCCATGACAGCTACTGGGGCGGCAGGACGCCGTGGGAAAAAGTGACCCTGCGCCTCCTGCCAAACGATGCCTCGCGCGTCGCGGCACTGCTCGCCGGCGACGTGCAGGCCATCGAATACGTGCCTACGTCCGACGTGGCGAGAATTCGCGCCGACAAGCGTCTGAACGTATACAAAGTCATCGCCGACCGCCTGATTTACCTGCACATGGACAGCGACCGCGACGCCTCGCCGTACCTGACCGACAAGGATGGCAAGCCGCTGCCCAAAAATCCGCTGAAGGACCCGCGCGTACGCAAGGCGATCTCCAAGGCGATCAATCGCAACGCGATCGTCGACAAGGTGATGGAAGGCGAGGCGGTTGCGGCGGGCCAGCTGCTGGCCGACGGCATGTTCGGCACGACCAGGAACCTGAAGGTCGAGCCGTACGATCCGGCCGGCGCGAAAAAGCTGCTGTCCGAGGCCGGCTACCCGGGCGGCTTCGGCGTGACGATTCATACGCCGAACAATCGCTATGTCAACGACGCCAAGATCGCGCAGGCGGTCGCCCAGATGCTGACCCGCGTCGGCATCGCGACCCGCGTCGAGGCGATGCCGTCGGCCACCTATTTTCCGCAGGCGACCGACCTCAAGTTCAGCCTGATGCTTCTCGGCTGGAGCTCCGGCACCGGCGAGGCGTCGAGCCCGCTGAAAGCGCTGCTGGCAACCTACAGCCGCGACAAGGGCTTCGGGACCGCGAACCGCGGCCGGTACTCGAATCCGAGGGTCGATGCGCTGCTCGAGGAGGCGCTGGCGACCGTCGACGATCCGAAGCGCGAGGCCTTGCTGCAGCGCGCGACCGAGATCGCGATCGACGACACCGGCATCATCCCGCTGCATTTCCAGGTCAACCTCTGGGCCACGCGCAACGGCATCACTTACCTGCCTCGCACCGACGAAAATACGCTGGCGCACAAGTTCCGTCCGGCGAAGTGATGCTGGCCGCGGGGGCACCTGCGCGCGCGACTCGTCGCCGCTGCGGCGCGACGCACTTTACGCGCCGGTCAGTCGAGTGCAGCGAGAATCGACGCGCTGGCCGACGTCCCGAGGCGATTCGCGCCGGCGGCGAGCATCGCGAGCGCATCGGCAAGCGCGCGGATCCCGCCCGAGGCCTTGACGCCGACCTGCGGCCCGACGACGGCGCGCATCAGCCGCACGTCGGCGACCGTCGCGCCTCCAGCAGGGTGAAAGCCGGTCGATGTCTTGACGAACGCGGCCCCGGCGTCGATGGCGAGCCGGCACGCGAGCCGCTTTTCGTCATCGGTCAGCGCTCCGGCTTCGATGATCACCTTGACCGGTATGTCCGGCACCGCGCGGACCACGGCGGCGAGGTCCGCGGCGGCCTCGCCGTGGGCGCCGCTCTTTAGCGCTCCGATATTGAGCACGGTGTCGATTTCGCGGGCGCCGTCGGCCTGGGCGAGCGCGGCGGCGTGCGCCTTGGTCGCTGCCCTGTCGGCGCCGTGCGGAAAGCCGACGACGCTGACCACGCCCGCATCGGCGCCCGCCAGCGCGCCGGCGGCAAGCTTCACCCAGCAAGGCTGCACGCAGAAATACCCGATTCGCCATACGAGAACGACGTCGATGCCGGCGCGGATATCGGCCTCGGTCGATTCCGGCTTCAACACCGAATGATCGAGCAGGCGCGCCAATTCGTTGCGGGTCATCGCGGGGTGCCTCCGCCGGCGGCGCGGGCCCGCGAAATGCGTTCCGACAGCGATGCGTCCAGCGTTGCCGCGTCGGAAAATTCCGGCGTCGTGTCGGGGACGCCGAGATAATAGACAACAAGCTGCGGTGCGTTCGCTTGCGCGTGCGCGGCGGAGTCGAACAAGCGGAGCTCGGTGCGCGGATAGTCTGCGAATTGCGCGCGCTGAATCCGCAGATCGAAAGCGCCTGCCGCTTGCACCGGACGCTGCACGGCCTGCTCCTGCTTGCTGAACGGATCGATGGCGGTCACGGCGAGCCAGGGGTAGGCGCCCGGATCGACGACGATGCGGACGACGACGGCCGTCGTGGCTTCGTCCGATCCGCGCAGCACCCCCCAAGCCAGCGCGATGCCCGGCGCGGCGTACGCATCGTGGCTGCCGTGCGCCTCGCGC
The DNA here is from genome assembly GCA_035996965.1 of Casimicrobiaceae bacterium. Taxonomy (GTDB): domain Bacteria; phylum Pseudomonadota; class Gammaproteobacteria; order Burkholderiales; family Casimicrobiaceae; genus PALSA-1003. Next base: position 2,151 of record DASYJB010000126.1, on the reverse strand, counting down.
GGAGCCTGAGCGAAAGCCGCGCCCGCACAGCAGCAGAGCGCGGCGAGCAGCCAGCAGGCCTTCATCGGGCGGCTTCCGGGAGCACCGTCGCGGCGCTCGCGGCGACGCGCACGCCGACGGACGAGCCCTCCTGAATGGCGCCGACGGCGCCGGCGCCCGCGTTGTGGCGGACGCACTGCAGCTCGACGTCACCGCAGCGCAGAACGTATTCGGTCTTCTCTCCCAGGAAGGTGCGCGAGATCACGTCGGCGCCGAAGTCTCCGGCGCCAATCTCGACCAGTTCGAGAACCTCGGGTCGCATGACCAGCTTGACCGCGGCTCCGCCGGTCACGGCCGAGTGCGCCGTGCCGGCTCGTATCGTCGTGCCCAGCGCGGCCACGGTCACGGTGTCGCCGCTGCGCTCGATGACGGTTCCGGGCACGAGATTGACGCGACCGACGAACGTGGCGACGAACTCCGAAGCCGGACGGTAGTAGAGATCCTCCGCGGTCCCTTCCTGCACGACGCTGCCCTGGCTCATCACCGCGATCCGGTCGGAGACCGCCATCGCTTCCTCTTGATCGTGCGTGACATAGATCGTCGTGATCGCCAGGCTGCGTTGCAGATCGCGAATTTCCGTGCGCATCTGCACGCGCAATTTGGCGTCGAGATTGGACAGCGGCTCGTCGAACAGCAGCACGCGCGGCCGGATGACGATGGCGCGCGCCAGGGCGACGCGCTGCTGTTCGCCGCCCGACAATTGGCCGGAGAACTGGTGCTCGTAGCCGCTTAAGCCCACCAGCGCCAGCACGTCGCCGACGCTCTTCGCAATCACATGAGCCGCCTGCCCGCGCACCTGCAAACCGTAGGCGACGTTGTCGAACACCGACAAGTGCGGAAACAGCGCATAGTTCTGGAACACGAAACCGATATTGCGCTGGTTCGCCGGCATGCCGGTGACGTCCTGCCCACCCAGGCGGATGCTGCCGGCGTCGGGATGCTCGAATCCCGCGATCATCCGCAAGGTCGTGGTCTTGCCGCAGCCCGACGGGCCAAGCAAGGTCAGGAACTCGCCCGGCGCGACGTCAAGGTGCACGTCCCGCGCCGCGTAGATTTCGCCCTTCACGCGGTGCGAAAAGCGTTTCGACACGCCGTCGACCTGGACGCCGATGGTCTTGTGCGCCATGGGCGTCAACCTCCGAACATGCTGGTCACGGGTATCACGCCGGGTGCGCGGAACCGGCGCAGCCCGCGTCCGATCAGGGCGATCACGACGAACACGATGACGACGACCAGCACCGAGTACGCCGCCGCCGGCCCCAGCGACAATTCGGTGATGTTTTCCAGGATCCGGACGGTGATCAGCGTCCAGCTGATCGACACCAGGAAGATCGTTGCGCTGATCGCGGTCATCGACCGGATGAAGACCACGCCGAGGCCGGCAAAGAATGCCGGCAGGATCAGCGGCAAGGTCACGCGGCGAAACGTCGTGCCGCTGCCGGCGCCCAGACCCTGCGAAGCCTCTTCGAGACTCTTGTCGATCTGCTGCAGCATCGCGACGGTGGCGCGGATACCGGTCGCGCCGTAGCGAAAGACATAGCACGCTATGATGATCAAGGCCGTGCCGGTGAGCTCGATCGGCGGATCGTTGAACGCGATCAGGTAGGCGATGCCGACGATCGTGCCCGGAAGCGCGTAGTTGATCATCGACACGAGCTCCATCGTGCGCCGTCCGACGAAGGGCTTTCTGGCAACGAGGTAGCCAAGCAGGATGCCATAGAGCCCGCCGAGAGGCATCGCCAGGCCGGCGATGATCAGCGTGTCGCGAATCACCCGCAGTCCCTCGGTGAATATCACCCGGTAGTGCCGCAGGGTCAGCGCGTGGTTGGCGCCGAGCGCCTGCACCAGTGACGCGTACAGCAGCAAGGCGTAGAAGTAGAGGATCGTTGCGGCGACCAGCGCGCAGGCGGTGAGCAGCGCAGCGCGCACCGCCGGCGAGATGCTGTCGAACGGCGTCTGCCCGGCGCCTTTGCCGGTCACCGTCACGTAAAAGCGGCGGCTGACCCAGTAGCGCTGCAACAGGAACACGCCAAGCGCAGGCACCAGCAGCATGAACGAGAGCGCCGCGCCGCCGCGCAGGTCGAAAAGGCCGGTGATCTGCAGGTACGCCTG
>DASYJB010000125.1:0-16043 GCA_035996965.1 Casimicrobiaceae bacterium | reverse complement strand
GACCTGGGCGATTTCCTTGCTGGTCGTACACGGCTTGCTGATCTTCTTCAGCTCTTCGACGACGGCGGTGACCGCCTTGTCGATGCCGCGCTTCAGATCCATCGGGTTCATGCCGGCGGCGACATACTTCATGCCCTCGACCACGATCGATTGCGCCAGCACGGTCGCGGTGGTCGTGCCGTCACCGGCGACGTCGGAGGTTTTCGACGCGACTTCCTTGACCATCTGCGCGCCCATGTTCTCGAACTTGTCCTTGAGCTCGATTTCCTTGGCGACCGAGACACCGTCCTTGGTGATCGTCGGCGCGCCGAAGCTGCGCTCGAGAACTACATTGCGGCCCTTCGGGCCCAGAGTGATCTTGACTGCATTGGCGAGGATATTGACCCCGGCCAGCATGCGGTTGCGGGCGCCGTCGCCGAAGCGAACGTCTTTGGATGCCATGATTTGTTTCTCCTGAAAACTTGGTGTGTAGTTGGTGCGGATCGCTTATGCGATATCAGGCGACGATGCCGATGATGTCGTCTTCGCGCATGTGCAGCAGGTCCTGGCCGTTGAGCTTGAATTCCTGGCCCGAGTACTTGCCGAAGAGGATCTTGTCGCCGGTCTTGACGCCCATCGGGACCAGCTTGCCGTTGTCGTCGGTCTTGCCGGGTCCGGCAAAGACGACTTCGCCCTGCGAAGGCTTTTCGGCCGCCGTGTCGGGGATGACGATGCCACCGGCGGTCTTGCGCTCTTCTTCCAGCCGCTTAACGATCACACGATCGTGCAAAGGACTAATCTTCATGTTAGCACTCACTCCTAGAAACAAAATTAAGCAGAATCAAAGGCTTGATTCCACGACCTGGGTTCGATAACGATTCGGGGGGCCGCCTGGTGCGCGCTGGCGCGACCTTTGTTAGCACTCGCCTCGAGCGAGTGCTGATGATAGTTGCTCTTCGACGGGAAATCAAGCCTCTAGCGGCAAATTTCCTCTAACGATAGCTGGCCGCCGGGCGTGCGCGAGGCCCATCCATGACAATGTCATAGTCGCCGTGCGCTATGCTTGGGTTCAGCGTCCCCATCCCCGGGGGCGAGCCGGGAGTGCGCGATGTCCAATCAACCGATCGCCGATGCCGGCCGTGCCGGAGCGCCGGCGCCATCGCCGCGCGCAGTCGATGCCGATCGCGGTCTTGCCTGGTGGAGCGAAGCGTGGCGTTTGTTCACGCCTGCCGCCGGGGCCTGGCTGCTGATCATCATCGTGCTGCTCATTTTGAACATCGTGCTGGCGGTCATACCGCTGGTGGGTCACGTGATCGGGCAGCTGCTTTTTCCGATCTTCGCCGGGGGCCTGATGCTGGGCTGCCGCGCCGCCGATCGCGGCCAGCCGCTGACCGTCGGGCACCTGTTCGCCGGGTTTAGCACGCGCACCGGGCCGCTTTTCATCGTCGGCCTGATCTATACCGCGCTCGCGATCGCGATCGCGCTGGTCGTATTCGGGCTGTTGCTGGTGTTCTTCGGCGCGGCGATCGTCAGCCAGCTCTGGCACTTGCAGGATCTGCAGGATCCCTGGGCGCTGGCCGAGATGTTCGGCAGCGTGCTGCTCGCGATATGCATCGGCCTCCTGGTTTTCCTGCTGCTGTATCTGCCGTTGGTGATGGCCGTCTGGTTTGCGCCGGCGCTGGTCGTGCTGCGCGGCGTCGAGCCGGTCGAAGCGATGCGGCTGTCGTTCAACGGATGCCTGCGCAACATCGTGCCATTCCTGCTGTACGGTCTGGTCGGCGTCGGGCTCGCGATCGTCGCGACGATTCCCCTGCTGCTGGGCTGGCTGGTGCTCGGGCCGGTGACGATCGCGTCGCTGTATACGAGTTATTGCGACATCTACGAAGACCCGGCGACGGCGCCGCAGCCGGTCGCGCCGCCGCAGGCCTAAGCTCCGCGCGGGACGCTATCTTTGCGGAGAACGTATCGCCGCTTCATTCCCTAAGGCCCAAAGGCGGTGGTCAGCGGCGATAAGACGCCCACGCGCGTCCAGCCGCTGGCTGGTAGCCATTCCGTTGGTCCTGATGTCGGCGATGTACGCGCGATTTTTTCATGGGTTCTGGCTCGGCGACGATTTTGGTTTTTTGCACCAAGCGTGGCTCGGCTCGGCCGACGGCAACCTCTGGGTCCAAACCTGGTCACAATTTTTCGCCGTGGCGTCCGATGGGGTGGTGTTCTACCGCCCGATGATGATCGCAAGTGTCGCGCTCAACGAGTGGATTGCGGGCGACAACTTCGCGGGCTGGTTCGCGCTCAACTATCTGGCCCACGCGGGGAATACCGTCATCATCGCGATGCTGATTGCGCGGCTCGCCGCCGCTTGCGGGCGAAACGGGCGGGTTGCCGGCGCCATTGCAGCAACGTTCTTCGCACTATGCCCGATACTTGCGGAAGGTGTTTTCTGGGTTGCCGCGCGCGCGGATGCGTACGTCACGCTGCTAACGCTGGCGGGTGTCTATGTCTGGGCGTCATCGCCGCCTTCGGCGATGCGCGCCGCAGCTCTCCCCGTCCTTTTCGGCCTCGCGCTCGGATTCAAGGAATCCGCCGCCGTATTCGCGCTGCAAATGATGCTTGTCGCGCTAGCGTGGCCGGGCCGCTTGTCCCGCGCGCAGATAGTCGCAGTGGCCGCGTGCTTTCTTCTCGTCGCACTCTTTCTTGGTCTCAGAGCGCATTTCTTCGGTGATTTCTGGCGGGTATACACGAGACCTGACACGGGACCGCGGGTCGACGCGCTATGGCTGGGCGCAGGCTCAATCGAAGATTGGTGGAAGAGCCTTACACAAAGCACGCCTCGGGGCGCAATCGTCTATCTCGGCCTGCTGGGGTCCGCGTGCGTGCTGATCGCGGCACATGCCCGGGGCGCCCAAAGGCGGGTCGCGATCGCACTTCTTTGCGCTTCGGGAGGGCTTGTTGTCGCCACGCTGCTCGCCACCGGCGGTATGCCTGCGTCAGGAGAGGGTGGGCGTCTGACCTATACGCCCGTCGCCTGGCTCGCGCTTGCGATCGGCGTCGCCGGGTCCGAACCAGCCTCGGACATTGGTCCTGGCGAAGGCCATCGATGGTATCGCCGCGCGGGGCTCGCGTTGTTTGCTTGCGCAACCTTTGCGGGCACATGGGTGCTTCAGGGCGAGCTTCGCACGGCCCGTTCAGCGCAGAACCAGGTGCGAGACATCGTGAATGCATCCCGTGAGTGGGCGGTTACGCATGCCGGTCTGACGCTTCTCGTGATCGAGCAGAATTACGGACCGATTGTCACAACACGCAATGCGCAAGCCTGGCTTATGCTGCCACCCATACAACCGACGCCGCTATTGCATCGCGTGCTGCCGACCCTGCCTGCGGAATTGGGTCCGCGCCACGATCAGCTGCTTGCCGGCCTCGCAACCCGGCTCGACAAGGTTCGGCCGTCGCGGTTGGATCACGACGAGTTGAGTCGACTGTTCGAGCACGATGCAGCGCATTGGCCCGAACACTACGCGTGCTGGTCGCGGCACAAGCATCGATTCGTCGAGCTTGCAGCGCCGGATCCTTCCGATCGCACGAGATGGGCCGCGGCGCTGCTCGACGGATTTGGTCGGTGCGCCGCTGCTGTGTAGTAACGTCCATCGGCTCGCAGTCCTCGGGCTTTTCGCGATCGAATTTCGCTGCGACTCCGCATCAACGCTTCAAAACCCCCAGCCTACTTGCGCGGCGGATTGCCGTTGACCGCGCGGTGCACGTTCGTCGCAAGCGCCGGCGGGGCGTCGCTGCGCAGAAACCAGCGCAGCCGGTTCGTATCTCCGACGCGATCGAACGAGTGCGTGGCCAGCAGATGCTCGACCGCCGCCCGATAGCGTGAATCCCGCGGTATGCGCACGACCCAGGTTTTCCTCCCGGGCGGCGTCGCGAACAGCGCGTCGAGCATCGTGCGGCCGTGGCCGCCGCCGCGCTGTCCGAGCTCCAGCGCGGCGAGCCAGAGCTCGAAGCCGCCGGCGATCGCACGAAAGAGGCCGAAGCCCGTCGGCGGATTTCCGCTGTGGCGATCATCGGGCCAGAAAACATAGCCGGGCACCGAGACCGACTCGACCCTGCCGGTCTGCAGGTCTTCCTCGATGAAATAGCCGTGGACGAGTGCGCGCTTGAGCTTGTCGAAGAACTCGACCGATTGCGTGGAATCCGCAGCGAGCCCGGAATCGAAGCTGCCTTCGGCGGCATTCTGCCGGATAAGCGACCGAAGCATGGCCAGATGACCGACATGGGCGGGTGCAAGCATGTTTGCAAACCACGCGACGGGAGGAGGCGCTGTTTATAGACCTTGCCTTGTCTGTCCGCTGGTCCAGCTTACAAACGGATAGCGCAGCAGCACTAACGGTTGTGCCGTCACGAACAGCGTGCGGTGTGCACGACAACATCGGCTTGACGCGAGAAGCATTCGTCAGCAGCGGCTAGTGCGCCTGCTCCCAGTTCGGGCCGCTGCCGACATCGACGACCAGCGGCACGCGCAGTTGCGCGACGCCGCTCATCAGCATGGGCAACTCGCGCTTGACTCGGTCGAGCTCCGCGTCGGGCACCTCGAGCACCAGCTCGTCGTGCACCTGCAGAATCAGCCGGGTGCCGAGTTGCTCGCGATCGAGCCATTGCTGCAAGACGATCATCGCCAGCTTGATCAAGTCGGCTGCGGTGCCCTGCATCGGCGCGTTGATCGCCGCACGCTCGGCGCCCTGGCGACGCGGACCGCCACCTGCATTGATGTCGGGCAGCCAGAGTCGCCGCCCGAACACCGTTTCGACATAACCCTGCTTGCGCGCCAGCTCACGCGTCCTCCGCATGTACTCGGCGACGCCCGGATAGCGGGTGAAATACTTGTCGATGAACATCTGCGCTGCACTGCGCTCGATCGCGAGCTGCGCCGCAAGGCCGAAGGCGCTCATGCCGTAGATCAGGCCGAAGTTGACGGCCTTGATGTATCGACGCTGGTCGCCGCTGACGTCGGCCAGCGGCACGCCGAATATCTCGGCCGCCGTGGCCCTGTGAATGTCGGCGCCTTCGGCGAAAGCCTTGAGCAGCGATTCGTCGCCGGACAGATGCGCCATGATGCGCAACTCGATCTGCGAATAGTCGGCCGAGACGATCGTATGTCCGGGCGGCGCGATGAATGCTTCTCGTATCCGCCTGCCTTCGGGCGTTCGCACCGGAATGTTCTGCAGATTGGGATCGGTGCTGGCGAGCCGTCCGGTGACCGCAGTCGCCTGTCCGAAATTGGTGTGAACGCGCCCGGTGCGCGCGTTGCGCATCTGCGGCAGCTTGTCGGTATAGGTCGACTTGAGCTTGGACAGGCCGCGATGCTCGAGCAGAAGCTTCGGCAGCGGATAGTCGGCGGCGAGCTGCTGCAGCACGTCCTCGTCGGTCGACGGCTGTCCGGTCGCCGTCTTCTTCAGCGCCGGCAATCCCATCTTTCCGAACAGGATGTCGCCCAGCTGCTTCGGCGATCCGAGGTTGAACGGCTGGCCGGCGAGCTCGTAGGCCTGGTGTTCGAGCGCAAGCACGCGCTCGCCCAGCTCGCGGCCCTGTGCGTCCAGCAATGCGCAATCGAGAAGCACGCCGGTGCGCTCCATGCGAAACAGGACTTCGCGCGTCGGCATCTCGATCGACGAATAGACGAAATCGAGGCCCGCGTCGGCGGCCACGCGCGGTTGCTGCACCCGGTGCAGCTGAACCGCGATGTCGGCGTCTTCGGCCGAATATTCGGTCGCGCGCTCGATCGAGACCTGGTCGAAGCTGATTTGCGACGCGCCCTTGCCCGTGACCTCCGCATAGCTCAGCGTTTTAACGTCGAGCCGGCGCCAGGCGAGGCTATCCATGTCGTGCGGACGGTGCGACTCGAGAACGTACGATTGCAGCATCGTGTCGTGCGCGACGCCGGCGAGCGCGATGCCGTGATTGGCGAGCACGTGCTGATCGTATTTGACGTTCTGGCCGAGCTTTTTCGCGGCCGGATTTTCGAACCAGGGCTTGAGCCGCGCCAGCACCAGGTCGAGCGGCAGCTGTGCCGGCGCGCCCGCATAGCGATGGACGAGCGGAAGGTAGGTCGCGTGTCCGGGCTCGAGCGCGAACGCCAGGCCGACGATCCGCGCCTGCATCGGATCGAGGCTCGTCGTCTCGGTGTCGAAGCAGACGAGCTCGGCGTGCCCGATCGCATCGATCAGGCGCTCGAGCGCGGGCATGTCCATTATGGTTTCGTAGTGTCGCGGCACCGGCGCACGCGCGGGAGCTGCCGCTGTCGGCTCGGCCGGCGCGGGCGCAGTGGTGTTTGCAGCCGCGGTGCGCACGGCCAGATCGCGGGGCCCGTCGTCCACATCCTTGAGCCAGGTCTTGAACTCGAAGCGCTCGAGAAGATTTCTCAATTTGGTGGAATCGACCGGCTGCACGAGCAGCCCGGTCGGCGTAACGGGCAATGTGCAATCGGTCCTGACCGTCAGGAGCTTCCTGCCTTGCGGCAGCCAGTCGAGCGCCGCGCGCAGATTCTCGCCGACAACGCCGCCGATATCGGCGGCGTGCGCGATCACCTGGTCCAATGTCCCGTATTCGGCCAGCCACTTGGCCGCGGTCTTCGGACCGACTTTCGCCACGCCGGGAACGTTGTCGACGGCATCGCCAGTGAGCGTCAGCAGATCGAGAATTTGATCGGCGCGCACGCCGAACTTGGCAACAACGCTTTGCATATCCAGCTTCTCGTTGCTCATCGTATTGACCAAGGTCACCCGCGGCGTGATCAGCTGGGCAAGATCCTTGTCGCCGGTCGAGATCACCGCGTCGAAACCCTCTGTCTCCGCGCGACGCACCAGCGTGCCGATGACGTCGTCCGCTTCGACGCCGGTTATCATCAGCAACGGCCAGCCGTATGCGCGAATCAGCTCGTGCAGCGGCCCGATCTGCTGCGCGAGATCGTCGGGCATCGCTGCACGGTTGGCCTTGTACTGCGGGTACCAGTCGTCACGAAACGTCTTGCCGGGCGCGTCGAATACGACCGCAAACTGGTCCGGCTTGCCGTCCTCGACCAATCGGCGCAACATGGAAATGACACCGCGAATCGCGCCTGTGGGCTCGCCGCGCGAGGTGCGCAGATCCGGCAAGGCGTGGAACGCCCGGTACAGATAGGACGAGCCGTCAACGAGGTACAGCGTAGGCATGAATCAGACGAGCAAGATTCCCGAGTTGATCGATCCTGCGGCGAATTTCGCGACCAACGGACAGGAAGCGTGGCGTGTTCTGGGCATTATGGCAGAGTTTGCCGTCGCGACCGAGCGCCTGCGCGGCATTCGTCCCGCGATCAGCCTGTTCGGCAGCGCGCGCATCGCGCCCAGCCATGCCTACTACCAAAAGGCCGAGCATATCGCGCGCCTGTTGTCCGACGCGGGGTTTTCGGTGATCTCCGGCGGCGGACCCGGACTGATGGAAGCGGTCAATCGCGGCGCGCACGCCGGGCGCTCGCCGGCGATCGGCCTCAACATCGTGCTGCCGCACGAGCAGGCCGGCAATGCATTCCAGGATGTCGGCATCAACTTCCGCTATTTCTTCGCGCGCAAGATGATGTTCGTGCGCTTTGCGTCCGCGTACGTGGTCCTGCCGGGAGGCTTCGGCACCATCGACGAGCTGACCGAGTGCCTGACGCTGGTGCAGACCGGGAAGACCCGCAAAATTCCAATCATTCTGGTCGGCGGGGATTTCTGGAAGGGCCTCATCGACTGGATGCGAGACAAGCTGGTCGGAGAAGGCTTGATTTCTCCGGCCGATATCGACCTGATGACCTTGATCGATGAACCCGAAGCGATCGTCGATGCGATCTTCGACTATTACGAGAGCCGCGGATTCCAGCCGACGCAAGCCGAGCGCGACAGGATGCTCAATCTGTAGAGCGCTCGGCTCAAACCGCGGCGGCGCGGCGATGGTGCAGGCTAACCTGCCTACAGGCAGGTTAAGCGAGCGTCGTTGGCGAGCGGCCGGAGCCAAACGCTATCTTTCCAGCCGACGTGCCGAGCGCGACAGGATGCTCAATCTCTGAGGGTTTTCGCTCTGTCGCAGCGCCGGGCCGGAGGCACCGATTCCTGCTAGAATGAGCCACCCTTGATCGTGGCCGTGCAACATGCGCTTTCGTCCCGCAACGCTGGTTCCCGCCCTCGCTTTTGCCTTCGCGCTTGCTGCGTTCGCGCAGAAGGCACCGCCGGCGAAGCTCGAGCCGCTTCCCGAAGCGCCACCGCCGCCACCCGAAATCGCCAACGATCCCGAGCTCGAGCCGCAGGTGACGATCGTTCGCCGGCCGACCGAGACAATCGAGGAGTACCGCGTCAACGGACGCCTGACGATGATCAAAGTGATTCCCAAGACCGGCAGGCCCTACTATCTGGTTGCCGACGGCACCGACGGCACGTTCATCCGTCGCGACAGCCTGGATACGGGATTCAAAGTGCCGATGTGGCTGCTGTTCTCTTTTTGATTTAGGCACCCGTCCCTTAGCAGCGCTGAAAGCGGTCGTGCACGCCGAAGTGCGCGATGCCCGATGTCGGTCTATACCACCGTCACACCCGAAGAACTCGCCGCCTGGCTCACGCGTTATGCGATCGGCGTCGTGCACGAATTCGAGCCGATTTCAGCCGGCATCGAAAATACCAATTACTTCGTCACGGCGGACAAGGGTCGCTACGTGCTGACACTGTACGAGCGTCTGCCGGCGGAGGAGTTGCCGTTTTACCTGAATCTGATCGCGCATCTGGCGAGTGCCGGCGTGCAGGCCCCCGCGCCCGAACCGGACCGCAGCGGCGCGCTGTTTAGCATCCTCAACGGCAAGCCCGCCGGATTGGTCGCGCGACTCGAAGGCGCCGCAGTCGCGCAACCGGACGCCGCGCATTGCGCGGCTGCCGGCGCGGTGCTGGCGCAGATGCACATCGCTGCCGGCAGCTATCGCTCTCGCCTGTCGAATCGCCGCGGTCCCGGCTGGTGGCGCCAGGCCGCGCGCGCCGTCCGCCCGTTCCTCTCGGCCGAGCAGAACGCCCTGATCGCCTCCGAGCTCAAGTTCCAGGTCGGGCTGGCCAAGGTCAGGCTGCCGCGCGGCGCGATCCACGGCGATCTGTTCTGCGACAACGTGCTGTTCGAGGGCACACGCGTTTCGGGCGTCATCGACTTCGGTTTTGCGGCCACCGACGCCTTCGTCTACGACCTGGCGATTGCGGTCAACGACTGGTGCGTGTGCGTCGAAGCCAGCAGTGAGGGCGCTCTCGATGCCGAACGCGTCGAGGCGATGGTCGCCGCGTACACGGCACTGCGCCCGGTGACGGCCGACGAACGGGCGATGTGGGCGCCGCTGCTTCGCGCCGGCGCGCTTCGCTTCTGGCTTTCGCGCCTGTACGATCTGCACCGCCCGCGGCCGGGAGAGATCACCTCCGCGCATGACCCGGTGGTCTTCGAGCGCATTCTGCGCGAGCGCATTGCGTCGCCGCCGCGGTTGCCCGCCTGATGAGCGACGCGCCGATCGCGTTCGAATTGCGTCCGGCGGCGCACGGCCTCGCGTGGCTCTCGCGCGCGGCAACGATGTTCCGCGCAGCTCCTTTGCCGTGGCTGCTGCTGCTCTTCGTCTACTATCTGCTGGTCGGCTTGACCGAATTCGGGCCGTGGGGGTCGATCGGACAGTTCGTCGCGCCGCTGCTGCGGCCGGTCTTCGCCGTCGGCTTTCTGGCCGCCGCCTGGTCTCAGGAGCGCGGCGGCGTGCCGAAGTTCGCGCACCTGTTTCGCGGCTTTCGCAGCGACCTTCGCGCGCTGCTTCCGTTGGGCGTCGTCTTCCTCGCCGGCATGCTGGTCGCGGTAAAGGCCACGGTGCTTATCGACGGCGGCCAGCTGATCTCGCTGCTGTCCGGCACCGAGCGGCCGACCGAAGCGGTCTTGAGCAGCGGACGCCTTCAGGCGGCGATGCTTTTCGGCGCGGCGTGCGCGCTGCCGACGCTGCTCGCGACCTGGTTCGCGCCGGCGCTGGTCGTATTCCACGACGCCGGAGCGCGCACTGCGCTGGTGACGAGCCTGCGGGCATCGATCGCCAACTGGCGCCCGATCGCCGTCTACGGGCTTGCCGTATTCGCTTTCGGCGGGATTGTGCCCGTCTTCGCGCTGGGCATCGCGCAACTGCTGGGCGAGAACGCCGCAGGACCGGTGCTGTTGTTCGTCATTACGCCCTATATGTTCGTGCTGATCGCGACGTTGCACATCTCGGACTACGTCGGCTATCGCGACATCTTTCCCGCGGACGAGACACCGCAGACGCCCGCGGCAGCAAGCTAGCCTTCTGAGTCAGGCCGGCTGCAGCTTGGCATACTCGAGCGCGAGCCACTTGACGCCGGCTTCGCGGAAATTGACCTGCACTCGCGCGTCGTCGCCACGGCCTTCGGCATCGATGATGATGCCCAGGCCGAACTTGGCGTGCTTGACGCTCTGTCCGATGCGCCAGCCGGGCACCTCGCGTGCGACCACTCGCGTCATCGGCGCCGCTTCCTCGACCATTGTGAAGTCGCGCCGCCTGGCCGACAGCCATTGCACGAGCCCGTCGGGGAACTCCTCGAGGAAGCGCGACGCGACGTTGTAGCGAAGCTGGCCGTGCAGCATCCGGCTTTGCGCATGGGTCAGATACAGGCGCCGCCGCGCCCGTGTGATTGCAACATAGGCGAGCCGCCGCTCTTCCTCGATCCCGTCGAATTCGGACATGCTGTTCTCGTGCGGAAACAGTCCCTCCTCCAGACCGGTGACGAATACCGTGTGAAACTCCAGGCCCTTGGCGGAGTGCACGGTCATCAACTGCAGCGCGGGCCGTCCTTCGGCAGCCTGGGTTTCTCCGGCCTCGAGCGCAGCGTGCGAGAGAAAGCTCATTAGCGGATCGTCGCGGCCTTCGCCGATCTCGCGCTCGGTCTCGCGCAGGAATCCATCCGCGGCATTGATCAGTTCCTGCAGGTTGTCGACGCGCTCCTGGCCGTCCTTTTCTCCCGCGTAATGCGCAAGAAGTCCGCTGGCGTGCACGACGTGGTCGACCGCCTCCGGCAGCGGCACACCCTGCGTGGCGTTTTGCATCGCCTCGATCAGCCCGACGAACGCGGCGACGCTGCTGCCTGCCCTGCCGGCGACCGGCTGGCTGCACGCGGTCTGCCAGAGGCTGCTGCCGGTCGCCTGCGCGCGCTCCTGCAGAGTCTCGATCGAGCGGGCGCCTATGCCTCGAGGCGGGAAATTGACCACGCGCAGGAACGCGCCGTCGTCCGCGGCCGAGGCGATCAAGCGCAGATAGGCGAGCGCGTGCTTCACTTCGGCGCGTTCGAAAAAGCGCATGCCGCCATAGACGCGGTACGGCATGCCCGCGTTGAACAACGCGTGCTCGACGACGCGCGACTGCGCGTTGGACCGGTAGAGCACGGCGATCTCCGCCGGCGAGACGCCATCGGCGACCAGTCCGTTGACGACATCGACGATGAATGCCGCCTCGTCGAGGTCGGATGGCGCGGCAAAAGCGCGCACCGGCTCGCCTTCGGCATCGGCGGTCCACAGATTCTTGCCCAGCCTTCCCTGGTTGTGCTTGATCAGCGCATTGGCCGCGTCGAGGATGCGGCCGTGCGACCGGTAGTTCTGCTCGAGCTTGATCAGCTTGACCGGCGCGCCGGCGCCGGCGAAATCGCGCTCGAAGTGCTGCATGTTGGCGACGTTCGCGCCACGAAATGCGTAGATCGACTGGTCGTCGTCTCCTACCGCGAAAACCGATGTCTGCGGCGAGGTCAGCAGCTTCAGCCACTTGTACTGCAGCACGTTGGTGTCCTGGAACTCGTCGACCAGAATGTGCGAAAAGCGGCGCCGGTAATGCTCGCGCAGCCCCTCGTGCTGCGTCAGCAGCTCGTAGGTGCGCAGCAACAGCTCCGGAAAATCGACGACACCGTCGCGCTGGCATGCCTGCTCGTAGAGCGCGAAGTGCTCGACCTGGCGTCGCGTGAATTCGTCGTGCGCCTCGACCTGATTCGGGCGCAGGCCCTCTTCCTTCGAGGCATTGACCAGGCTCTGGAGTTGCCGCGCCGGAAAGCGCTCGTCGTCGATGTTGTGCGCCTTGTACACCCGCTTGATCATCGCGAGCTGATCCTGCATGTCCATGATCTGGAATGCTTGCGGCAGCTGTGCGTCCCGGTAGTGCGCCCGCAGCATCCGGTTGCACAGGCCATGGAAGGTGCCGACCCACATGCCGCGCGTATTCACCGGCGTCAGTGCCGACAGCCGGGACATCATCTCCTTGGCGGCCTTGTTGGTGAACGTGACTGCGAGGATCGACAGCGGGCTAGCCTGGCCGGTGGCGAGCAGCCACGCGATGCGCGTCGTCAGCACGCGCGTCTTGCCGCTGCCGGCACCGGCAAGTATCAGCGCCGACGCGTGCGGTAGCGTCACCGCGGCGAGCTGTTCGGGGTTGAGATTCTCGAGTAAAGGCGAAGCCATCGGAAAGGGGCGCGCCGTCAAGCAGGCGGCGGTCGGCGGACCGTGGGCGATCAATGCGCGCCGGCGCCGCGTAAAGCGCAATTATAGGCGATACCGCGTCGCCGCGCTCTCTCGCCTCAAGGCATCGGGCGTTATAATCGGCCGCGCCCGCCGCCATGCGACCTTCGATCCGATGCCACGCATTCCGCGTATAAACCCCGCAGCGAACTCGGCGACGACACGGGCGTTCGTGCAATGGATCCGCTCGGCCGCGCCCTATATCCACGCGTTTCGGGGCAAGACCTTCGTCATCGCTTTCGGCGGAGAGGTCGTCGCCGACGAGACCTTCCTCGGCATCGTCCACGATCTCAACCTGCTGCAGAGCCTGGGCATCCGGCTGGTCGTCGTGCACGGATCGAGGCCGCAGATCGAAGCCATCCTCAAGCAGCAGAACATCCCCAGCAAGTACAACCGCGGACTGCGCGTGACTGACGCCGAGACGCTGGACTGCGTGCTCGAGGGAACCGGTCATGCACGGAGCCGCATCGAGGCGCTGCTCTCCCTCGGTGTCGCCAACTCGCCGATGGCCGGCGCGCGCATTCGCGTCGTCGGCGGCAACTTCCTCACGGCGAAGCCGATCGGCGTGCTCGACGGCGTTGATATGCAATGGACCGGCGAAGTCCGCCGCGTCGACGTGTCGGCGATTCGACAGCGGCTCGACGACGGCGACGTCGTGCTGGTTTCGCCGCTCGGATACTCGCCCACCGGGGAAATATTCAACCTCGCGCTGGAAGAGGTCGCGACCCAGGTCGCGGTCCACCTTTCGGCGCACAAGCTGATCTTCCTGATGGAAACCGAAGGCGTTCGCAACGGGCGCCGCCAGCTGCTGAGCGAGCTTTCGACGCACGACGCCGAGGCGCTGCTCGCCAGCGAACGCAAGCTGCCGGCCGACGTCAAGCACTACCTGCCCGGTGCGATCCGCGCCTGCGAAAACGGGGTCAAGCGCGCGCACCTGATTTCCCGCCATCATGACGGCGCGCTGCTGCTCGAGCTGTTCACGCGCGACGGCGTGGGCACGATGGTCGCGGCCGCGCCGCTCGCCCACCTGCGCAGCGCGACGATCGACGACGTCGGCGGTATTCTGGCGATCATCGAGCCACTGGAGGATCAGGGCGTGCTGGTCCGCCGCTCGCGCGAGCGGCTGGAGATGGAGATCGAGCGCTTCGTCGTCGCGGAGCACGACGGCATGATCGTCGGCTGCGCGGCGCTGTATGCCTTTCCCGGCGAGAAGGCCGGCGAGCTTGCTGCACTGGCCGTGCATCCCGACTTCCGGCGCGAAGGCTACGGCGAGGCGCTGCTCCATGAGATCGAGCAGCGCGCGCGCAAGCTTCGCCTGTCGCGCCTGTTCGTCCTGACCACGCGGACTTCCGGCTGGTTCGTCGAGCGCGGTTTCGTCGAGAGCGAGCCGTCGCGCCTCCCGCAACAGAAGCGCGACCTCTACAATTGGCAGCGGCGCTCGCTGGTCTACGAAAAAAGCATGGCGTAGCCGGAACCCGGAGCAGGCGACGATCAGGCGGCCGTCCGGGCGCGGCGTGCGATAATTCATGCTGACGATCAATCGCGCGAGGATGCAAGCAATGGCACGCATGGTTCAATGCATCAAGCTGGGCCGCGAGGCGGAAGGACTCGACTTTCCCCCCTATCCGGGCGAGCTCGGCAAGCGGATCTACGAGAACGTCTCGAAAGAGGCTTGGGCGCAATGGCTGAAGCAGCAGACGATGCTGGTCAACGAGAACCGCCTGAGCCTTGCCGATCCGCGCGCACGCAAGTACCTGGCCGAGCAGATGGAGCGGCATTTCTTCGGCGGCGGTGCCGACGTCGCCTCGGGCTACGTTCCTCCGAAGGAATGAAACAGCCGATCGAGCGGCAGGCGATCAGCCGCTATCCGGTGCCGCAGCTCGAGGAACTGCCCGAGGACATCCGGGTGCGGATGCTCGAGGTGCAGGAAAAGGCCGGCTTCATACCGAACGTCTTCCTGACGCTCGCCCATCGCCCCGACGAGTTCCGCGCGTTTTTCGCCTACCACGATGCACTGATGCTGCGCGATTCCGGCTTGAGCAAGGCCGAGCGCGAGATGATCGTCGTCGCGACGTCTGGCGCCAACGATTGCCTGTATTGCATCGTCGCGCACGGCGCGATCCTTCGCATTTACGCCAAGAATCCGCTGCTCGCCGATCAGGTCGCGGCCAACTATCGCAAGGCGGACATCAGCGACCGCCAAAAAGCCATGCTCGAGTTCGCGCTCAAGGTCGCGTTGCGTTCGGTCGAGCTGGTCGATGGCGACTACGAAGCGCTCCGGGCCCACGGCTTCAGTGACGAAGACATCTGGGACATCGGCGCGATCGCGGCTTTTTTTGCGCTGTCGAACCGCATGGCCAATCTGATCGCCATGCGCCCCAACGAAGAGTTCCATCTGCTGGGGCGACAGCCCAAAAACAGCTAGGACTCCCGCGGCTTCTTCGGCATTCCGCCCAAAGGCGGCCCGAACTCGAGCGGGCCGAACACGCTGCCCGGCGCTAGACGCGGCAGCGGGCTGCGACGAAATCGGTGAGCTTGTCGACGCAGGCGGCGATGTCCTCTTGCGTGGTATCCAGGATGAGGTCGGGCGCCTGCGGCTCTTCGTAGGGGCTGTCGATGCCGGTGAAGTCCTTGAGCTCGCCCTCGCGAGCCCTCCGATAAAGGCCCTTCGGGTCGCGCGCCTCGCATGCGGCGAGGTCGGCTCTAATGTAGACCTCGAGGAAATGCCCCTTGGCCACCGCGGCCCGCGCCCGGCGCCTGTCGTCGCGATACGGTGAGATGAACGCGGTGATACAAACGAATCCGGCTTCGGCGAACAAGGCGGCAGCCTCGCCGACGCGGCGGATGTTTTCCTGCCTGTCCTCGGGCGAGAAGCCCAGGTTGCCGTTCAAGCCTCGCCGGACGTTGTCGCCGTCGAGCACGTAAGTCGCGTAGCCGCCGTCGAACAGGCGCCGCTCCAGGGCCATCGCCAGCGTCGATTTCCCCGCGGCCGACAAGCCGGTCAGCCATACGACCGCCCCCGCATGTCCGAACCGCGAAGCGCGCTCGGTTTCGGTCACCTGGTGGCGCATCGGCGTAAGATTCCGCGCGCGTTCCGGCATCGCGCGATGGTCGGGATACCCGCTGGCGTCGATGATGCCTCCGCCGACGGTGACATAAGCATCGCGCAGGACAAAACGCCCGGTCGCCGGCATCGCCGCAAAATCGTCGACTGCGATCAGTTCGTGCGCACGCAAGGTCACGCTGGCGATTTCTCCGGCCGCGATCGTGCTCGCCAGTTCCGGCGTCAGGGTCGCCACGTCGATGCGATGGCGGATCGCCTGCACGCGTATCCCGGCGCTTCGTGTTCCCAGTTGCATCGTCAGCTCGCGGCCCGGGATCAGCGGCGTTGCCGAAAGCCAGAAGATTTCGGCGTCGAAGACCGCCGTCAGCTTTGGCGCGTGCTCGCGATGACTCGCCATGTCGCCTCGCTCGACGATCAGCGGCCG
>DASYJB010000124.1:0-23067 GCA_035996965.1 Casimicrobiaceae bacterium | reverse complement strand
AGTCGGGGCACCTCTCTCGCTGCCATCGTCCGCGATGACAGCGCGTGCGTATCGACGCCGCCCAGCGTGACCTCGGCCTTGTTGTAGCCGAGCGTGCCCGACGGCAGCACCGGCCAGGCATGGAGCAGGCTTGCCAGTTCGTGCCGGCGCTTGTCGTCGAGGTCATTGACCGGGACGGCGGCGCCGTACGCCTCGCCCCATTGCTGCGCGAAGCGGCGCGGCAGGCGGCGCGCGAGGATGTTGTCCAGTCGCGCCGTCGACCGGCGCTCGCTTTCCAGCCAGGCATGCGCGTCACTGCCCGGCAGCAAGTCGATCGACAGCAGGTCGCCGCCATTCCAATACGATGAGATCTGAAGGATCGCCGGGCCGGAAAGGCCGCGATGGGTGAACAGCAGCGCGTCGCGAAACCTGCCGCGGTTGCAGCACACCTCGGCGTCGACGGAGATACCCGAAAGATCGCCGTAGCGCGCCAGCGCCGCGGAATCGAACGCCAGCGGAACCAGCGCCGGCCGCGGGGGCACGACCGCGATGCCGAACTGCTCGGCGATACGATAGCCGAACGGCGTCGCGCCGATCTTCGGTACCGTCAATCCGCCGGTCGCGATAACCAGCGCTTCGCCGCTAACCGGTCCCATCGCGGTCGACACCGCAAAGACGCCGCCCTCATGCGTGACCCCTTGCACCGCGCACGGCATACGCCACTGCACGCCGGCGCGATCGCACTCGGTTTTCAACAGCGCAATGATGTCGAGCGAAGTCCGGTCGCAAAAGAGCTGCCCGAGCGTCTTTTCGTGCCAGGCTATGCGGTAGCGTTCGACCAGTTCGATAAAGTCGCGCGGCGTATACCGCGACAGCGCGGACCGGCAGAAATCGGGATTTTGCGACAGGTAGTTCGCCGGCTCGGCGTGAAGATTGGTGAAGTTGCAGCGCCCGCCGCCGGAAATGCGAATCTTCTCGCCGAGCTTGTCGTAGTGCTCGATCAACAGGACGCGCCGCCCGCGGCGACCGGCGACGGCCGCGCACATCATTCCGGCGGCGCCTGCGCCGATGACGATGACGTCGTAACGCGCGCCGGCGCTGCCGGCGTTTGCCTTGGTCACGAAGGCGGCGAGACCCGGCGGCGCGCTGCCCCGTTCAGGGGCCGAAAAACTCGCGGACGCGGTCAAACCAGTTCTTCGCCCGCGGGTTGTGCGTGCCCGGATCTTCCGCGTTGATCGCCTCGAATTCGCGCAGGATATCCTTCTGGCGCGCGGTCAGGTTGATCGGCGTCTCGATGGCGACATGGCAGAACAGGTCGCCGTGCGCATGGCTGCGCACGCCTTTGATGCCCTTGCCGCGCAGGCGGAAGACCTGTCCGCTCTGCGTTTCCGGCGGCACCTTGACCTTGGCGTGGCCGTCGAGCGTCGGAATCTCGATTTCGCCACCGAGTGCCGACGTGGCGAAGCTGATCGGCATTTCGCAATGCAGATCGTTGCTCTCGCGCTGGAACACCGGATGCGGCTTCAGGCCAACCACGACGTACAGGTCGCCCGGCGGGCCGCCGTTCAATCCGGCCTCGCCTTCCCCGCCCAGCCGGATGCGATCGTCCTGATCGACGCCGGCGGGAATCTTGACCGACAGTGTCTTCTGCTTCTTGACGCGTCCGGCGCCGCCGCAGGTCGCGCACGGTTCGGGAATGATCTTGCCGGTGCCGTGGCATTGCGGACAGGTTTGCTGGATCGAGAAAAATCCCTGCGACACGCGAACCTGGCCCTGCCCGTTGCAGGTCGGACAGGTCTTGGCCTGCGTGCCCGGCTTGGCGCCCGAGCCGTGGCAGGTCGCGCAATTCTCCAGCGCCGGGATGCGGATTTTCGCCTCGGTTCCGCGCGCGGCTTCCTCGAGCGAGAGCTCGAGGTTGTAGCGCAGGTCGGCGCCGCGGTAGACACCGTTGCCACGACCGCGGCCACCGCCACCGCCACCGAAAATCTCGCCAAAGATGTCGCCAAAGGCGTCGGCGAAGCCGCCGAAGCCTTCGGGCCCGGCGCCGCGCGCGCCGGCTGCGCCGAAACCCGCCGACGGATCGACACCCGCGTGCCCGTACTGATCGTACGCCGCGCGCTTCCTGGCGTCGGAAAGGATCTCGTACGCCTCTTTGGCTTCCTTGAATTTGTCCTCGGAGCCCTTGTCGGCATTGCGATCCGGATGGTGCTTCATCGCGAGCCGCCGATACGACTTCTTGATGTCGTCTTCGGTCGCGTCGCGATTGACGCCGAGCGTCGTGTAGTAATCCCGCTTAGCCATGCGTCTCCAGTGCCCCATTCCCGAGCGGATCGATCAACCGCCGATCCGCGCACCTGTAACCAACAACCGCAATCAATTGCATGCTCATGACGACAAACAGCCGGATTGAGCGTCGCCGAAGGCGAGCGCTCGAATCCGGCCAGTTAGTCACGTGGTAGCAGGATTGAGCGTCGCCATCAGGTGACGCTCAATCCTGCCAGATAGTACGTCGCGCCGCGAGAACGCCTCAAAACGCCGTCGACGACAATCCGGCGCGACGTGCTATCACTTCTTGTCTTTGACTTCCGTAAACTCCGCGTCGACGACCTTCTCGTCTTCGGGCTGCTTCGCCCCGGCCCCGTCGCCGCCCTGACCGCCGGCGCCGCCTGCCGCCTGCGCTTCCGCCTGCGACTGCGCGTACATCGCCTCGCCGAGCTTCTGCGACGCTTTCATCAACGCTTCGCTCTTCGCTTCGAGCGCATCCTTGTCGGCCTGCTGATTCTTCAACAGCTCCTCGGCGTCCTTCAGGGCCGCCTCGATCTTTTCCTTGTCGTCCGCGCCGACCTTGTCGCCGTATTCGCCCAGCGACTTCCTCACGCTGTGCACCATCGCGTCCAGGCCGTTGCGCGCCTGCACGGTCTCGAGCAGCTTGCGGTCTTCCTCGGCGTGCGACTCGGCGTCCTTGACCATGCGCTCGATCTCGGCTTCCGACAGGCCCGAGCTCGCCTTGATCGTGATCTTGTTCTCCTTGCCGGTCGCCTTGTCCTTGGCGCTGACGTGCAGGATACCGTTGGCGTCAATGTCGAACGTGACCTCGATCTGCGGAAGCCCTCGAGGTGAAGGCGGAATGCCTTCGAGGTTGAACTGCCCAAGGCTCTTGTTGCCGGTCGCCACGTCGCGCTCGCCCTGCAGCACGTGGATCGTCACCGCGCTCTGGTTGTCGTCGGCGGTGGAGAACACCTGCTGCGCCTTGGTCGGAATCGTCGTGTTCTTCTGGATCAGCTTGGTCATCACGCCGCCCAGCGTCTCGATGCCCAGCGACAGCGGCGTCACGTCGAGCAGCAGCACGTCCTTGACGTCGCCTTTCAGCACGCCGCCCTGGATCGCGGCGCCGACCGCCACCGCCTCGTCGGGGTTGACGTCCTTGCGCGGCTCCTTGCCGAAGAATTCCTTCACCTTGTCCTGAACCTTCGGCATGCGCGTCTGGCCGCCCACCAGGATGACGTCACTGATGTCGGACAGCTTGACGCCCGCGTCCTTGATCGCGATGCGGCAGGGTTCGATCGTGCGCTCGATCAGGTCCTCGACCAGAGACTCGAACTTGGCGCGGGTGACCTTGATCGACAGGTGCTTCGGTCCCGACTGGTCTGCCGTGATGTACGGCAGGTTGATTTCGGTCTGCTGCGAAGACGAAAGCTCGACCTTCGCCTTTTCGGCGGCTTCCTTCAGCCGCTGCAGCGCCAGCACGTCGTTCTTCAGGTCGACGCCCTGATCCTTCTTGAACTCGGTGACGATGTAGTCGATCAGGCGCTGGTCGAAGTCCTCGCCGCCGAGGAAGGTGTCGCCGTTGGTCGACATCACCTCGAACTGGTGTTCCTTGTCGACGACCGCGATCTCGATGATCGAAATGTCGAACGTGCCGCCGCCCAGGTCGTAGACCGCAATCTTGCGATCGCCTTCCTTCTTGTCCATGCCGAAGGCGAGCGCCGCGGCGGTCGGCTCGTTGATGATCCGCTTGACCTCGAGACCGGCGATCTTGCCCGCGTCCTTGGTCGCCTGCCGCTGCGAGTCGTTGAAATAGGCCGGAACCGTGATCACGGCTTCGGTCACTTCTTCGCCGAGGTAATCCTCGGCGGTCTTTTTCATCTTGCGCAGGATCTCGGCCGAGACCTGCTGCGGCGCGATCTTCTTGCCGCGCACCTCGACCCACGCGTCGCCGTTGTCCGCCTTGACGATCTTGTAGGGCATCAGGCCGATGTCCTTCTGGACTTCCTTTTCGCCGAACTTGCGGCCGATCAGGCGCTTGACTGCGAAGATCGTGTTCTTCGCATTGGTCACTGCCTGCCGCTTGGCGGGTGCGCCGACGAGGATCTCGCCGTCTTCCTGATAGGCGACGACCGAGGGCGTCGTCCGCGCACCTTCGGAATTCTCGATCACTTTCGGCGTAGTGCCTTCCATGATCGCGACGCAGCTGTTGGTCGTTCCGAGGTCGATGCCGATGATCTTGGCCATGCTGGTTCCTTCCTTTTGCTGGATGCTTGCTTAGGCGCTAGGTGGGGTTTTTTCGGTCGGGTTCAAGACAAAACGCGCGTTATCCGGTCTCGCCGCCGCGGTCCTTCGGCTTGGCCACGGCGACCAGCGCCGGCCGCAGGATGCGATCGCCGAGCATGTACCCCTTCTGGAAGACCTGCGCGACGGTGCCCGCCGGCTGATCGGATTCGATCATCGTCATCGCCTGGTGGCGGTGCGGATCGTACTTCTCGTGCAGCGGATCGATCGCGACGATCTGCGCCTTGTCGAAGGCCGCGCTCAGGTTCTTCAGCGTCAACAGCACGCCGTCCTTGAGCGCTTCGATCGATGCGGCCGGCGCGCCCAGCGTCTGCTCCAGCGCGTCCTTCACCGCCAGCAGCTCCTGAGCAAAGCGCTCGATCGCATACTTGTGCGCCTTGGCCACATCGTTCTGGGCAAGCTTGCGCACGTTGTCGGTTTCCGCCATCGCGCGCAGCCACGCGTCCTTGAGCCGGGAGGCTTCGTCCTCGGCCTGCTTCAGCAGCGTGCCGAGATCCGGCGCGGGGTCGCCGGGCCGGGCGGCAGGCCCGCTTGCCGGCGCATCGGTCGGGATCGGAACGCTGGCCTCGGCTTCACCGGAAACTTGACTGTTATTGTCGGGATTTTCGCCCATCGTTGCTCCTCTGCGAACACCGAGGATATGGGGCTGTTTCGATCCGCTTCAACCGCGATCGGCCAGAAAAGCCGCGAATCGTAGCGTGATCCCGGGCCCCCGGAGCCCGATCGGACCGCGAGAGACGGCTTCTCGACGCGAATCGCCCTAGCGGTCCGCGCCCAACGCTTTGGCTCGCGCCTGGCTCATCTCGCGCGCGGCGGGGTCAGCCGGCAGATCCAGCCAGCCCTGGAGATTGCGCATCGCCAGGTCGGCCAGCGCGGCGATCCACCCGGGCCGTTCGTTCAGGCAGGGAATGCAGTGCAGCTCCTGCCCTCCGGCGCCCAGAAAGGCGGCCTGCGCGCCGTGGCCCAGCTCCTCCAGCGTCTCGAGGCAGTCGCTGACGAAGCCGGGGCAGGCGATGTCGACCCGCCTCATCCCCTCCTTCGCCAGCGCGAGCAGGGTCGGCAGCGTATACGGCTCCAGCCACCGGGCGCGGCCGAAGCGCGACTGGAACGAGACGGCGTATTGCTCGCTGGTCAGACCCAGCTCGTTGGCGACCAGGCGCGCGGTCTTCTGGCAGTGACAATGGTACGGGTCGCCCAGGTCGAGACTCCGGCGCGGCACGCCGTGGAACGACAGCAGCAGCTTGTTCGGCCTGCCGTTTTTCAACCAGTAATCGCTGATGCTCTGGGCCACCGCTTTGATGTACCCGGGTTCGTCATGATAAGGCGCGACCACACGCAACGCCGGAACGGCGCGCATCCGTGACGCCGCCGCGAACACCGCGTCCAGAGCGGACGCGGTGGTGCTCGCCGCGTACTGCGGATACAGCGGCAGGACCAGCACGCGGTCGCAGCCGCCGGCCTTGAGCTTCGCCATCGCGCTGTCTATCGTCGGGCGCCCGTAGCGCATGCCGAGCTCGATCTGCGCATGATCGGACGGCAGGCCCAGCTCCTTCATCCGCTGCCCGAGATAGCCCTGCAGCAGCGTCTTCTGCTTGACGCTGTGGACAAGCAAGGGCGAACCGTCCTTGCCCCAGATCGTCGCGTACTTTCGCGCCGACTTCGCCGGCCGCACCCGCAGGATCACTCCGTGCAATATCGGCAGCCACGCCGCGCGCGGGATCTCGATCACGCGAGGATCGGACAGGAATTCGGCGAGATAGGTGCGCACTGCGGGGATCGTCGGCGCGTCGGGCGTGCCGAGGTTGACCAGCAGCACGCCGATGCGCCGGGGTCGGTCGTGGGCGAATGCGGGCTCGGGCAGGAAGGCCATCGGTCGCATGCTTCCGGGCTAGCGCCCGCGACGCGCAAGGCACCGCGTGCCCAGGTGGCAGCGCGAGCGTCCGGCGCCGTTCACCAGACAGCGCGTTGGCTGGCCGCGGTCAATCGTCGGCAATCTGCTGCGACAGCGCGCTCGACAGCAGCTTGGCGGTGACGTCGACAATCGGCACGACGCGCTCGTAGGCCATCCGCGTCGGACCGATGACGCCCAGCGTTCCGATGACCTCGCCGCCGGCCTCGTACGGCGCAGTCACGACGCTGCATTCGTCGAGCGGCAGCAGTCCGGACTCGCCGCCGATATAGATCTGCACGCCCTCCGCCTGCTGCGAGGCATCGAGCAGGTGCAACAGCGACGTCTTCTGCTCGAACAGGTCGAACAGCAGGCGCAGGCGCTGCATGTTCGACGAGAAGTCGCCGGCATTCAACAGGTTCCGCTCGCCGCTGACGACCAGCGACTCGTCGCGGCTCAATGCGCCCGCGCCGACATCGACCGCCGCCCTCATCAGCCCGGCGATGTCGTCGCCCAGCGCGCGCAACTCGTCGGCCAGCCGGCCGCGTATCGTCCCGAGCGGCGAGCCGGCGAAATTGTGGTTGAAGAAATTGGTCGCCTCGATCAGCTGCGCCTGCGTGTAGGGACGATCGGTGTGCAGTATGCGGTTCTGCACGTCGTTTTCGGCGGTCACGATGATCAACAGGACCCGGCGCTCGGACAGCCGCAGGAATTCGAGGTGGCGGAACGTCGCTTCGCGCCGCTTCGGCGTCATCACGACGCCGGCGAACTGGGTAAGCTGCGACAGCATGACGGCCGCGGCATTGACGATCTGCTGCGGATGATCGGCATGAAGCTCTTCTTCGAGCCGGCGGATCTCGATCTGCTCCAGCGGCTTCACGACCATCAGCGTGTCGACAAAAAAACGATAGCCTTTGGCGGTTGGAATCCTGCCCGCCGACGTGTGCGGGCTGGCGATGAAGCCCATCTCCTCGAGGTCGGCCATCACGTTGCGGATCGTCGCCGGCGACAGCTCCAGGCCCGATTGCCGCGACAGCGCACGCGAGCCCACCGGCTGGCCGTCGGTGATATAGCGCTCGATCAGCGTCTTCAGCAGGTGTTGCGAGCGAGGATCCACGATCGGGCTATTGTACCGCCGGCCTTGCAGTCAAAGCGACGACTACACCCGGTGCACGCGTTTGGCCCGCCCGCGCGCATGTGCTTTAATCGCTGCCATGGGGGGTCCGGCACAACGCTTCGCAACAGTCGCGCTGATCGGCCGCTACGCGAGTGCCGGCATCGCCGAGCCGCTGCACCGCCTGGCGGCGTTTCTGGCGGATCGCGGTCACGATGTCATTCTCGATGCGGAGACGGCGCAGTGCACGCCGTTGCCCGGCTATCGCACCGCGCCGGCGGAAGAGCTCGGCCGCAACGCCCAACTGGCGATCGCCGTCGGTGGCGACGGCACGATGCTGTCGATCGCCCGCCGGCTCGCGCCGTTCGATGTGCCGCTGATCGGCATCAACCAGGGCCGCCTCGGATTCCTGACCGACATCGCGCTCGCCGACATGGAAAGCGCGCTGTCCGCGATGCTCGACGGGCGCTACGTCGAAGAGACACGCACGCTGCTCGACGCGACACTGACGCTCGCCGCCGGCGGCAGCGAGCGCACGCTGGCGCTGAACGATGTCGTCGTCGGCCGCGGCGCGATGGGTGGAATGATCGACTGCGCGGTGACGATCGACGGCAATTTCGTCTATGCGATGCGGGCCGACGGGCTGATTGTCGCCACGCCCACCGGATCGACTGCATACGCGCTGTCGGCGCAGGGTCCGATCGTCGATCCGATCGTCGCAGCGCTGCTGCTGGTGCCTGTCGCGCCCCACGCGCTCACCAACCGCCCGATCGCGGTGCGCGACTCCGCGGTGATCGAGATAACGCTGCTGCGGGGCAAGGACGCGAGCCTGCATTGCGATGGCCAGTCGCATTTCGCGCTGGTCGAGGGCGACCGCGTCGTCGTCCGGCGCGCCGCGCATCGGCTCCGCCTGCTGCATCCGCAGGATCACGATCATTTCGCGATGCTTCGCCAGAAGCTGCACTGGAGCGAGACGCCGGAGCGGCTTCGTCCCTAGACGAACAGGGCGCATCGCCTCCGTTGCCGCAGTTACCTAGGTCGCCTAAGGCTTCGGTCGGAGCGCAGCGGGGCGGGTTCCGGCGATAATCGGGGGCGCGCAGCTTTCGCGCCGGACAATCGAATCGATGCTTCGTCTGCTTTCCATTCGCAATTTCGCCGTCGTCGAGGCGCTCGAGGTCGAGTTCCGGCCCGGCTTCACCGTGTTGACCGGCGAAACCGGCGCCGGCAAATCGATCCTGCTCGACGCCCTGTCGCTGCTGCTCGGCGATCGCTTCGAGACGCGACAGTTGCGCGCGAGCGCCGACCGCGCCGAAATCGCCGCTGAGTTCGACGGCGACGAGGCACCGGAATTGCGCGCGTGGCTTGCCGCGCAGGATCTCGCCGACGAAGGACCGCTGTTGCTGCGCCGTGTGCTCGACGCGCAGGGACGAAGCCGTGCGTACGTCAACGGGCGCCCGGCGACGCTGGCTCAACTCGCCGACATCGGTGAACGCCTGATCGACCTGCACGGCCAGCACGCGCACCAGTCGCTGGGCCGGCCCGAAGCGCAACGCCAGCTGCTCGATTCCTTCGGCGGCGTCGAGCCCTTGGCACGCGAAGTCGCTGCTGCCTGGCGCGTCTGGCGCGAAGCGATCGAGCGCCGCGACCGCGGCGGGCGGGAGGCCGCGGCGCGTCAAGCCGAACGCGACGCACTTGCCGCGCGCAACGCGGAGCTTGCGGCCCTCGGCGCGACGGCCGACGAGTGGCAGACGCTGTCGCAGGCGCAATCCCGGCTCGCGCATGCGGCGACCTTGCTCGAGGCGGCAACTTCGGCGGAGGCCGAATTCACCGAAGGCGACGCTGCCCTCGGCGCGCGGCTCGCCGCGCTCGCGCATCGGCTGCGGCAGGCCGCGCAACACGATCCAGCGCTTTCCGACATCGTTCAACTTGCCGACGAGGCCAAGATTCGCGTCGACGAAGCGGGCCGGAGCCTCCGCGCGTATCGCGAGCGCCTCGACCTCGATCCGGGCGAGCTCGCGCGCGTCGAAACACGGCTCGCGGCGTTCCACGATCTCGCGCGCAAGCATCGCGTGCGTCCCGAGGCACTGCCGGCGCTGGCCGACGAAACCGCGCGCCGCCTCGCGGACCTCGTCGCGGGCTCCGACGCCGGCGCACTGGAGCGCGCGGCCGATCAAGCCAGGCAATCGTTCGATGCGCTGGCGCGCGAGCTCACTGGCAAACGCAGAGCGGCGGCGCTGTCGCTGGGCAAGAAGGTCACTGCGATGATGAAGGAGCTGGCGATGGCCGGCGGCCGTTGCGAGATCACGCTGACGACACTGGCCGAGCCGGCGAGCTTCGGCGCCGAAACCGTCGAATTCCGCGTCGCGACTCATCCGAAACAGCCGCTCGGCCCGCTCGCGCGAGTCGCCTCGGGCGGCGAGCTGTCGCGACTCGCACTGGCGATCCAGGTCGTGCTGGCCGAAGTCGGGCGCGTTCCGACGCTGATCTTCGACGAGGTCGACGTCGGCATCGGCGGGGCTGTCGCGGTGACCGTCGGCCGGATGCTGCGCGAGCTTGGGCTAAGGCGGCAGGTGCTCTGCGTGACCCATCTGCCGCAGGTGGCGGCGTGCGCGGACGAGCATTACCGCGTCACCAAGATCGGCAAGGGCGACGCGGTTGCGTCCGAGCTGGCGCGACTTTCCGCCGGCGCGCGGGTCGAGGAGCTTGCGCGCATGCTCGGCGGCCACGAAATCACCGCCAAGACGCGAGCACACGCCGGCGAATTGCTGGCGCAGCAGCGCGAGGCGACGACGCGACGCGCGCGCTAGCGGGTCAGGTTACATTTCTATGGAAAGCTATAGCCTCGCTCGGAATCCTTCGCGAAATGTAACCTGACCCCATCAACAAAAACGGCCGCTTTCGCGGCCGTCAACGGACGTTCGGACCGGCTACAGGTGACGCGCTTTGGCCTTGTCCGCGGTCGACACGGCGGCGAAGCTGCCGCGCACCCGATGGGGCGCGCGCTTGGCCCTCGCCGAGGCATGCGAAGTGGTCGGCAGCGCCAGCGATTCGCCGGTTTCGAGCCAGTACTTGACCCGCTGCGCATCGGCGATGCGCGAAAGCTTGCCGTACGAGTCCAGCAGCACGATGACGACCGGGCGGTTGACGATATTGGCAAGCATCACGAGGCACTTGCCGGCTTCTCGAATGAACCCGGTCTTGCTGAGCGTGATGTCCCACTGCCCGCCGCGCACCAGCGAATTGGTATTGTTGAAGCCCAGCACGCGGCCGCTCGGACCGATC
Organism: Casimicrobiaceae bacterium; assembly: GCA_035996965.1. Lineage (GTDB taxonomy): Bacteria > Pseudomonadota > Gammaproteobacteria > Burkholderiales > Casimicrobiaceae > PALSA-1003. The sequence continues at coordinate 12,235 of DASYJB010000124.1, read as the reverse complement.
TCGACCGAGTGACTGGCGGTCGTCGTGAACTCGCGGATCAGTGGATAGCCGGCAGCCGCCTGCACCATGAGCCCCAGATCGCGCGCCGTCGCGACGTTGTCGCTCGACAGGCCGGTGGCGTCATTGAAATGCGTCTGCAGCATGCCGAGGCTCGCCGCCTTGCGGTTCATCGCCTCGACAAAAGCCAGCGTTCCGCCAGGATAATTGCGTGCGAGACACGACGCCGCGCGGTTTTCCGACGACATCAGCGCCAGCTGCAGCATTTCCCGCCGCGTCATCGTGCTGCCCAGCCGCAGCCTCGAGGTGCTGGCCTTGAGCAGGTCCAGATCGCCGATGCCGATCGTCAGCGCCTCGTCCATCGGCGCCTGGGCGTCGAGCACGACCATCGCGGTCATCAGCTTGGTCACCGAGGCGATCGCCGTGACCGCATCGGCGCCCTTGGCGTAGATCGACTGCCCGGTCTGGGCGTCGAAAACCAGCGCGTTGGCCGATGCGAGCTTGAGCTTGCTGGCGTCGATCAGCAGCGTCGCTCCGATCGGCTTCAGGTCCTCGGCGGCGCCGGCACCTGGTGCAATCAGAAATAATCCAATAAAAACAAGTAGTAATCGCGAGTTCATTAAGATAGTTCTCATCATGGACGGAAGTTTATAGCACACCATGGCGCTTATGCCAACGGCTTAACGCGCTCAACCGCTCAGGCGATGACCTGGGCTGACGGAGGGCGGGGATCGGGGCTGCCGTCGTCGGCGCCTTCCCGGCGCTGCTGCTGGAGCGCCCACATGCGGGCAAACGACCCGCCGGCGGCCAGCAACTCGGCGTGCGTACCGCGCTCGGTGATCCGCCCATGCTCGAGCACCAGAATCTGATCGGCGCCGACGATCGTCGACAGGCGGTGGGCGACGGTCAAGGTCGTGCAGCCTGCCGAGATCTCCTCGAGCTCCGCCTGGATCAGCTTTTCCGACTTGGAATCGAGCGCCGAGGTCGCTTCGTCGAAGATCAGAATCCGCGGGTCCTTGAGGATCGCGCGCGCAATGGCCACACGCTGCTTTTCGCCGCCCGAAAGTTTCAGGCCCCGCTCGCCGACCGGCGTGCGATAGCCTTCGGGCAGCGTGGAGACGAAATCGTGGATCTGCGCGAGCCTGGCCGCGATGACGATCTGCTCGTGCGTCGCGCCCGGGTTGCCATAGGCGATGTTGTACTCGATCGAATCGTTGAACAACACCGTGTCCTGCGGCACGATGCCGATCGCCGCGCGCACGCTGGTCTGCTGCACCGAGCGCAGGTCCTGGCCGTCGATGGTGATGCGGCCGCCGCTGACGTCGTAGAACCGGTACAAAAGCCGCGCCAACGTCGACTTGCCCGACCCGCTCGGCCCGACGACGGCGATCGTGCGGCCCGCGGGAATCACGAACGAGACGTCGAACAGGATCTGCCGGTTCGGCTCGTAGTGGAAATCGACGTGCTCGAAGCGGACCTCGCCGCCACCGGCGGCAAGCGGCGGCGCGCCGGGCGCGTCGCTGATTTCGGCGTTGACCTCGATCAGATGAAACATGCGCTCCATGTCGGCCAGCGCCTGCTTGATCTCGCGGTAGATGACGCCGAGAAAGTTGAGCGGGATGTAGAGCTGGATCATGAAGGCGTTGACCAGCACCAGATCGCCGATGGTCATCGTGTGCTCGACCACACCCAGCGTCGCGCGCCACATGATCAGCGTCACCGCGACGGCGATGATCGCGCTCTGCCCGATGTTGAGCAGCGAAAGCGAGGTCTGGCTTCTGACGGCGGCCTCCTCCCACCGCTGCAGGCTTTCGTCGTAACGGCGCGCCTCGAATTCCTCGTTGTTGAAATACTTGACCGTCTCGTAGTTCAGCAGGCTGTCGATCGCGCGGGTGTTCGCCTTGGAATCGAGCTCGTTCATCTGGCGGCGGAAGCCGGTGCGCCATTCGGTGATCGTGACCGTATAGATGATGTACAGGACGAGCGCGGCGAGCGTTATGCCGATGAACCAGATGTCGTAGCGAACGATCAGGATCGCCGAGACCAGCGCGATCTCGATCAGCGTCGGCAGGATCGAGAAAAGGGTATACCCGATCAAGGTCGATATGCCGCGCGTCCCACGCTCGACGTCGCGGGTAAGCCCACCGGTCTGCCGCGAAAGGTGGAAGCGCAGCGACAATGCATGCAGATGGCGGAAGGTCTTCAGCGCGATCGTGCGCACCGCGCGCTGCGTGACCTTGGCGAACAGATACTCGCGAAGCTCGGTGAACGCCGTCGTCGAAAGCCGCAATGCCCCGTAGGCCGCGAGAAGCCCGAGCGGCAGCACCAGCGCCTGGGCCCCGGTGGCCGCGGTCAGCCGATCGACGATCTCCTTCAGCACCAGCGGAACGCCGACGTTGGCGAGCTTGGCCGCGATCAGGCAGCCGAGCGCGAGCAGCACACGGCCCTTGTACGCGAGCAGATAAGGCAGCAGCGTGCCGACCGTGTGCCAGTCGCCGCGGGCGCGCCGCGGCGATCGTTCGGTCGGAGGCAGGGGAAGCGAAGAGCTGCGTCGCATCAGGATGGGTAAGCGCAATGGCGGGTCAAGCGCCGCGACGCGCTCGGCCGCGCCGGGCGGCAACACCGCGGATTGGTTCGCGTCGTCGCCATATTACTTCAACCGCCGCCGATCGCGCCGCAACGCAGGTCGTCAATCCTTGGCGCTCTCGGTAAACCAGTCGTTGCCGCCGTAGCCGACCAATCCCATCGCCATCCGCACGATCCCGTAAGCGATCCAGATCGCCACCTTGTAGGGCCTCGACCGGCTCTGCCAGTCGTCGGGGACGACGCGGCGAGCCCCGCCGGCGATCAGATCGCGCAGCTGCCCCTTCAGCTTTTCGTTGAAGCCGTGGTCGCGAACGATCACGTTGGCCTCGCGGGCCATCAGCAGGCTGTACGGGTCGATGTTCGACGAGCCGACCGTGGCCCAGATATCGTCGACGACGGCGACCTTGGCGTGCAGCATGCTGCGATGGTATTCCTCGATTGCGATGCCGGCCTGCAGCAGCTGGCCGTACATCGCACGCGTGGCCAGATGCAGCAGCAGGTACTCGATCCGCCCCGGCAGCAGCAAGGTCACCTCGACGCCGCGCTGGGCGGCCGAGACCAGCGCACGCCGGATGCGAATCCCGGGAAAGAAGTACGAATTGGCGATGATGATCTCGCGCCTGGCGGTGCGAATCGCGGCGAGGTAGGCCCGCTCGATGTCGCGGCGATGTCGCAGATTGTCGCGGATGACGAATCTGGCGGTCTGCGAGCCGACGCGCGGGGCGCGACGGGGCTCGGGGAACAACAGCGGCAGCTCCGACGTTCCGGTTCTTACCAGTTGTACGATTCCCCACACACGCTGCATTGTCTGCTCGATCTCGGGCAGCAGCGGGCCCTCGATGGAAACCGCGAAGTCGACCCGAGGCGGGGTTTGCCGCGGCGTGTTGTCGTCGTCGATGACGTTGATGCCGCCGACGAAGGCGATCTCGCCGTCAACCACGCACAGTTTCCGATGCAGGCGGCGCAGGCGATGCGTGCGGAATTGCCAGGGCGCGACCTCGGGCCGGTACTTCTGGAAATCGACGCCGCCATCACGCATTTCGCGTTCCAGCGCGACGGTCAGGTAAAACTTGGCACCCCAGCCGTCGACGAGCGCGCGTACGCTCACGCCTCGCTTGGCGGCCCGGATCAGCGCGCCGGCGACCAGCCGCCCCGTTGCGTCGTCGGCGAAGATATACGTCTCGAACCACACGGTCTCGCGTGCGGCGTCGATCGCGCCTATCAGCGCCGGAAAATACTGGTCGCCGTTGCTAAGCAGGGTGATGCGGTTGCCCGGCAGGAAGCGATTCATCGCGCCGCGGGCTGTCGATCAGCGCGACGCGGCGCTGGAACGCGTAAGGTCGAACGTTGCGGCGAGCGCCGCATGGTCGGACAGCCGCGCCAGCGGATAGGCGTAGTGCACATCGGCGGCGATGACCTTGAGTCCCCGCGCATAAATGCGGTCAAGCCGGAATACGGGCAGGACTGATGGGAACGTGCGCGCCGGCCGTCCGCGCGCCGCTTCGAAGACTTCGACGACACCGAGCTCGTCCTGCAGCATCCGGTCGGCCTTGCGCCGCCAGTCATTGAAATCGCCGGCGATGATCAGTGCCGCGTCGGCCGGCACCGACTCCCGGATGCGCTCGCACAGCGCCCGCACCTGCCAGACGCGGCCACGCTCGAACAGTCCGAGGTGGACGTTGATGCAATGCAGCGGCGGCAGGCCGCGCTGCAGCTGCATTACGCAATGCAGCATGCCGCGGCTCTCGAACGCGTGCGCCGAAATATCCTGGTTCGCCTGCTCGATGATCGGAAAGCGCGAAAGCACCGCATTGCCGTGGTGGCCGTGACGCGTGATCGCATTGCGCCCATAGGCGACTTCGCGCCAGACCTTGTCGGCGATGAACTCATGCTGGGGCTTCAGCGGCCAGTCGCGATAACGGCCGGCGTGCCGGCGATGCACGCCCTGCACTTCCTGCAGGAACATCACGTCGGCATCCAGGCCATGCAGCTTGTCGCGCAACTCGTGGATGACGACCCGCCTTGTCAGGTGGGAAAAGCCCTTGTGGATGTTGTATGTAGCGACGGTAAAACGCATGATGGCGGTGTGGCGCGGGAAGACCCTTATGGTAACGGCAATCCGCCGCGACCGTCGCCGCGGGTGCCGGAGGCGCTGCGGAATCCTGTCCGGCGCTTTAGGATCGATGCGGCGACCGCCTGCGGGGCGACGGTCGCGTAACGGCGCGCGATACCGGCTCGGCGTTACACTCGCCATTCGTTGCCGCGAGAGTTTCATGGCCGAATACGACGCGATTGTGATTGGCACCGGGCAGGCCGGCCCGCCGCTGGCCGTCCGGCTGGGAAATGCCGGTCGCAGGACGGCGATCATCGAGCGCAAGTTGATCGGCGGCACCTGCGTCAACGTCGGCTGCATCCCGACCAAAACGCTGATCGCGAGCGCGCGCGCCGCCCATGTGGCGCGCCGCGCCGCCGACTTCGGCGTAGTGCTCGACGGCCCGGTTCGGGTCGACATGGCGCGGGTCAAGGCGCGCAAGGATGCGATCGTCCAGCAGTCGAACGCCAACGTCGCCAAATGGATCCGCGAGGCGCCGAACGTAACGCTGATCGAGGGGCAGGCGCGCTTCGAAGGTCCGCGCAGCGTGCGGGTCGGCGAGCGCTTGCTCGAAGCGCCGCAGATTTTCATCAATGTCGGCGGCCGCGCCGCCGTGCGCGGCATCGACGGCCTCGCCGACGTACGTTACTTCACCAACAGCAGCATGATGGAGATCGACTCTCTGCCCGAGCACCTGTTGATCGTCGGCGGAAGCTACATCGGACTCGAATTCGCGCAAATGTATCGCCGCTTCGGCAGTGCCGTGACGGTCATCGAAATGGGCCCGCGGCTGATCGGACGTGAGGACGAGGACGTTTCCGCCGCGATCCAGGCGATACTCGAGGCGGAGGGCATCGCGTTTCGCCTGAATGCGACGTGCCTGGGCGCGGCGTCCAACGGCAACGGCGTATCGGTGCGAATGAGCTGCGCCGAGGAGCCGCGCGTGGTCGGCGGCTCGCACCTGCTGCTGGCGATCGGCCGCGTGCCGAACACCGACGACCTGGGTCTCGACCTGGCCGGCGTACGGACCGACGCAGGGGGCTACATCGAAGTCGACCAAGGGCTGCAGACCAGCGTCCCCGGCATCTGGGCGATCGGCGACGTCAACGGACGGGGCGCGTTCACGCACACGTCGTACAACGACTACGAGATCGTCGCCGCGAACCTGCTCGACGGCGAGCAGCGCCGGGTCAGCGATCGCATCCCGACTTACGCGCTGTTCATCGACCCGCCACTGGGGCGCGTCGGCATGAGCGAGCGGGAAGTGCGCGCCTCGGGCCGGCGGGCACTTATTGCCAAGCGAATGATGACCAGGGTCGGCCGGGCGCGCGAGCGCGGCGAAACACAGGGTTTCATGCAGGTGCTGGTCGACGCGGAGACCAGGAAGATCCTCGGGGCGGCGCTGCTGGGCATCGAAGGCGACGAGGCGGTGCACTGCATCCTCGATCTGATGGCCGCCGGCGCGCCCTATACGGTGCTGCAGCGCGCGATGCACATCCATCCGACCGTTTCGGAGCTGTTGCCGACCTTGCTCGGCGACCTCAAGCCACTATCGTAGCCTGGCCGCCTTCCGCGGCGGCACCAACGGACGGCGCGGCTCGGCGTCGTCTACATGATCACGCGGTGTCCTTCCCAGCCGCGCTCGAGCATCGGACATCGCTCGCACTCCTGCGTTCGCAGGCTGCAATAACGGATATCGCAGCCGACCTGCCGCCCTTCGAGGATCAATCTGACCCGATCGAGTTTTTCCGGGCCGCGACCCTTGATCAACAGTACATCGCCCGGATGCAGCAGCTGGCTCAGCGCTTCCGCCGCGTCACGCGCAGTGTGGCCGGCGTCGGTGACCGACGTCCTCGGCATGCCGCCGCGTCGAGCCCCCGACCACACCGGCTCGAAGTCGTGATTGAACACGGCCAGATGCGAGGCGACGGCCGCGATTCGCTGGCCAAGCGCCTGATAGATCGGTCGCTGCGGGCCGGGCGGCTCGGACACCGACCCCAGCAGCACGACGCGGCGTGACGCCGGGATCTGCGCCAGCACATCGAGCGCGGTGTGCACCGTTTCCAACGTCGATTTGAAATCGTCGCGGAGCACCGTCACGCCGTTGGGCAGCAACACCGGGTCCATGCGCCCCGGCGTCGGCGCAAGCTCGCGCAATCGCGCCAGCGTGCCATCCAGCGCGTAGCCTTCGAAGTGCGAGACGGCGATCGCGGCGAGGATGGCGTAGATCGTATGGCGACCCAGCAACCGGACGGCCACGTCGCGCTCTTCCCCGAACGCCGTCAGATGAAAGCGCGTTCCGCGCGGCCAGTCCAGCCGGACGTCGTCAGCCCGGACGTCGCATGCCGCGCCGAAGCCGAAGGTGACCACGCGGGCGCGCGTTTTTTCCTTCATCCACATGACGTTGGGGTCGTCGCCGTTCAGGACCGCGGCGCCCGACGCCGGCAGCACCTGCAGCATCCAGGACTTTTCGGCGCGCGTCACCTCGAGCGTGCCGAGGCTGCGATGGTGCTCGCTGCCAATGGCGGTGATCACGGCGACGTCCGGTCCGACGGTGCGCGCATACCCCTTCATCTGTCCGGGCTTGGAAATACCGACCTCGATCACCGCGTGACGCTGTCCCGGCCGGATGCGCAGCAGCGCGAAAGCGATCCAGGACCAGGCATTGGACAGCATCGAGCCGTGCTCGGAGACGCCAAGCGCGGCGGCGATGGCGCGTGTCGTCGTCGACTTGCCGAACGATCCCGCGACGGCGATGACGCGGGTGTCGCGGACCAGCGTGTGTCGGTACAGCCGTGCCAGCCGCGACAGCAGCGGCCAGCTGCGGTAGGCGATGCCTTGACGCACGTGCATACGGCCGGCTGGCGTGCGCAACATGGCCGGCAGGTCGCGGAGGCGAAATCTCATGGCGGGACTTGTCGCCCCGATGGGCTGTGGCGGAAGAGGTCGTGCCAGATCTGCACACCAAGCACGACCGACAGGATCTGGCCGAGGTTCTCGCCGCCGGCGCGATGCCGCCGCATCAGCGCCTGCACCTTGTCCGCTTCGAAGTAGCCGCTTTGGCGCAAGGCCGAGGGTGACATCCGTTCGGCGGCGAACTCGGGCAGCGGCGCGCGCAGCCATGCATCCATCGGCACCTGCAGACCGCGCTTCTTGCGATTGACGATATCGGGCGGCAGCACGCTTTCCATCGCTCGCCGCAGAATATGCTTTTCACGCAGCCATTTCATTTTCACCCGAGGCGGAATGCGGGCGCAGTATTCGACCAGCTCGTGATCAAGGAACGGCACCCGGGCCTCGACCGAATACGCCATCGACGCGCGATCGAGGCCGAGCACGACGCCGTCGCCCATCCGGTGCTTGAGATCGAAATATTGCATGCGGGCGAACGGGTGCCAGGATTCGAAGCCCGCCGGCGGCGGCGCCGCATTCGCGGTGCCATCGCCTTGCCGGTCGAGCTCGGCGATGATTTCCGGCGCCAGCACCTCGCTGCCGTCGGCCTGTCCGCGCAAGTGGGTGATGCTGCGCGAAAAGCGCTCGAAGTTCATCTCGCGCGGGCCCGCGATCGTCGCCGCCGCGCCCGGCCATCGTCGCCGGATCGCGGGCACGCCCGCGATCATCCGGCGCGCTGCCTGCGGCAGCAGAAACATCGGATCGAGCAGGCGCATCGTCGGATACCACGGATACCCGCCGAGAATCTCGTCCGATCCTTCGCCGGTCAGCACGACCTTGACGTGCGCGGCCGTGGCTTGCGCCACCATCAGCCGGCCGATCTCGACACCGCCCAGCAGCGTGTCCTCGGCGTGCCAGATTGCCTTCGGCAGCCGCTGCATGTCGACGTGGCGGCAGACAATCCGGTGACCGGCAAGGCCGTATTCCGGATAGTCGTCCAGTCCTTTCTGCTCGCGCAATTCGTCGAACGCCGGGTCCTCGAAACGCAAGGTGAAGGTTTGCACCGGCGGTGGCACCAGGCGCGACATCAGCGCCGTGACCGCGCTCGAATCGATCCCGGCGCTGAGCCAGGCGCCCAGCGGCACATCGCTGCGCAAATGGAGCTTGACGCTCTCGGTCAGCTTGTCGCGCAGCCCATCGGCCCAGTCCTGCTCGGTCGCGCTCCGGTCGTAGTCGCCGCGCGCGGGGAACATCGCCTCCCAGTACTGGCGGATATCGACGCGTCCCTCGCTCCAGGTCAGCGTGTGCCCGGCCGGCAGGCGGCGGATGCCGGTGACGATCGTGCGCGGCGCGACGATGCGACCGTACGAAAGCAGCTGGCGCAGCGACTGGAGGTCGGGGTGCGGCTCGACCGCACCCGACGCGAGGATCGCCTTCTGCTCCGATCCGAAAAAAAGGCCGTCGGCGGTGATCGCATAGTGCAAGGGCTTGATGCCCAGCCGGTCGCGCGCGAGCACCAGCCGCCGCCTCCGCGCATCCCACAGCGCCAGGCCGAACATGCCGCGCAAATGCGAAACGAAATCGAGGCCGTGCTCCTCGTACAGGTGCACGATCACCTCGACGTCCGACGCTGTCGCAAAGCGGTGACCCGCGCCGGCGAGGCGCTGGCGCAGCTCGATATGGTTGTAGATCTCGCCGTTGCAGATGACGGTGACCGAGCCGTCCTCGTTCGAAATCGGCTGGTCGCCGGTCTTCAGGTCGACGATGCTCAAGCGACGAAAACCGAAGCCTATGCCCGGCGCGGCGAGGAAACCTTCGCTGTCCGGGCCGCGATGCCGCAGCGAGTCGGACATGCGCTTGAGTGTTTCCGGGCTGACCGGCCGCTTCGGATCGGACCAGGCGATGCCGCAAATACCGCACATGATTGTTTTCCTCCAGCCGCCGGCGTCAGCTGCGGCCCCGCGGCGTGCTGCGGCCCCCCGGCGGCGGCATCAGGAACACGCGCTGCCAGGGGCCCAGCTTGATGCGCCCGAGCACGCCGTAGACGCGAAAGCCGCCCTTGGTGTCGTCGCGCAGCGATGACACGTTCTCCGGCAGGACCGCACCCGTGGCGCGTCGCAAGCCGGCGCGCTGCAGATGGTTCAAGTGATGGGCGCGCACGGCGTTGGAGATGCCGTGGCCGCGATAGGCCGGCAGCGTGAACTTGTCGTAAATGTGGGCTTCATCCGGTGTCACATCGATCCGGCACCCGAGGAACGGCACCCAGACCGGTTGCATGGCGATCCATGCGGCGGCGACGATCCGCCCTTTGTGCCGCGCGACAAAGCACAGGTGGCCCGAGCGCAATCGGCCGGCGATCTCGCGCCGCGTCGTGCCGGGGCGAAAGACCAGATAGTCGTCCAGTTCGTCCTGTGCCAGCATTGCGACGTCGACCGGCAAGCCCGGCGCGAAGTCGGCAACCGGCTGGTCCAGCGCGCGTTCGAGCAGTAGCAGGCGGCGGTAGCCGCACTGGCTCAACAGCTTGAACCAGAAGCTCTTCAGCCCTTCGTCACGCAAGGTCAGCAGCGCGCGACGGATGAAGTTGCCGGCCGGATACGCCGACCGCGTCTGCGCGCCGGCGATCTTACCGGCGGGCGGCGGTCGACGCTCGTCGCTGTGTTCATCCGACATCATGGCTTTCGCGCGTGGATGCCGACGAAATAGCCGGTCAGATATCGGGTCGGCCAGCGCGCCAGGCGCTCCCATCGCAACGCCGTGCGCAAAAACCGCGCCGTCGCCTCGGGCGTCCCGCGGCGTTCGCAGCGCCGCGCGAGCGCCACCGAAAGCGCGCGGGGGCAGTGCAGCAGCGCGACCGTCTCCAGCACGTCGAAGCCGGCGTCCTTCAGCATGCGCCGCAGACGTCCGGGCCCTCCGGTCGCGCCGATCGGATAGGCGACGAGCTTCAGGCGATGCAGCAGACGGTAGGGCAGGACGTTGCGCAGTGCGACCGCGGGATTGGCGAGATTGTCCATCGTTAGCAGCAGGCGGCCACCGGAACGCAGTACGCGATGAAAGCCGCGCAGCGACGCCAGTATCTCGTCGCGCTTGTCAAAGTGATCGAGGGTGGAATTCGACACGACGACATCGAACGCTTCGCTCGCAAACGGCAAGCGCCGGACATCGGCCGCGACCGCCAGCAATGCCGGATGGCGCACCGTTGCCGCGGCCAGCACCGACGGCGCGAGGTCGAGTGCCGCGACGCGCCGCGCACGCTCGGACAGCAGCGGATACAGCCCGCTTCCCATCGCCTCGTCGAACAGGTCGGTCTTCAGCAGATCGGCGCAAGGCTTCGCCGGTAGCCAGCGGGCGAACAGGGTCGCGTTGACCGCATCGCTGTGCAATCGCCACAGCGCCCCGGTCGGCGCACCGAGCAATGGCTCGAGCGCAGCGTCCCAGCGGCGTGACCCGCCGTCGGTCGATCGGATGCCATTGCCTTCCATGGCGCGCGTATTTTCCGCTCGATTGTTTGATTGATTGCGCGGGCAGCGACGACTGATTAGACTGCGGATGCTCCAATGCGCGCGATTGCCTTGGCGTATGCGTCGCAGCTCAGCGGGCCAATTATAGTGCTCGCGTAGCGAAAGTTGCCGCCGCCGCGATATTGCGCAGCCGGGCAAAGCGCCGGTCGGGAGAAATGCACTGAACGCAGCGACCGAAAGCACCCGCCCCGCGGCGCCCGCCGTCACGGTCATCATGCCCGTATACAACGGCAGCAGCACGCTTCGGCATAGCCTCGAGCCGCTGCTCACGATGCGGCGCAAGGGCGAGGTCGCTGAAATCATCGTAGTCGACGATGGGTCGACGGATGCCAGCGCGGCGATTGCCGCCGATGCCGGGGTCACGGTGCTCGAATCCGGCGGACGCCGGGGGCCCGGCGGCGCGCGCAACGTCGGAGCCGCCACCGCGGCAGGCGAGATCCTGTGGTTCGTCGATGCCGACGTTGTCATCCACGCGGACGGCGCACGGGTGCTGGTCGAGGCGCTGCAAGCGACCGGCGCGGCCGCGATTTTCGGCAGTTATGACGACGACCCTCCGGCGCCCAATTTCTTCTCGCAGTACAAGAATCTTGTCCACCGCTACCAGCACCTCCACGCCGGAGGCGACGTCGACACATTCTGGGCCGGCTGCGGTGCGATAAGCAGGGAGGCTTTCGCCGAGGCCGGCGGATTCGACGCCGACAAGTATCCTCAGTCCTCGATCGAGGACATCGAGCTCGGATTGCGCTTGCGGCAGCGCGGCCTTCGCATTCACCTGGAGCCGGCACTGCTGGCGACCCACCTCAAGATCTGGCGCCTGCCCAATCTGTTGCGGACCGAAGTATGGCGTCGCGCAATGCCCTGGTCGCGCCTGATCGTCGAGCACGGATGGTGGTCGAGAAGTCTCAACATGGACAACGGCGAGCGCTTTCGCGCGCTCCTTGTCGCCTGCTGGCTGGCGACGCTGCTGCTTGCCGCAGCGGGACTGGCGCCGCCCTGGGCCGCATTGATCCTCCTCGCCCTCATTGCGGTCGCGAACCGCCGGTTGTTCAGCTTCTTTTGGCGGCGGCGCGGCGTGCTGTTCGCGATCGGCGGCGTCCTCTACCACCAGCTCTACTACCTGTACAGCGCCGGGGCATTCGCGTATTGCCTG
>DASYJB010000123.1:0-7295 GCA_035996965.1 Casimicrobiaceae bacterium | reverse complement strand
CGTATCAGCAGCGCCGCAACCGCGGGTAGCGAAAGCAGCAGCAGCGACAACACCCCCGTCCACGCCAGGCCCGCACCGAGCCGGGGACTCCGCCGCCACAAGGCAAGACCCAGCAATGCCAGCAGAAGCGGCCCGGTCGGAGGAAGCACCAGCCCCTTGAGCACGGCCTTGACCCAGATCGGATCGATCACCTGCGATGCTTTCGCGCCGCCTGGACGTCGCTGCCGCGCTCAGCGTGCGCGCTGCAGCAGCGCCCGCAGATGGTCTGCCGGAATGGCGTAGGTAATGCCCGAAGGCTGCGTCAGAGCAGCCTCCTTGGTTCCCTGCACGAACACCTTGTTGATGACGCCGATGACCTCTCCCGTTGCCGGATCGTAGAGCGGGCTGCCGCTGTTTCCCGGATACGCGGTCGCGTCAAGCTGGAACACCGGATATTGCCCGGAGGCAAGCCGGCGTATGGTCTGCGGGCTCAATTCGCCGGCGCGCGACAACGGAATCGCGATCGGCGTCACCGAGGCGATGATCGCGCGGTGCGTGGCTGGATGCGGTCCGAGAACCGCGCCTATCGGATAACCAGTGAACAGGACTTCCTGCCCTTCCTTCACATCGCCGGATTGGCCGAGCTTCAGCGGCGGCAGCGCCGGGCCGGAAATACGCAGCAGCGCCAAATCGGAATCGGTATCGGTCGCCACCCGCGTCGCTTCCCGCACCTGCGCTTTGTTCGGATCATCTTTGTCGGGCTGCGGAATCAGGATCGCGTACGTCTCGCGCTGCGCCGGATCGAGCAGCCGGGCCACCACATGCGCATTGGTGACGATCAGCGAGCCGTCCTCGACGGCGAACCCGGTACCAAGAAACTGGAACTGGGGCGAGCGGGTGCGCTCGAACGTGCCGACGGCGACGACCGAGGCCTTGATCCGCTGGATCGTCTCGACCACGCCCGCCCAGGTCGGCATCGCCGCGGCCAGCGCGCACGCGCAGAAAAGCAGGACGGACCAACGGGGCTGCCAACCGGACCGGCGATTTTCCATCGCGTTCTACTCGGTGTCGGGTGCGCGAACCAGAATCGTCGACGAATCCGCGACGCTCGGATCGTACGGATGCCATTCCTCGCCGAAAAGGCGCTGCACGCGCTGCACGTAGGCGCGGGTTTCGGCGTAAGGAGGAATGCCTTTGTAGCGATCGACCGCGCCTTCGCCGGCATTATATGCGGCGACCGCAAGCGAAACCCGACCCTGATAGTAAGCAATCAGCCAACGAAGATAGGAAAGACCTCCCTGCAGATTGTCCTCGATGTCGAAACGATTCCTCACGTTGAATCGCGTTGCCGTCGCGGAGATCAACTGCATCAGGCCGCGCGCGTCCTTCTCGGAGCGCGCATCCGGCTGGAAGTTCGACTCGGCCGCAACGATCGCCAGCGCCAGCCGTGGGTCGATCCCGAATTGCGGGGCGGCCTTGACCACCGCCTCGGCAATCCTGCGTTTGTCCGGCGGCAGGTCGGCATAGGCCTCGGCGTCGATGAGCTCCACCGGCTTCTCGCCGGCTCCGGCTGTCGAGTCCAGCGCGGGCGGCAACATGCATTCCGGATAAACGAGTTGGCCGCGGTCGACGAATTTCAGCATTTCGCGCGCCTGGGCGTGCCCTTCGCGCGCGGCGCGCGTAAAAAAGAACCCTGCCAGCGCGTCGTCGCGGGCGACACCGCGACCGTTGGCGTACATCCAGCCCAGGTTGAACATGGCGCCGACGTCGCCGGCGCGCGCTGCCTCGCAATACAGCGCGGCCGCCTTGCGTTGATCCTTGGGCACGCCCTCGCCATGCTCGTATGCCAGCGCCTGTGCTGCCAGCACCTCCGGGGAAGGCGAGTCGGCAGCGGCGGCCACCGAGGCCAGCAGCAGCGTCACGGCCAGCGCGAGCAGCCGGCGGATGCCGAACGCCGAAGCGCCGGCGCGATGGAGCTCAAGCGGTGCCGCGAACACCGCGAGTCCCTCCGGCACGCGCGATCGGCGCCGCCAGCGGATGCGACTCGTACCAGGGCAGCGCCTCGCGCAGTCCGGCACGCAGTTCATGAGTCGGGGCGTAACGGAAGGCATCGACCGCCTTCGTGATGTCGGCCTGCGAGTGACGCACGTCGCCGGCGCGAAAGTCCTCGTGGATCGGCGCCAAGACGGAGAGCCCCGGATGGCGCTCGCCCACCAGATCACGCAACGCCGAATAGAGATCGTTCAGCGATATGCGGCCGCCGACGGCGACGTTGTAGACCTCGCCGGACACGGTTGCAGCGGGGGCCGTCGCTGCCAGCAGGTTGGCCTGCACGACGTTGCCGACATAGCAGAAGTCACGCGTCGTCTCGCCGTCACCGTAGATGACGATCGGCGTTCCTGCCAGCATCGCCGCGGCCCAGCGCGGAATCACCGCCGCGTACGCGCCCTCGGCGTCCTGGCGCGGCCCGAACACGTTGAAATAGCGGAGCCCGGTCGCGGCCACGCCGTAGCAGCGCGCGAACACCTGGGCATAGAGCTCGTCCACGTATTTGGTCACTGCGTACGGCGACAGCGGCCGGCCGATGGCGTCTTCGACCTTCGGCAGACCCGGGTGATCGCCATAAGTCGAGCTCGAGGCAGCGTAGACGAAGCGCTCGACACGAGCGTCGCGCGCGGCGATCAGCATGTTGAGGAATCCAGTGGCATTGGCGGCATGCGTGCGCAGCGGATCCTCGATCGAGCGCGGCACCGAGCCGAGCGCGGCCTGGTGAAGGACGATGTCGACGCCTTCGCAGGCGCTGCGGCAAGCATCGGCGTCGACGATGTCGGCTTCTCGAAAGCTGTGCTTGCGCCACGCCAGCTCGCCGACGGACCGGCGAACCTCGTCGAGGTTGCTGCGGTAGCCGGTGGCGAAATTATCCAGGCTCACGACGTCCTGGCCGAGGCTCAGCAGCGTCTCGAGCAGGTGCGAACCGATGAAGCCCGCGCTACCGCTCACCAGCCAGCGCTTGGGCCGCGCCCGCAGCGCTGCGCAGCATGCAACAAAGGCTTCCGGCGCGCCGCGCGTATCCACGATCACAACCTCCACACGTTGACGCCTCGCGCCCGAAACTGCGCCGCGTCGGCCTGACATTTGACGTCGACGTACAGCCCGCCTTTGTCGAGCTTGGTCACATAGTCGTCGGTCGGGCGGCGCTTGAAATCGCTGTGGGCGACCGCGGCCACGATGGCGCGCGCCCGCGGCAGCGCATCCCACGACTTCAGATCGATGCCGTATTGGTGCCGCGCTTCGTCGGGATCGGCCACCGGATCGTGCACGTGCACGTTGGCGCCGTACGAGGCGAGCTCCTGCACGACGTCGATGACGCGCGAGTTGCGGATGTCCGGGCAATTTTCCTTGAACGTGAGCCCGAGCACGTTGATATCGGCGCCCTTGACCGACGCGCCCGACTGGATCAGCTGCTTGACCGTCTGCTCGGCGATGAACTTGCCCATGCCGTCGTTGATGCGCCGGCCGGCGAGGATGACCTGAGGATGGTAGCCGAGCTTGTCCGCCATATGCGTCAGATAGTACGGATCGACGCCGATGCAATGCCCGCCGACCAGCCCCGGCCGGAAGGCCAGGAAGTTCCATTTCGTTCCGGCGGCTTCGAGGACCTCGAGCGTATCGATGCCGATCTTGTGGAAGATCAGCGCCAGCTCGTTCATCAGCGCGATGTTGAGATCACGCTGCGTGTTTTCGATCACCTTGGCCGCTTCGGCAACCTTGATCGAGCTCGCGCGGTGGACACCCGCCGGGATGATACTGCCGTAAACGGCGGCGACCCGCTCCAGCGTCGCCGGCGTATCTCCGCTCACCAGCTTGACGATCCGCGGCAGCGTGTGCTCCTTGTCGCCCGGATTGATGCGTTCGGGCGAATACCCGACGAAAAAGTCGCGCTTCCACACCATGCCGGACGCCTTCGCTATCACCGGCACGCAAATCTCTTCGGTCGCACCCGGGTACACGGTCGATTCGAAGACCACGGTTGCGCCGCGCTTGAGATTCCGCCCAACGGCTTCGCTGGCCGAAAGCAGCGGCCCGAAGTCGGGCTGGTGCGCATCGTCGATCGGCGTCGGCACGGCGACGACGACAAAGTCTGCGGTACGCAGCGCCGTCGCATCGGTCGTGCAGCGCAAGCCGGTGGCCGCGGCCAGCTCTGCAGGACTCACTTCGCCGGTTGGATCGATGCCCTTGCCGTATGCGACGACCTTGGTTTCGGACAGGTCGAACCCGACCGTCGGATACTTCTTGCCGAACTCGACCGCGAGCGGAAGCCCGACGTAGCCCAGGCCGACGACGCCGACGGTGATGTCTCCGGCCATGCTTAGAGCCCGCTCAGCAGCTTGTCGGCTTCGACGCGCGCTGGGGATGCCTCGCCGAGCTTGGAAAGCGGCTCGAGCGCTTTTTTCGCGCCGGCCTTGTCGCCGGTCTTGATCAAGCCCTTGGCCAGATGCAGCCGGATATCGATGTTGCCCGGCGCGAGATTCGACGCCGACCGCAGGAGCTCGACGCCCTTTTGCGCGTCGCCGATTTGCACTTCGGCCCAGCCCAGCGTATCGATTACATTCGGATTGAATGGCGCCTGCCGGTACGCCGCTGAAGCATATTCCCGCGCCTTCGCATCGCCTGTCTCCGCCAGCGCCCAGGCGAGGTTGTTCAAGACCATCGGATTGTCGGGGTCGAGCTTCACGGCCGCCTGGTAGTTGGTGATCGCCCCACGGTAATCCTTGCGGGCGAGGCTCTGCTGCCCGAGGAAAATGACCAGCGTGGCGTCGGTCGGATGCTCCTTCGTCCATGTCGCGGCGAACGCGCTGGCGTCAGCCGCGCCGACTTTCTGCAATGCCTCGTAGCGGCGCACCGCGAGTATCGGGATCGGCTCGCGTACGAGCGCATCCCGGTACGCGGCGGCTGCCTGCTGCCACTTCTGCTGCGCGACCATCACTTCACCTTCGAGCGCATAGCCCATCGCGCGCTTCGGCCGGTCTTTCTGCAGCTTGCGCGCCTCGGCGAGCGCATCTTCAGGATGGCCGGACATGACATAGGTCTTGGCCAGAGCGACCAGCCCGCGAGTCTGATCGGGTTCGACCGAGACGACTTTGCGCAGGGTTGCGATTGCGGCGCTGTAGTCTTTCTGCGCGACTTGCACGTCAGCCAGTCGCATCAACGCCATTGCGTTCTGCGGCTGCAGCTGCACCAGGCGGTTGAACGTGGCCAGGGCCTCGTCGGTCTGGCCAGCGGCGCGCTGCGCGGCTCCTACTGCCTCCAGGATCTGCGCATCATCGGGGAAAGCTGCCTGTGCCGCCTTGGCGGCGTCGAGCCCGGCCTTGGCGTCGCGAAGATTGCCGAAGTAAGCGATCATCGCCAGACGCGGCCGGACCGACTTGGGCGCTGCGGCAATCGCGCGTTCGATCGTCGCCTTGACCTCGTCCGGGCTGCGGCCCGACATGACCAGAAGCTCGGCCAAGCCCAGCAACAGCTGCTCGTTTTTCGGGTCCTTGGCCAGCATCGCCTCGTAGCGCTTGCGCGCGTCCTCGGCTTTCTGCTCCTGCACGTCGAGCAGCGCGAGGTTGCGCGCTGCGGGAAAATACCCGGGCTGCACGTCCAGCGCCTTCTCGAAGCTTGCGCGCGCGTTCTTGTTGTCGTGCATGCCGGCGTATGCCGCGCCCCTGACGTTATAGGTCAGCGGGTTGTTCGGCTGCTTTTTTTCCAGCGTGGCGACCGCGGCCAGCGCCTGGTCGAATTCACCGCGGCGCAAATGCGCGGCGATCAACGCGAGATCCGCCTGGTATTGCGATTGATCGGCGCCGGACAGGGACTCGAGTTCCTTGAACGCCTGTCCCGGTTCGCCGGCGGCGTACTTGACCTGGGCCAGCCGAATCTTGCTCGCCATGTTGCCCTTGTCCAGCGCGCTTGCCCGCTCGTAGTACTGTGCGGCCCTGGCGGCGTTGCCGGCGGCCAGGTTAGCCTCGCCGGCCGCTTGCAGCAGGACCGGATTGTCGGGCGCGCGGGTCAGCGCTCCTTCGAGCGTTTCGATGCCCTGCGCCGTGCGTCCGGTGCGCATGTACAGGACGGCGAGAGCGCGCAGCGGGCTCACCTCGTCGGATGCGCGCGCGGCAACTTTGCGCAGCGAATCCTCGGCCGAGGCATACGACCCCAGCCTCATGTCGATGAGTCCCGAAAGGTAGATACTCTGCAGGTTGTCCGGGTTGACCGACAGCACCTTCTGGATCGCGTCCCGAGCGTGCGGCGCATCGCCGCGCGAATACGAGACCAGCGCATCGGCATAGAGCGTTCGAAACTCGAGCGGGGACATCTTCTTCATCGCGTCGACCTGAACCGCCGCATTGTCCAGTTGACCGCTTTCGATCAGCATCGACGCAAGCGCGTAGCGCGCGCCGAGCGAGCCCCCGCTGACGTCGACCGCGCGCTCGAGCGTCTTGAGCGCTTCGGCGCGCCGCCCCTGCGCGTTCTCGAATCCGGCTTTCGCGACCAGCGCCTGGGCATTGTTGGGAGCCGCAGCGATGGCCGCATCAATCAGCTTCAACGCCTGCGGCAGATCGTTTCCGAGGGCGGCGAGGCGAGCCTGAATCGTAAGCGCGCGCGCATCTCCGGGAACTGCGACAAGCGCAGCCTGGATCGCTTCATTCGCTTTCGCGACTTCGCCGAGCGCAAGGTAGGCGTTGGCTACCTGGGTCTGCAGGCCAGCCTGCGCCTTGGGATCGCCGAGCTTGCGATCGGCGAGCTCCGTCACCACCTTGGCATACGCGTTCTGGTCGACCATTGCACGCGCGAGCAGCGGATAGGTTTCGTCTGCCGGATATTTGAGTTCGATCGCCTTGCGGATTTCGGTCTCGGCCGCGGCCGGACGACCGGTGTCGAGCAGCGCCTTGCCGTACAGGATTCGCGCTTCGGCATTGTCGGGTGCTATCTGCAGCGCGCTCTTCAGCTGGATGATGCCGGCTTCGTATTCGTTCTTCGCGAGATACGATTTCGCCGATGCGACAAGCGCGGTCGGATTGTCTTTGCCGCAGCCGGCAAGCGCAAGAGTCGCGATCGCTACGAGCGTTGTGCAGATACGGTACCGGAGCTTCATTGTCGTCGCTTCTTCGCGGAATCGATCGCCGATGCGCTCTACTTGAGGCCGCAGCGATGCATCAGATCGTAAAGTGTGGGGCGGCTCACGCCGAGCAGCTCGGCCGCCTTGCTGTAGTTGCCGTTGACTCGTCCCAGCACCCGCAGGACGGCGTCCTTCTCGGCTTCCTCGCGCACGC
>DASYJB010000122.1:0-34529 GCA_035996965.1 Casimicrobiaceae bacterium | reverse complement strand
CGCCGTCAGCAGCACGCGCTTGCCGGCGAGCAGCTTCGGCTGCGCCGAAGCGAGCAGCGCAGCCAGGATTTCTTCGGGCTCGAGCATGCGGCCGTCGCCGATTTCGCCGCAGGCCTGATCGCCGCTTCCCGGACCGAGGATTTCGATTCCGTCGGCGCGAAGCTGCGCGACATTGCGCTGTGTGGCCGCGTTGCTCCACATCTGCCGGTTCATCGCCGGCGCGATCAACAGCGGACAGTCGCGGGCGAGACAAAGCGTCGACAACAGATCGTCGGCATGGCCGTTCGCCAGCTTGGCGATGAAATCCGCGGACGCCGGAGCGACGACGATCGCATCGGCATGGCGCGACAGCTCGATGTGCCCCATCGCGTTGGCGGCGCCCGATTCCCACAGGCCGGACAGCACCGGATTGCCCGACAGCGCCTGCAAAGTCATCGGTGCAATGAACTGGGCGGCGGCATTCGTCATCACGACGTCGACGGCGATCCCTTCCTTGACCAGCAGCCGCGTCAGCTCCGCGGCCTTGTAGGCGGCTATGCCGCCGGTCAGGCCGAGCACGACACGCGAAAGCGATCGCGCGGCAGCGGGGGAGGTCATCGCGGAGGAATCATCCATGAGGACGAACGGGGGTGTGGCGTGGCGCAGTTTAATATGCGCTGGCATCACGGTACAGGGGCTGGACATGCGCATTGCCGATTGGCCGGCCGACGAACGCCCGCGCGAGCGCCTGCTGAAGCTCGGCGCGGCGGCCTTGTCCGAGGCCGAGCTGCTGGCGATTTTCCTGCGCACCGGCATGGCCGGCAGCAGTGCCGTCGAGCTGGGTCGCGAGCTGCTCGCGCGCTTCGGCGGGCTGAATCGGCTGTTCGGCGCAACGCTCGACGAATTCGCGGCGGTCCGCGGCTTCGGCCCGGCGAAATACGTGCAGCTGCAGGCGGTCGTCGAAATCGCGCGCCGCGCGCTCTGCGAAGAGATCGGCGAACGCGATGCGATGAGCTCGCCGCGCGCGGTGCGCGATTATCTGTCGCTGTCGCTGGGGAGCCGGCCGCACGAAGTGTTCGTCGCCCTGTTTCTCGATTCGCAAAACCGCCTGCTGGGATCGGAAGAGCTCTTCCGCGGCACGCTGACCCAGACCAGCGTGTACCCGCGCGAAGTGGTGAAGACGGCGCTCCGCTACAATGCCGCCGGCGTGATTCTGGCCCACAACCATCCGTCCGGTGTCGCCGAGCCCAGCCGCGCCGACGAGCTTTTGACGCAGACGCTCAAGCAGGCGCTGGCGCTGGTCGAGATCAGGACGCTCGACCATTTCATCGTCGCCGGCACGCGGACGGTGTCGTTTGCCGAGCGGGGGCTGCTGTAAGGCCGGGGTTGCTGTAAGGCGCGGGGTTGCTGTAAGGCGTTACCCTGCCAAATGCTTGAATCGCCTTGGATTTCCGGTTACAATCCAAGACTTTCGCAATTTCAATGAGTTGGAGCGAGCGATGGCTCGAGTCTGTCAGGTAACGGGCAAAGCCCCGATGGTGGGTCACCACGTGTCCCACGCCAACAACAAGACCAAGCGCCGGTTTCTGCCGAACCTGCAGCGTCGGCGTTTCTGGGTCGAAACCGAGAACCGCTGGGTGAACCTGCGGCTGACCAACGCCGCGCTGCGCACGATCGACAAGAACGGCATCGACGTCGTCCTGGCGGCGATGCGCGCCCGCGGCGTGCACGTCTAACCCGGCGCGAGCTCAAGGAGAATTCAGACCATGCGTGAAAAGATCAAGCTCGAATCATCCGCCGGCACCGGCCATTTCTACACCACGTCGAAGAACAAAAAGCTGATGCCGGAAAAGATGGAGATCAAGAAATTCGATCCGGTCGCCCGCAAGCACGTGATGTACAAGGAAACGAAGCTCAAGTGACGCCGGATTGAAGCCGCGCCTGGCGCGGTTGTACGATAAAAAAGCCCGCCTTCCGGCGGGCTTTTTGCATCGTGCGCAGACGATTGCTTACGCGTAGCTGCGCAAGGTCCGCGAAAACTTCTGCAGCGCGGCGATGTTGCTTGCCTCGGCGCGATGACACCAGTCCTGCAGGCGCGCCAGCAGCTGCTCGCGTGAATCGTTCGAACGCTCCCACAGCCCGGCGAGCTCCTGCCGCATCGCGTAAATCGTCTTGAGCGCCGAGCTGCTCTCGAGCGTGGTCTCCAGGTGCGCGCGATCGGTTTCAGGCAGCGCGGTTGCGTCCGACTGGAACCATTTGCGCAGCCGGCGGAAGCTCGGCATGTCCGGCGTAAGCTCGCCGCGGCGAGCGCGCTCGCGCAGCGAACTTACTTCCTGCGCGTACGCGAGCTTCAGCGACGAGGCGTAGCTGGTCAGCACGGCGTAGCGGTGGGTGATGATCGCCTGCAGCGTCTCCAGGTCGGCATTCAACTTGACGCGGTCGAATTTGAGCCGCGGCGCGACCTTGCGCACGGTGGCAAGACCGAAGAACTCCAGCGTCCGGATATACGCCCAGCCCAGGTCGAATTCATACCAGCGCGATGAAAGCTTGGCCGACGTGCCGTAGGCGTGGTGGTTGTTGTGCAGCTCTTCGCCGCCGATCAGGATGCCCCAGGGCACGATGTTGCGGCTCGCGTCTTCGCAGGAGAAATTGCGGTAGCCCCAGTAATGGCCGATGCCGTTGATGATGCCCGCCGCGGTCACCGGAATCCACGCCATCTGCACCGCCCAGATCGTCGCGCCCAGCGGACCGAACAGCGCGAGGTTGACGACCAGCATCAGCCCGACGCCTTCCCAGGAATGGCGCGTGTAGACATTGCGCTCGATCCAGTCGTCCGGCGTGCCCAAGCCATACTTGTCGAGCGTATCGCGGACCTTGGCTTCGTCGCGGTAGAGCTCGGCGCCTTCCCAGAAGACCTTGTTGATGCCGCGGGTCTGCGGGCTGTGCGGGTCGTCGCTGGTCTCGACCTTCGCGTGGTGCTTGCGATGGATCGCGACCCATTCCTTGGTGACCATGCCGGTCGTCAGCCAGAGCCAGAAGCGGAAGAAGTGGCTGACCAGCGGATGGAGGTCGAGGCCGCGGTGGGCCTGCGAGCGATGCAGATAGATGGTCACCGCGGCGATGGTGATGTGGGTGAACACCGCCGCGACGACGACATAGCCCCACCACGGCAGCGGGACCAGGCCGTGAGCGAGCAGCGAAAGGAGATCGAATGACATCAGTGGAACATCCTAAAAGGGAGGGCGGGCCGACCGGCCCAATGTGTGGTATCGGACATTAGGAAGTTTACATGGTTTCATCGGCTGCCACCTGACCGGCGATCGCCCGACTGTCCAGTACAAGCGATCAGACCGGGGGCGGCGTCTCGCTTTTGCCAGCGGGCAATGGGTCGAGGATACGCACGTCGCGCTGCGGGTGGGGGATCCGTATGCCGTTGTCGCGAAACGCTTTCCATATGCCGATGTTCAGCGCTGATTTCAGGATGCCTTGGCCCAGTTCCGGGTCGTTGATCCAGAACGCAAGCTCGAGGGCGATGCCGTTGTCGGCGAACTGGAGCACGTTGACGACCGGCGCCAGCGCGCCGTGAAGGACGCGCGGCTCCCTGGCGGCGACCTCGCTCATCAACCGCATCGCCAGCTCCAGGTCGCTGTCGTAGCCGACTTGGACGAGGACGTTGAGCCTGACGTCTCTGCTGGTGTACGAATGGTTGAGCACGGTCGTCGTTACCAGCATTTCGTTCGGCACGATCGACTCGACCCCGTCCAGGCCAAGCAAGACCACATAGCGCGAGCTCACGACGCTGACGGTGCCGGTGCGGTTGTCGACGGTGATCATGTCACCCAGCCGGACCGACCGGTCCAGCAGGATCGTGAATCCGGCGATGTAGTTGCTGGCGAGCTTCTGCAGTCCGAGGCCGATGCCTACGCCGAGGGCGCCCCCGAAAACCGACAGCACGGTCACGTCGACGCCGACGAACGACAGCGCCACCAGCAGGCCGACGACGAGAAGCAGCGCGCGAGATACCTTGGCCACCACGACGCGGAGATTCTGGTCGAGATGCGTGCCGCGCATCAGCCGCTGCTCGAGCAGGCTCGAAGCCCAAAACGACAGCACGATGACGATGATGATCACGATCGCGTCGCGCCCGAGATCGAGAACGCTCACTTCGCCCTTGCCGATCGGCATGTGCGCGTCTTCGAGCGCGGCGCCGATTTCAGGCAGCACGCCGACGTAGTAGAGCAACAGCGCGCCCCAGATCACCAGGCTCAGCGTCCGCTCCGAGGCGGAGGGGGCGTCGACGCCGAAGAGGTTGCGCAGCGCGTAGATCGAAAGCCGGATCAGCGCGAATGCGACGACCAGAGGCAGGGCGATCGGAAAGAATGCGGGCACCTGCCAGTGCCGGAACACGGCACGGGCGACGTACAGCAGCGCCAGCGCGATCAGCGGAAAGATCAGCCGGTTCAGGCTGCCGGCGCCGAGACGGGCGACGCGGGATTCGCGCGCGCTGGTCAGGTACACGCGGCGGTCGATCGCCCAGGCGATCGCAACGCACAGCGCGATCGTCGCCAGCTCGATCCAGCCGTTCGGCGCGCGCAGCGATGCCTGGATGCGGTCGAGATCGAGAGGCGTCAGCATAGCCGGAAGTTTAGCGCGACTCGGCCCCGGTGGCCGGCCACGGCGTCGCACGCGCCCTCAGGCGCAGCCAGTTGTCGCGATAGGCACGGGCGACTTCCCGGTTGTCACGCAGGATGAGCACGTTTTCGGCGTTGTGCCACTGTGCGGCGACGGTGAAGTTGTAGCTGCCGGTGATCGTCGTCGCGTTCGCCGTGTCGGCGTCGACGATGACGACCTTGTTGTGCGCGGCCTGGTAATTCGAGTCGAGCCATACGTCGACGCCACCTTTGGCCAGCTCCGCCAGCACGTTCTGCGGAAGTGTGGCGGCCTGCTGACTGTCGGCGATCACCTGCACCGAGACGCCGCGCTTGCGCGCCGCGACCAGCGCGCCGGCGATGCGTCGTTGCGTGAACGAGTACGCATTGACCAGCACCTCGCGCTTCGCGCCTCCGATCGCGGCGATGATCAGATTGTCGATGCGATCGCCGGGGGTGAACGCCGTCTCGATGCTTCCGGTCGCGGCGAAGCGCGCGCCGGTCGCCGGCGGCGAATCGGCGACGGCGCTCGCGCCCGCCGTGAATACGACGATCGCCGCCGCGCCGGCAGCGGCGGTTGCCGCTCTCATGCCGAGCGCTCGAGCACCGCGGCGAAGAATCCGTCGCAGCCATGGCGCGCCGTCGACAGCTTGAGCGTGCGTCCGGTATCGAGCGCGACGCCGGCGCGCCGCAATTCCGCTGCCGCGTCGCCGAGCCCGAATTCGGGATGGGCGCCGACGAACGCTTCGACGATCGCCTCGTTTTCGTCGGGCAGAACGCTGCAGGTCGCATACACCAGGCGGCCGCCCGGCTTGACCAAGGTCGCCGCCGCGGCGAGGATCCTCGCCTGCTTGATCGCGAGCTCGGGGATCGCTTCCGCCGCCTGTCTCCACTTCAGGTCCGGATTGCGGCGCAGCGTGCCGAAGCCGCTGCACGGCGCATCGACCAGCACCCGGTCGATCTTGCCGGCCAGCCGCTTGATGTGCGTGTCGCGCTCGTTCTCGATCAGCGTCGGCTGCACGTTCGACAGTCCGGAGCGCGCCAGGCGCGGCTTGAATCGGGCGAGCCGCGCGCGCGAGACGTCGAACGCGTAAACCCTTCCCTGCGAGCGCATCAGCGCGCCCAGCAGCATCGTCTTGCCGCCGGCGCCGGCGCAGAAGTCGGCCACCATGTCGGTGCGCCTTGGCGCGACCAAGAGCCCCAGCAACTGGCTGCCTTCGTCCTGCACTTCGATCGCGCCGGAAGTGAACAACGGATGCGATTGCAACGCGGGCTTGCCGCCGACGCGAAGCCCCAGCGGCGAGTACGGCGTCGGCTCGGCGTCGATGCCGGTGGCCTTGAGCTGGGCTTGCGCCTGATCGCGCGTGATCTTCATCGAGTTGATGCGAAGATCCAGCGGCGCCGACGCGAGCCACGAGCGCACCAGCGCGTCGCGCTCGCCGGCGGGCAGCGCGGCGGTTAGCTTGTCCCAAAGCCACTCGGGCAGCTCGGCGGCTTCGGCTGGCGAAAGCACCGGCTTTGCCGCCTTGAATTCTTTCGCCCACGCCGTTTCGGCGGTCGACAGCGCGCCTTCGATCTCGCGCAGGCTCGCGCCCAGTTCGCGCACGGTGACGGCGATGGCGAGACGGCGCGGTGAACTGCTGCCCGCCTGGACCCGAAGCGACGCCAGCCGGCGCAACGCGGCGAACACGCCCTCGGCGATGAACGCGCGATCGTCCTGCCCGAGTCCGCGATGGTGCCGAAAGAAACCGCGCAACACGCTGTCGGCGGGCTCCTTGAACGGCAGCACGGCGGCCAGCGCGTCGGTCAGCGCGCCGAGCTGGCTCGCCCGGACCGTCATTGCTGCGCGACGGTATCGTCGACGCGGATGCTGTCGAGCAGGCCTTCGACGGTCGCGCGCGCGTTGGACAACCGGAGCTTGACCGCGACATAGCGCAGTGACGGTGCCAGCCACACCTGCGCCTGGATCGTGCTGTCGGCGTCGACCCGCTTCCAGATTTCGGTGTCGACTTCGCCGAACGGCAGCGTGATCTTCTCGGTGCCGACGCGACGGAACGTGACGTGATAGATCTTGCGCGTGGTCGCGATATTGAACTCGGTCTGGTCTTGCGCCGGCGGCGCGAAATAGAACTGCCAGAGCACGACCAGCGGATCGAATGTCGGCAGCTCCAGCGGCGCCGACTGGTCGCCGTTCAGCTGGACCATGCCGGATTCCCAGTCGAAGCTGGCTGCCTCGCGCCGGTTGCCGCTGGTGCGCTCGACGCTGTAGCTCGTCGGCTGCAATCCGTCGGCGGTAATCGCCCCCTCGCTCTTCGCTCTCGCCTCGCCGGGAAACAGCAACGCCGCCAGGCCGCGCGCCTCGCCGACGGTCGAAATGCGGTACTGACTGCCCGAGTGCTCGAGCCGGTAGACGGCGTCGCCGATCAGGAAACCGCGCGTGCCGAGGAACGCGCGATAGGCGAGATCGATCCGCGGCGGCAATTCGCGCGGTGGCGCCAGCGACGGTGCGGCGGGGATCGCTTCCTCGAGCGGCGGCGGAACGACGGTCTCGGGCTCCCGCACGGGCTCGGGCACCGGCGTCGCGGCTGCGACGACTTCGGGAGCGGGAGTCTCGACCGGAACCGCCGGCGCGGCGCGAACGACGCGGCGATGCTTGGGCTTGACCGGCGCGAGCGTTTCGACCGGCGTCGGAGGCGGCGGCAGCTCGGTGATCGTCGCCAGCAGCGGCGGCGACTCGTCGACGCGGTCGGGCAGGCGAAACGGCGATTGCAGCAGCGCGATGTGCACCGCGAGCGAAGCCAACGCCGCCACCGCGAGGACGCGCGAGTCGGGCCGCCGGTCGGAAGACGAAAAAAATGCGATGCGCGAGGACATGTTGGTGGGAGCTTACCGGCTTTGGCCGGGTATTGCCGGTTTGGACGGTCAGGACGGCGGAGAGTTCGTCGCCTTGTCCGAGGGTGCCTGCAGCACCGCTGGGTCGGCGATTTCGCCTCGGATGCGCACGCGAGAGCCCTCGATCGACAACCGGTCGGCGCAGAACCAGCGCACCGCGCCGACCAGCAGTCGGTGCTCGACCGCCAGCACGCGAGCGGCCAACGC
The DNA here is from genome assembly GCA_035996965.1 of Casimicrobiaceae bacterium. GTDB lineage: Bacteria > Pseudomonadota > Gammaproteobacteria > Burkholderiales > Casimicrobiaceae > PALSA-1003. Next base: position 26,802 of record DASYJB010000122.1, on the reverse strand, counting down.
GGCCTCGTCGTCGTCCGGCTGGACCGTCACCGCGGCTTGCGCGACGATCGGACCGCAATCGACGTCCGAGGTGACGAAGTGCACGGTGCAGCCGTGGATGCGCACCCCGTCCGCCAGCGCCCGACGGTGGGTGTCGACACCCGGATAGACCGGCAGCAGCGAGGGGTGAATGTTGAGCAGCCGGCCCGCATAACGCGCGACGAATGCAGGCGACAGGATCCGCATGAAGCCCGCGAGCACGACCAGGTCGGGCCCTTTTGCATCGATGGCTGCGATAAGCGAACGCTCGAACTCGCCGCGGTCGGCGAAGGCGCGATGATCGACGACCGACGTCGCGACTCCGGCCGCAGCGGCGATCTCGAGGCCCGCCGCATCGGGCCGGTTGCTGATCACGATTCCGATCGCCGCGTCGATCTCGCCCGCTCGAACCGCGTCGAGCAGCGCGGCCATGTTGGAGCCGCGGCCAGAGATGAGTATCGCCAGGCGTTTCAACCAGCGTCATTCCCGCGAACGCGGGAATCCAGTGTCTTTGCTCGAACGTCGCTGGGTCCCCGCCTGCGCGGGGACGACGTTCGCTTTGGAAGCCCGGAGTGCCTTGTCGGCAACCATAGGTGCGTCAGACGACGACGGTTCCCGGCGCATCGGCCGCGCGCGGCACGACGCTCCCGACCGCGTACACCGTCTCGCCCGATGCGGAAAGTCGCGCGCTTGCCGCGGCGGCTGCCTCGGGCGCGACGACCAGCACGAAGCCGATGCCGCAATTGAACACGCGGTACATCTCGGCAGCAGCGACGTTGCCTTCCCGCTGCAGCCAGTCGAAGATCGGCGGCCGCGGCCACGATTGCGCATCGATGCGCGCCGCGAGCCCTTCGGGGAACATCCGGTGCGTGTTCTCGCTCAAGCCGCCGCCGGTGATGTGCGCCATTCCCTTGACCTCGCACTCGGCCAGGAGTGCCAGCACCGGCTTGACATAGATGCGCGTCGGCTCGAGCAGTGTCTCGCCGAGCGTGCGCTCGCCGGTGACGCCGGCGATCTTTTGCGCGAGGTCGGCGCGTCCGCGCTCGAGGATTCCGCGGATCAGCGAAAACCCGTTCGAATGCGGTCCGCTGGAGGCGAGCCCGAGCAATACGTCGCCGGCGGCGATGCTGCGGCCGTCGATCGCGCGCGATTTTTCGACGACGCCGACGGCGAATCCGGCGAGATCGTATTCGCCGGGAACGAATGCCTTCGGATGCTCGGCGGTTTCCCCGCCGGCCAGCGCGCATCCGGCCAACTCGCAGCCTTGCGCAATGCCGCGGATGACTGCGCTGGCGACGGGCACGTCGAGCGTTTCGCAGACGTAGTAATCGAGAAAGAACAGCGGCTCGGCCCCCTGGACCAGAATGTCATTGACGCTCATTGCGACCAGGTCGATACCGATGGTGTCGTGCTTGTTCATCGCGAATGCGAGCTTGAGCTTGGTGCCGACGCCGTCGGTCCCGGCGACCAGCACCGGCTCGCGGTAGCGCTTCGGCAGCTCGATCAGCGCACCGAAACCGCCGATGCCGGCCAGAACCTCGGGGCGCAGCGTGCGCTTGGCAAATGGCTTGATCGCCTCGACCAGCCGGTCGCCGGCATCGATGTCGACGCCCGCGTCGCGATACGAAAGCGATTGGCCTGGGACGCTCTTCGGGGAACTCAATGCAGTCTTTCGCGGGCGCGCCGGTATGGGTGGGGATTTGGATTGAGTCGCGGCGTCGCGCGCGGTACAGTGCGCGGGGGAGGATTTTACCGGAAATGATCATTGGGAGCCCGCCGCCCGACCATACGCCGTCGCCGGGCGGAGTCGTTCGCGGCCATGCGCAGCAACAGCAGCAACTGAGCCTGCAGCAGTACCTGTGGATCATCGGCGTTGCGGTAATCTTCGCGCTGCTGCTGCACCTGCTCGGGGAAATTCTCACGCCGTTCCTGATCGGCGCGATCCTCGCCTATATCGGCAATCCGGCGGTCAGCTGGGGGGAAAGGCACCGCGTGCCCCGAACCGTGGGCACGCTAGTGGTCCTGGCGTGGACGATCCTGGTGGTGCTGGGGCTGATCCTGGTCCTGACGCCGCTGGTGCATTCGGAATTCGCGCAGCTCATGCAACGGCTGCCCAACCTCGCCACGCTGCTGCAGGACAAGTTCGCGCCCTGGCTCCAGCAGACGTTCGGGATAGAGCTGCAACTCGATATGGATTCGATCAAGGCGATGGTTACGGACAACCTGGCGGGCGCGCAGGCGCTGAGCCCGAAGGTGTTGTCGAGTGTGCGGGCCGGCGGCACGTTCATTCTCGCCATCCTGATCAACATCGCGCTGATTCCGGTGGTGATGTTCTATCTGCTTCGCGACTGGAACATCATCCTCGCGCGGTTCGAAGAGCTTACGCCGCGGCGTTGGGTGGCGAAGCTGCGCACGGTGGCCGTCGAAGTCGACGACGTGCTCGCCGAGTTCCTGCGCGGCCAGGCGTCGGTGATGGTGGTGCTGGCAATCTACTACGTCATCGCGCTTTGGATCGCCGGTCTGCAGTTCGCGGTGCCGATCGGTCTCCTTACCGGCCTGCTTGTATTCGTGCCGTACGTGGGCTTCGGTTTGGGCCTGGTGCTGGGCGTGCTGGCAGCATTGTTGCAGTGGCATGGCCTGCCGGGCTTTGTCGCGGTGCTCGTCGTGTATGGCATCGGCCAGCTGCTCGAAGGCTATGTGCTGGTGCCGTGGCTGGTCGGCGACCGGATCGGCCTGCATCCGGTGGCGGTCATTTTCGCGTTGCTCGCCTTTGGCCAGCTGTTCGGTTTCGCCGGCGTGCTGTTCGCGTTGCCGGCAAGCGCGGTACTGCTGGTCGCTCTGCGGCATCTGCGCAAGGCGTACAACGAGTCTGCGCTGTACCGGTAGTGTTCTTGGGCGGCCTGAGTACGGCGCCGTCCGCGAACGGGCCGTGCCTTTATTGACTGACGCGACCAGCGCGAAAAAGCCGACGATGGAACAGCTGATCTTCGAGCTCGCGCCGGCCGAGCCGCCGCGTCTATCGAACTTCCTTTCGGGACGAAACGCGGAGCTGGTCGCTTTGCTGCCGCGATTCGTCGCCGGAGACGTCGATGAGACCGGCTTGCTGCTCTGGGGCGCGGCCGGTGCGGGGAAGACGCATCTGCTGCTCGCGGCGGTCGAATCGGCGCAGCAGCAGGGCGTCGCCGCGCGATGGGTCGCCCATCCGGGCGAGCTTGCCTCGACGACCGACGACGCCGTCGCGCTGGTCGTCATCGATCGCGTCGACACGGCGGACGGCGACGCCGCGGCGGCGATCTTCACCCTGTACAACGCGCAGAAACAGCGCGGCGGCCGGTTGATCGCCGCCAGCCGTACGCCGCTGGCGGCACTGCCGTTGCGCGAGGACCTGCGCACGCGGCTCGGCTGGGGGCTGGTGTACGAAGTGCTGCCCTTGTCCGACCAAGACAAGCCGGCGGCGATGGTCGCATTCGCCGATCAGCGCGGGTTTCACCTGTCGGCCGACGTGATCGATTACCTGCTTCACCACGGCCGGCGGGACCTGCCCTCGCTGCTCGCCACACTCGCCGCGCTCGACCGGGCGTCGCTGGCGAGCAGGCGCCCGATCACCGTGCCGCTGCTGAAGGCGTGGCTAAAGCGGGCGGATGCATGAGCGGCGGCGCGAAGCCCCCGGTCGAGCGTCTGACGCTGTTCGATCTCGACAACACGCTGCTCGGCGGCGACAGCGACTACGGCTGGGCGCAGTTCTTGATCGAGCAGGGCGCCGTCGATGCCAAAGACTACGAGCGCCGCAATGCCGGGTTCTTTGCCGATTACAAGGCGGGACGGCTGGATATCCACGCGTTTCTCGAGTTCCAGCTGCGCCCGCTGGCCGACAACGAACCGGCCGTGCTTTTGGCATGGCGCGAGCGCTTCGTCGCCGAAAAAATACGGCCGATGCTGCTGCCTGCCGGCCGGAAGATCGTCGACGAGCGGCTCGCCGCCGGCGACCTCGTCGCGGTCGTGACGGCGACCAACAGCTTTATCACGCGACCGATCGCGGCGCTCTATGGGATCAGCCATCTCGTCGCCACCGAGGCCGAGGTCATCGCCGGCCGCTTTACCGGGCGGCCGAGCGGCGAGCCCTGCTTCCAAGCGGGCAAACTCGCCTGCCTAGATACCTGGCTCGCCGGCTTGAACCGGAAGCTTTCGGATTTCGCCGAATCCTGGTTCTACAGCGACTCGCACAACGACCTGCCGCTGTTGCTGGCCGTGACCCACCCGGTCGCGATCGATCCCGACCCGGTGTTGGCCGCCGAAGCGGCAGCCCGCGGCTGGCCGATTGCCAGCTGGCGCGAGGCCCCATCCGGCCGATAGTGCCGTTCTGTCAACCGTTTATGGCAGGGTCGCGTTAATGGCGGCGACACGGCTTCGAGTGTCGACCAACCCACCCATAAGACTGAGGACAGACTCCATGAACAAGCTGTTGACCGCACTGCTCGCCGGCGCCTTTGCCGTATCGCTGACCGCCGCCGCGCAAACCCCGGCTCCGGCGCCAGCACCTGCACCCGCCGCCGCAGCCAAGGCCGACGCGGCCAAGGCCGACGCGGCCAAGGACGCCGCCAAGAAGGACGCGGCGATGGCCTCGGATTCGGCCAAGACCGCGAAGAAGGAAGCCAAGAAGGCGAAGAAGGCTGCCAAGAAAGCCAAGAAGGAATCGGACACGGCGCTGAAGAAGGATGCTGCTGCCAAGTCCGACAAGGCGATGGCGCCGGCTGCACCTGCCGCGCCGGCCGCTCCCGCGGCGACCACCGCACCGGCTGCGCCCGCCAAGAAGTAAATCGAGCGACACCGTTGGAAGGCCCGGTCTCGCGAGGGACCGGGCCTTTGTTTTTGTAGTTGGAAACTAGCGTATAATCATGGAGTTAAGGATTAGCGTCTGCTTCGATGGACAGCAAGCATCGTATCGTCGTCGGATTGTCGGGCGGGGTCGACTCGTCGGTCGCGGCGTGGCTGCTCAAGCGCGCGGGCCACGAGGTCGTCGGCGTATTCATGAAGAACTGGGAGGAAGACGACAGCGACGGCTACTGCACGTCTCGCCAGGACCTGGTCGACGCCGCATCGGTCGCCGATGTGATCGGCATCGAGCTCGAAGCGGTCAACTTCGCCGCCGAATATCAGGACCGCGTGTTCGCGCAATTCCTGCACGAATACCGTGCCGGACGCACGCCCAACCCCGACGTGCTATGCAACAGTGAAATCAAGTTCAAGGCCTTTATCGATCACGCCAAGGCGCTCGGCGCCGAGCGCATCGCCACCGGGCACTATGCGCGGCTCGAGCGCAGCGAGCACGGTGTCGAGCTGCGCAAGGCGGCCGACGCAGGCAAGGATCAGACCTACTTCCTGCATCAGTTGTCGCAGGCGCAGCTGGACGGGACGATGTTTCCGGTCGGCGATCTGGCTAAGCGCGACGTGCGCGCGATCGCACGTGAGCAGGGAATACCGACGTACGCCAAGAAGGATTCGACCGGCATCTGTTTCATCGGCGAGCGGCCGTTTCGCGAGTTTCTGGCGCGTTACCTGCCGACCCAGCCCGGAACGATCGAGACGGCGTCAGGCGAGACAGTCGGCCGCCATCAGGGTCTTGCCTACTACACGCTCGGGCAGCGGCAGGGCCTCGGTGTCGGCGGCACGCGCGGTGGGGGACCCGCGCCCTGGTTCGTCGCCGGCAAGGACCTCGCGCGCAATGCGCTGATCGTCGTCCAGGGCCATGACGACCCGCGGCTTTACGCCGAGGTCGTCGAGACCGGAACGATGCACTGGATCGCCGGCGCGGCGCCAACCGGCCGGTGTTTCGCTGCCAAGACGCGCTACCGGATGGCGGACGCACGCTGCACGCTCGAGCCGCTCGCCGCAGGACGCTGGCGCGTACGCTTCGACGCGCCGCAATGGGCACCGACGCCCGGACAGTATCTGGTGCTCTACGATGGCGAGACCTGCCTGGGCGGGGCGGTGATCGAGTCGGCGCGTGCGCGCGAGCCCGCGCCCGCGCTCGCCGCAGCGGGCTGACCGTCGCGAAAGCACCGCGCGAACGCGCTTTCCGCCGCCCGCGCCCTCGAGAGGCGCGTCCATCGTCGGTGCAACAAGTTGTTACCAAGAAAATCGCCCGCACGTTATCCCCTTGGTTCGCCGGGCGTTAATGATCGTGCGACGTGCAATGTTCGATTCGACGCCGCGTTGCCGCAGGAACAGGCAGGCGATCCCGGGTGTTAGCCGGAGCTGGCGATGTTCAAACGTATTCGTGAGGTGTCGATGATGCAATTCGATTCGGGTCTCCGTGCCGGCGAGACGGCTTTGCGCGCGCATCGCGCTGCCGACGTGCGCGGCCACGCGTATCCCGCGCTCGAGCGCCTGTTCGCGTTCGCAATGGTGCTTTTGCTTGCGCTGCTGATGCCGGCGCACTCGCAGGCGCAATCGTCCGGCGTGCCGCCCGACCTCGAAGCGCAATCCGCCGAATACCTTCCGCAGGATCAGCTCGATGCGCTGCTGGCGCCGATCGCCCTGTATCCCGACGACTTGCTGGCGCAGGTACTGATCGCGTCGACATACCCGCTGGAAGTGGTCGAAGCGGCGCGCTTCGTCCAGCAGAATCCCGCGCTCTCCGGCGCCGCGCTCGACGATGCGGTTCGAACCAGGCGCTGGGATCCGAGCGTGCAATCGCTGACGGCCTTTCCGCAGGTGCTGGCGATGATGAGCGATCGGCTCGAATGGACGCAGCAGCTCGGCGACGCCGTTCTTGCCAACCGGCAACAGGTGATGGACACCGTGCAGGCGCTGCGCGCCCGCGCCGAAGCGACCGGCACGCTGCAGGATAACGATCAGCAGCATGTGTACACGTCGGACCAGGCGATCGTCGTCGAGCCGGCGCGATTCGATTACGTCTACGTGCCGGTCTACGATCCGCTGGTCGCTTACGGGCCGTGGTGGGTCGCGTCGTATCAGCCGTTTTTCTGGTATCCGCCGGCATACTTCGGCTATCCGGCGCGCTGGCACGGCGTGGGGATCGTCTGGGGCAGACCGTGCCGGGTCGATCGAAACCATTGGGGCTGGGCTCGTCCCGAGTGGCGGGCGGGCAGGATCGACGTGACGATCGGCCGCAACGAATTTTTCAACCGCCCGCAATACCGCAACTACCGCGGCAGCGTTTCGTGGCAGCACGCGCCCGAGCACCGGCGTGGCATCGCTTATGGAAGTGCGCAGGTGCGCGATCGCTTTGTCAACGCCGAACGGCGCGCTACCGACACGCGGCGCGAATTGCGAGCCGGCGTGCCGTCCGCCGCGCCTGGCCGGCAAGCGGCCGCGCCGCAGACCGCGCCCGGCTATCGGCAGGTGCCTTCCGATTCGCGTGCGACGCCGCAGATGGCGCCCGCCGACCGACAGGCGTCTCCGGATTCACGCGCCACGTCGCAAAGCGCTCCTGGATACCGGCAGGCGCCGCCCGATCAGCGCGCTGCGTCCGCGTTGCGCCAGGCGCCGAGCGCCACCGCGCCGGCGATGCCCCAGGTTCAAGCGCAACCGAGGATCGCACCGCCGCGGTCGATGCCGCCGCCGATGATCGTCACCACGCCGCAGGCTGCGCCCGCGCCGCCGCCATCGATGCCGCATGTGATCGTCACGACGCCGCAAGCGGCACCCGCGCCGCCGCCGGCGTATGCCCCGGCTCCCGCCCAGGCGAGTCGAGTCGTCCGCGCGGCGCCCGCTGCGGCCGACCCCGGCGATACCGGACCGTCGCGGCGCTGAGCCGTCATCCGACGACGCCTGGTTCGGATATCAGGCTTCGGTCATCCCGGCGAAGGCCAGGATCCAAGCTGCGGTGACTCGCTTGTCCGCGTCGCTGATTGAGCCCCGGCAAGGGCCGGGGGGCCGGGGCGACCCCTGCGCCGGGGGACGCCGGCGGGCAGAGCGCTAGAACGGGATATCGTCGTCCAGGTCGTCGACGTTCTTTTTGGCCGGCGCCGAGCCCGCCGGTTTTCCACCCCCGCCGCCCGCGCTGCGTTCGCGCTCCGGCGGCGGCTCGCCGCCACCGCCGCCGCCACCGGCGCGGCTACCCAGCATCTGCATGCGATCCGCGATGATTTCGGTCGTGTACTTTTCCTGGCCTTCCTTGTCCTGCCACTTGCGCGTCTGCAATCGGCCCTCCACATACACCTGGCTGCCTTTTTTCAGGTATTCGCCGGCGATCTCGGCGAGCTTGCCGAAAAACGCGACCCGGTGCCATTCGGTGCGCTCCTGCTTTTCGCCGGCCTTGTCCTTCCAGCTGTCGGTCGTCGCGATCGACACGTTGGTCACGGCTTCGCCGCCGGTCGTGTAGCGCGTTTCCGGATCGCGGCCCAGATTGCCGACCAGGATTACCTTGTTCACCGATGCCATCGAGCTTCTCCCATGCGTAATGCGCTCCTTCGATGCTACGCCGCGCGCTGCGAGATTGGACTCGGCAGTTTGCATCGTCCGGACGGCTGGTTAAAGCCGATGCGGGCCGGTGCGATCGAACGAGCGCTGTCGGGTGTGGTCTGATGCCGGCGGCTTGTCGGCATCGAACGAGCGTGCGAAAAGGAGTATATTAGCAGGTTGCCCTAAGGCTTTTCGGCACCGTAACGCACCAGCATGGACTACATCCGAATCCGGGGTGCTCGCACCCACAATCTGAAGAACATCAACCTCGATCTGCCGCGTCATCGGTTGATCGTCATCACCGGCCTGTCGGGCTCGGGGAAAAGCTCGCTCGCCTTCGATACGCTCTACGCCGAAGGACAGCGGCGCTATGTCGAGTCGCTGTCGGCGTATGCGCGGCAATTCCTGCAGTTGATGGAAAAGCCCGACGTCGATCTGATCGAGGGGCTGTCCCCGGCGATCTCGATCGAGCAGAAGGCGACTTCGCACAATCCGCGATCGACGGTGGGCACCGTCACCGAGATCCACGACTATCTGAGGCTGCTGTTCGCGCGGGTCGGCGAGCCGTACTGTCCGAACCATCCGGAGCAGAAGCTCTCGTCGATGACGATCTCGCAGATGGTCGACGCGGTGCTGACCTTGCCGGAGGAAACCCGGCTGATGATCCTCGCCCCGGCGGTCGTCAACCGCAAGGGCGAGCAGGTCGAGCTTTTCGTCGAGCTCCGCGCCAAGGGCTTCGTACGCGTGCGCGTCGATGGCAAGGTGTACGAGATCGACGCGGTGCCGAAGCTGACCAAGAATACCAAGCACACAGTCGAAGTCGTCGTCGACCGGCTGCGCGTGCGCCAGGATCTGAAGCAGCGGATCGCCGAATCGTTCGAGACCGCACTGCGCAACGGTGACGGGCGCGCGATCGCGGTCGAGATGGATACCAACGTCGAGCATCTGTATTCGGCCAAGTTCGCCTGCCCGATCTGCAACTATTCATTGGAAGAGCTCGAGCCGCGCCTTTTCTCGTTCAACAATCCGATGGGCGCCTGCCCCCGCTGCGATGGCCTCGGCGCGATCAGCTTCTTCGATCCCAAGCGGGTCGTCGCGTTTCCGCAGCTCTCGCTCGCCTCGGGCGCGATCAAGGGTTGGGACCGCCGCAACCAGTTCTACTTCCAGATGCTGCAAAGCCTCGGCAAGCATTACGGTTTCGACCTGGACAAGCCGTTCGACAAGCTGCCGGAGCGTATCCAGCAGATGATCCTGTACGGCAGCGACAAGGAAAAAATCGCGTTCCAGTATCTGTCCGACCGCGGCAAGACGGTGACGCGCGAGCACGCGTTCGAGGGCATCATCCCGAACCTCGAGCGCCGTTATCGCGAGACCGATTCGATCATGGTCCGCGAGGAGCTCGCCAAATATCTGAATTCGAAGCCCTGTCCCGAGTGCGAAGGCACGCGGCTGCGGCGCGAGGCCCGGCACGTCAAGGTCGGCCCACCCGGCGACGAGCGCGCGATCTACGAGATCAGCAACCGTCCGCTGAAGGAAGCCGGCGAGTTCTTTCGCAAGCTGAAGCTCGAAGGACAGCGTCAGGCGATCGCCGACAAGATCGTCAAGGAGATCGTCAGCCGGCTGCAGTTCCTGAACAACGTCGGGCTCGATTACCTGTCGCTCGATCGCTCGGCCGAGACGCTGTCCGGCGGCGAGGCGCAGCGTATCCGGCTCGCCTCGCAGATCGGCTCCGGATTGACCGGCGTCATGTACGTGCTCGACGAGCCGTCGATCGGCCTGCACCAGCGCGACAACGACCGGCTGTTGACGACCTTGAAGCACCTGCGCGACCTGGGCAACAGCGTGATCGTCGTCGAACACGACACCGATGCGATCCTGTCCGCCGATCACGTCGTCGACATGGGTCCGGGGGCCGGAGAGCACGGCGGGCAGATCGTCGCGCAGGGAACGCCCGACGAGATCCGCCGCGCGCCGCATTCGCTGACCGGACAGTATCTGGCCGGGCATCGGCAGATACCGATGCCGGCGCAGCGCCACAAGGCCGACCTGAAGCGGGCGCTGACGATCACCGGCGCGACAGGCAACAACCTGAAGGACATCACGCTGAACTTGCCGGTCGGCGTGTTCGTCTGCGTGACCGGCGTTTCGGGCTCGGGCAAGTCGACCTTGATCAACGATACGCTCTACCACGCGGTGGCAAGACATCTGTATGGAAGCACCACCGAGCCGGCACCGTATGCCGAAATGCACGGCATCGAGCACTACGACAAGGTGATCAGCGTCGACCAGAGTCCAATCGGCCGCACGCCCCGGTCGAATCCGGCGACCTACACGGGCCTCTTCACGCCGATCCGCGAGCTGTTCGCGCAGGTCAAGGAGGCGCGCGAGCGCGGCTACGGGCCCGGACGCTTTTCGTTCAACGTCAAGGGCGGCCGCTGCGAGGCGTGCCAGGGCGACGGGCTGATCAAGGTCGAGATGCATTTTCTGCCGGACGTCTACGTGCCCTGCGACGTCTGCCACGGACAGCGCTACAACCGCGAGACGCTCGAGATCCAGTACAAGGGCAGGAACATCCACGACGTGCTGTCGATGACCGTCGAGCAGGCGCATGCGTTCTTCGAGCCGGTGCCGGTAGTCGCGCGCAAGCTCTCAACCCTGCTCGACGTGGGCCTGGGCTACATCACGCTCGGGCAATCGGCGACGACGCTTTCGGGAGGCGAGGCGCAGCGCGTCAAGCTGGCGCTGGAATTGTCGAAGCGCGATACCGGCCGTACGCTGTACATATTGGACGAGCCGACGACCGGCCTGCATTTCCACGACATCGAGATGTTGCTGACGGTGCTGCATCGCTTACGCGACCACGGCAATACCGTCGTCGTCATCGAGCACAATCTGGACGTCATCAAGACTGCCGACTGGGTGATCGATCTGGGTCCGGAAGGCGGCGCCGGCGGCGGGAATATCATTGCCGAAGGGACGCCGGAGCAGGTGGGAAATACGCCGGGCAGCTATACAGGCGCCTATTTGAAGCCGGTGCTCGAACGCAACGCGGGCCGCCAAGGCGCGCGCGGCGAGACGGCGCGCAATGGACGAGGCAAAAAGACAGCGGCGGATCTGCTCGGTTAGGCAGCGCGGCGCGCAGCGTTCGCGTGCTGGCATGTGGAAGCTGGCGCAAGTGGAGTAAGGAGGAGCGATGAAACGAGTCTGGAAGAAGCTGCTTGCAACAGTCGTCGTCGCCGGCACGGCCGGCGCCGCAGGCGTGGGCATCGCTGCCGACGCATCGCGCTGGAGCTATTCGGGCGCCACCGGTCCGGCGAAGTGGGCCAAGCTGGAGAAGGATTTCGTCGCCTGCGCGCAGGGCAAGACGCAGTCGCCGATCGACCTCCCGGATGCCGAGGCCCGGAAAGGCGACCTGCCGCCGCTGTTGTTCGACTACAGGCCCTCGCCGCTGCGGATCATCGACAACGGCCACACGATCCAGGTCAACTACGCGGCCGGCAGCACGATCTCGGTCGCAGGCACGCGCTACGAGCTGGTCGAATTCCACTTCCACAAGCCGGGCGAAGCAAAGATCAGCGGCAAGGGCCACGACATGGAGGCGCAGCTCGTCCATCGGAGCAAGGATGGCAAGCTTGCCATCGTCGCGGTGCTGCTCGACGAGGGCAAGGAGAGCGCGCTGATCAAGACGCTGTGGGCCAACCTGCCGCAGACCAAGGACAAGGAGAACGTCGTCGACGCGGTGAAGATCAATGTGCTCGAGCTGGTCCCTCGCGACAAAGGCTATTACACGTTCGCCGGCTCGCTGACGACCCCGCCGTGCAGCGAGGACGTCAAGTGGTTCGTGCTGAAGACGCCGATGCAGATCTCGACCGACGAGATCGCCCGCTTCGCCAAGTCCTATCCGATGAATGCCCGCCCGGTGCAGGAGCTCAACGCCCGGGACATCCAGGCCACGCGCTAGCGCAACGAACACCGACCGCACAAAGAAAAGCGCGGCGCCGACTCGAAGTCGGGCCGCGCTTTTTCATTCATGCACTTGCAGCCTTTTTAAGACGACTCGTGAAGCGAGGGCCGCACGGATGAACGCAGCGACTACTATTACTGAATCGTGATCTGCTTGCTGTTGGCCTTGGCGACCTTCGGCAGCGTCAGTTGCAACACGCCGTCCACATGCGTCGCCTGGGTGCCGTTGGCGTCGACCGGCTCGGGCAGACGGATCGCGCGCGAGAGCTTGCCGAAATTGCGCTCTTGCCAAAGCGTCTTGCCGTTGGCGTCGATTTCCTGGCTGAACGAGGCGCCGATCGTGACGTTGCGGTCTTCGACGTTCACTTCGATCTTGTCCTTGGGTATTCCGGGCAGCTCGGCCTTGACGATATAGGCGTCCGGCGTCTCGACGACGTCCAGCGCAATGCTGCGGCTGGCCGCGTTCGCATCGCCGTTGGCCAGCACCGTCCCGAACGCGCGGTCGAACACGCGATCCAGCGGATCGAAATAGCGAATCAAACTGGGCATTGGTCTCTCTCCATTAGTTTTCCGCGGCTGCAAGGAAAAGCCTTTAGCCGCGCACGACCGGTAAATGGCGGCCCCGCGGCCGATTTCAAGGGGGGTCGCGCGCGTCCGTTGGTGGGACGGGGGTTTTCGCGGCCGCGACATCGCCCGCGGCCGGGACCGGCGGCGGCGCGTGCGCGCTCACCGCTGCCAGGATGCCCTGCAATAGCGCGCGTGGTGGCGGCGGGCAGCCGGGGATCGCGACATCGACCGGTATCACGCTTGCCACGCCGCCGAGGCTCGCATAACTCTGCCCGAAGATCCCGCCCGTGCATCCGCAATCGCCGACGGCGACGACCAGCTTGGGCTCGGGTGTCGCGTCGTAGGTACGCTTGAGCGCAATCGCCATGTGCTTCGACACCGGGCCAGTCACCAGAAGCATGTCGGCATGGCGAGGGCTCGCGACAAAGCGTATGCCGATGCCCTCGAGGTTGTAGTACGGATTGGTCAGCGCCTGGATCTCCAACTCGCACCCGTTGCACGAGCCGGCGTCGACGTGCCGGATCGTCAGCGCGCGGCCCAGCGTGCGCAGGATCGCCTTTTGCAGCCGCGCGACGACGACCATCTCCTCGGCCGGCGTTGGCGGTGGCTCGCTCTTGATTCCGGTACGGGCGATCTGGTGGAGGATGTGCAGCATGACTATAGATCGTGGCCGCTGTAGGAAAGGTTGAACGACTTGTTGATCAGCGGAAAGTCGGGAACGATGTTGCCGATCACCGCGTGCTCGATCACCGGCCAGTTCTGCCAGGAGGGGTCGTGCGGATGGCAGCGCCGGATCGTGCCGTCGGGACCGCTTTCCAGCGCGATGAAGACCGGGCCGCGCCAGCCCTCGGCGCAGCCGATCGCCAGCCGCGAAGTGGGCGCTTCGGGCAGCGTCGCCGCGATGTCGCCGTCGGGCATCGCCGCCAGTATCGCGCCGACCAGCCGCAGCGATTCGGCCGTTTCGTCGAAGCGCACGGCGACCCGCGCGGCAACGTCGCCGCCGACGCGCGTCGCCCGCCGCACGCCGAGCGTGTCGTACGGCGTCCAGGCGAAATCGCAGCGCAGATCATCGGGGAGCCCGCTGGCGCGGGCGGCGAGACCGGTCAGGCCGAGCTTCATCGCGAGCTCGCGCGTGACTTCGCCGCAGCCGCGAAACCGGTCCTGCAGCCCGGCATGCTCGTCGTAGATGTCGCGCAGCACGGCAAGCTCGCGCTCGAGCGAGGTGCACTGCTCGCGCATCAGCGCCGCATCGTCGGCGCGAAGATCGCGCGCGACACCGCCGGGCACGACCACATCCATCAGCAGGCGGTGGCCGAACGCGCGATCGTTGAGCCGCAGCACATCCTCCCTCAGCCGCGAGAACTGCGAATGGCCGAAGGCGAATCCGCCGTCGTTGCCGAGGTAGCCCAGGTCGCCCAGATGGCTGCCGATGCGCTCGCGCTCCAGGCACAAGGCGCGCAGCCACGCTGCGCGCGGCGGCGCGTCGCTGGCCGCGATCGATTCGACCGCCTGGGCGTAGGCGCAGGCGTAGGCGACAGTGCTGTCGCCCGAAACCCGGCCGGCGAGCCGGTAGCCGTCGAGCAACGACAGCGACTCGAAGCGTTTTTCGATGCCCTTGTGCGCGTAGCCGAGGCGCTCCTCGAGACGCAGCACTTTTTCTCCGACGACCTGGAAGCGAAAATGCCCCGGCTCGATCGTTCCCGCATGGACGGGCCCGACGGCGATTTCGTGCACGCCGTCGCCGGCGACCCGCACGAACGGGTAGTCCTCCTGGCCCGGTTCCCACGCCGGCGAGACCTCGAAATCACGCTGCAACGGAAACCGGTCGATCGGCCACGCCGCCTGCCAGGTCCACGGTCGCTGGTCGTCGGCATCGCACTGCGCGCCGACCAGGTCGAACGCCGCACGCTGCATGCGATTGGCGGCCGGAAAGATCGGCGACAGGTCCGGATAGCGCGCGCCTTCGTCCGGCAGCGTGTGCTCGAGCAAGGTGAGCCCGTCGCCGTCGCGCAGCAATACCCGAACGGAAAAGCCGCGGGCGCGATCGCGCTCGTCGCTCGCCCACAAGGCGACCAGCGCTCCGCCGCGCTCCCACGCCAGGCGGCAGGCGGAGAGCAGCTGGCCCGAATTGACCCGGCAGCGCTGCGCCGGCATCGCACACGGCAGCGCCGAGGCCGAGAGTCCGAGCGGCGAGACGTTCATCTAGGCCTGTTCAACCGATCAGCCGCGCGGCCTGCCGATACCAGTCGGCGAGAAACGGCGGGATCCACAAGCCCAGCATCAGGACGATACCCAGGTGGAAGTACACCGGCAGCATCGCCGGCCGGTGCGGCAGCCGCTTGACCGTCGTTTCGCCGAACACCATCGGCTGCACGCGCGAAAAGATCGCGGCGAACGAGATACCCAGCGCACCGAGCAGCAGCGGCGTCGCCCACGGTTGCTCGTGGATCGCCGTCGTCAGGATCAGGAATTCGCTGGCGAAGACCCCGAACGGCGGCATGCCGAGGATCGCCAGCGTGCCTACAGCGAGGCCCCATCCGATCAGCGGGCTGATCGTCACCAGCCCGCGAATGCCGTCCATCAACTGCGTGCCCGCCTTTTGCGTCGCATGGCCGACGGCGAAAAAGATCGCCGACTTGGTCAGCGAGTGCACAGTCATGTGCAACAGGCCTGCGAAGCTCGCGACCGGCCCGCCCATGCCGAAGGCGAAGGTGATGATCCCCATGTGCTCGATCGACGAATAGGCGAACATCCGCTTGATGTCCTTTTGCCGCAACAGCAGCAGCGATGCCACGACCACCGACAAGAGTCCGAAGCCCATCATCAAGGACCGCGCGAACGAGGTCTGCACCGAGCCTTCGACCAGCACCTTGCAGCGCACGACCGCGTACAACGCGACGTTGAGCAGCAGGCCGGAAAGCACCGCCGACACCGGCGTCGGGCCCTCGGCGTGCGCATCCGGAAGCCAGTTGTGCAGCGGCACCAGGCCGACCTTGGTGCCGTAGCCGACCAGCAGAAAGACAAAGGCGAGCGACAGCACCGTCGGCTCGAGATCGCCCTTGACGCTGTTGAGCTCCGTCCAGAGCAGCGCATTGCCCCCGGCGCCGAGCAGCTTTTCCGCGGCGAAATAGAGCAGGATCGTGCCGAACAGCGCCTGCGCGATGCCGACGCCGCACAGGATGAAGTATTTCCACGCCGCTTCGAGGCTCGCCGGAGTGCGGTAGAGCGAGATCAGCAGCACCGTCGTCAGGGTTGCCGCCTCCATGGCCACCCACAGCAGGCCCATATTGTTGGTCGACAGCGCCAGCAACATCGTGAAATTGAATACCTGGAACATGCTGTGGTAGAGCCTGAGCCGTCCCGGCGTCACGTGCCCGAGATCCTGTTCGATCCTCATATACGGCCGCGAAAATATCGACGTCGTCAGACCGACGAAGGCGGTCAGGGCGATCAGGAAAACATTGAACGAATCGACGAAAAAAAGCTTGCCGGCGACGAGCAGCGGTCCTTCGCCGATCACGCGGAAGGTCAGCGCGGCAGCCGCGACGAACGTGACCAGGCAAACGCCGACGTTGACCTCTGCGGCGCGCTCACGCCCGCCGATCAGGCTGAGCAGCAAGGCGCCGGCGATCGGCGCGCCGAGGACGGCGAGAATTTCCATCATTCTTTCAGCTTCTCCAGATGCTGCAGGTCGAGGCTGTCGAACTGCTCGCGTATCTGGAAGAAGAAGACGCCGAGTATCAGCATCGCGACCAGGACGTCCAGCGCGATGCCGAGCTCGACCACCATCGGCATGCCGTAGGTCGCGCTGGTCGCGGCGAAAAAGAGCCCGTTTTCCATCGCCAGAAAGCCGATCACCTGCGGGATCGCCTTGCGGCGGGTGATCATCATCAGAAAGGCGAGCATCACGCTGGCCATCGCGATCCCCAGCGTCGCCCGGGTCACCGTATTGGCGAGCTGTGAAATCGGCAGCGCCAAGTTGAACGCGAACACGACCAGCACGATGCCCAGCAGCATGGTCATCGGAATGTTGATCAGGCCTTCGACGTCCCATTTGACGTCGAGCCGGAGAATCAGGCGGTGCAGCAGCCAGGGCAGCAGCATCACCTTGAGCACCAGCGTCAGCCCGACCGACCAGTAAAGATGCGGCTGGTGCGTCGCGAACGCGACGATCGCCGTCGATGACGCGAGCGCGAAGCCCTGCGCGGCGAACAGATTGATCAAGGTCAGCACGCGGCGCTGCGCGAGCATCGCGAACGCCAGCAGCAGCAACACCGCGGCAAGCAGGTTGATCAGCTGCGCCCAGAGCGGGATCTGCGTCATCGGCATCGGGCCTCCAGGGCTTCAGCTGCCGAGCATCAGGTTGACCAGCATCGCGAGCACCGCGAGCAGGAAAGCCGTGCCCAGAAACTCGGGCGCCCGAAAGATGCGCAGCTTCGCCGACAGCGTCTCGATCATTGCCAGACCGAAGCCGCCGACGGCGAGCTTGACGATCAGCACCGGCGTCGCGCCGAGGATGGCCAGCCAGTCGGCGCTGCCTTCGGCGATGCCGAACGGCAGGAACAGCGCGAGGCCGATGCACGAATAGTTGAACAGTTTCAGCGCCGAGGCCCACTCGAGCAGCGCCAGGTGGCGCGCCGAGTACTCGAGCAGCATCGCCTCGTGGATCATCGTCAGCTCGAGATGGGTGGCCGGATTGTCGATCGGGATGCGCGCGTTCTCGGCCAGCGACACCATCGTGAACGCCACGCCGGCGAAGGCGAGGCTCGGATAGATCGCGAATTCGCGATGGGCGAGCGTGTCGACGATCGTCGGCAGCGACGTCGAGCCGGAGATCAGCGATGCGGTGAACAGCACCATCAAGAGCGCCGGCTCGGCGAGGAAGCCGACGAACATTTCGCGGCGCGCACCCATCGAGCCGAACGCGGTGCCGATGTCCATGGCGGCGAGTGCCGAGAACACGCGCGCCAATGCGAACAGGCCTACCAGCGCGATCGCGTCGGCGGCCCGTGCGAACGGGAGGTCGGTCGCCAGCGAAGGGACGATCGCCGCCGCCAGCGCCATCGCGGCAAAGACGATGTAAGGCGTCATGCGGAACAGCCACGACGCGTTCTCCGCGACGACCGCGTCCTTGTTGAACAGCTTTCTGATCGTCCGGTACGGCTGCAGCAGCGGTGGCGCGCTCCGGTTCGAAAGCCAGGCCCGGCACTGATTGACCCATCCGACCAGGATCGGCGCCAGCAGCAGCGCGATCGCGAGCTGGAGCAGTTGCGACAGGAAACCGGTGGCGCTCATCGGACGAACATCAGCAGCGCGAGCAGGGTGACGAAACTGTAGATCAGATAGATCGATATCCTGCCTTGCTGGATCCGGCCCGCGAAGCGCGCCATCAGTTCGACCCCGCGCATGACGGGCAAGTACAGCCATTGCCAGAGGTGGTCGCCCAGCGTGACGCGGTACTGGGGCGCCGCGTCGAAAGGCGAAGGCAGTACGCGCTCGACCCGGAAGAACGCTTCGAACACCTGCCGGATCGGCTGGCCGAAGCCTTCCGCCGTGTCCTGCATGCGCGGCGTCTGCATCGGGAAGCCGCAATCCCACGCCGGGCCGCTGCGGACGCGTCCGTGGTACCAGCGATGCACGACCTGAATCGTGAGCGCGACAACGGCGGCGATCACCAGCAGCACGATCAGCGGGCTATAGCTCGAGCGGTCCGGGCTGATCGGCGCGAGCAGCCACCATCGGTCGCCGGCGTGCCCTACCGTCGCGCCGATCAGCGTCATGTTGACGTTGTCGAGGAGCCCGATGACAGTTCCGGGAAACAATCCAAGCGCGACGCAGCCGGTGGCGAACCACGCCAGGGCGACGCGCTCGAAATGTCCGGCGTCCTGCGCATACGCCAGGTGGGGTTCGCGCGGACGTCCGAGAAAGACGACGCCGTAGAACTTGACCATCACATAAGCGCCGAGCGCGGCGACCAGCACCAGCGCCGCTGCCGCGAGCGGCACCAGCATGTTGATGAACGATTGCGGCAGGGTCGGCGTGAACAGGAAAGCCTGCAACAGCAGCCATTCGGAAACAAAGCCGTTGAGCGGCGGCAGCCCGGCGATCGCCAGCGCCCCGATCAGCGCCGACCATGCGACCCAGGGCATGCGATGAATCAGGCCGCCGAGTTTGCCGAGGCTGCGCTCGTGGGTCGCATGCAGGACCGAGCCGGTGGCGAGGAACAGGAGGCTCTTGAAGAACGCGTGGTTGAGCGCGTGGTAGAGCGTCGCCACCAGCGCGATCGACGCCAGCAGCGTCTTGCCGTTCGCCTTGAACAGGATCGTGAGGCCGATGCCGGCGACGATGATGCCGATGTTCTCGATCGACGAGTACGCGAGCAGACGCTTCATGTCGACCTGCACGGTCGCGTAGATGACGCCGAACAGCGCCGTCAGCAAGCCAAGCACCAGCGCCGTGACACCCCACCACCACAACTGCGTGTTGAGCAGGTCGAACGTCACCCGCAACAGACCGTAGATCGCGGTCTTCAGCATCACCGCCGAGAGCAGCGCGGATACCGGCGAGGGTGCTGCCGGATGCGCTTCCGGCAGCCAGATGTGCAGCGGCAGCAGCCCGGCCTTGGCGCCGAATCCTGCCAGCGCGAGCAGAAACGCGATCGACGGCCACGCGCCAGGCAGGACGAGCGAGCGCATCGAGCCGAAGGTGTAATCGCCGCTGCCGCCCTGCAGCACGCCGAAGCAGAGCAGGATCGCGACCGCGCCGATGTGCGCGATCAGCAGGTAAAGGAAGCCGGCACGGCGGATCTCGGGGACGACGTGATCGGTCGTCACCAGGAAGAACGAGGCGAGCGCCATCGTTTCCCACGCCACCATGAACAGGTAAGCATCGTCGGCGACCAGCACTAGCGCCATTGCCGCGAGGAACACGTGATACTGCAGGCACAACAGACGCGGCGAGGCGTTCTCGCTGGCGTTGAAATAGCCGGCCGAGAACACCGAGATGCCTGCCGTTGCGCCGCCGAGCAGCACCAGAAAGAATGCCGACAGCGCGTCGAGGCGCAGGTGAAACGGCAGATCGGGCAGGCCCAGCGGCAGCACCATCGTCTGCGCGACATCGCCGATCCCGGTGAGCGCGATGACCGCGATCGCGAGGCCGACCAGCGCGCCGGCGACAAAAAGCGATCGGCCGATGAAGCCTCCGCCGGTCGGGACCAGCGCCAACAGGCCGATCGCCAGCCAGGCGACGATGGCGTCGACGATCAGCGGCAGCGCGCTCGTCACCGCCGGAACGCCTCGATGTTCCGCGTCCGGCGCAGGGCGGCTCTGGCCATCGCGCCTACTTGACGCGCATGCCGGGCTCGGCGCCCGAATCCGGCGCGAGCAGAAAGATTCCCGGACCCTCGCCCGATGCCGCGAGCACCATGCCTTCCGACACGCCGAATTTCATCTTGCGAGGGGCGAGATTGGCGACCATTGGCGTCAAGCGGCCGACCAGGTCCTGTGGCTTGTACGCGCTCTTGATCCCGGCGAACACCGTCCGATGGCGCGCTTCGCCGACGTCGAGCGTCAGTTTCAGCAGCTTGTCGGCGCCGTCCACCTGCTCGGCGGTGACGATGCGCGCGACGCGAAGATCGATCCGGGAAAACTCGTCGATGCTGATAGGCGGCGCGACCGGGGCCGGGGCGGCGGCCGGCTCGGCGGCCGGTGGCGGCGCCGCGCTGGCCACCGCCTTCGGGCCTTCGAGCAGCGCATCGACCTGCTTCGGGTCGATGCGGTTCAACAGGTGCTTGTAGTCGCCGATCGCGTGTCCTGCCGGCAGCGCCGTGCCGATATCGCTCCACGCCTGCGACGGAATCTGCAGGAACAGCTCGGCGCTCGCGGCCACACCCGGCAGCACCGGCTTGAGCAAGGTCGTCAGGATGCGGAAGTCATCGATGCATTCCGAGCAGATCTCGAGCACTTTCGCGGCGCCGCCCGGCGAGGGCGTCTTCACGATGTCCCACGGCTTGTTGCGGTCGAAATATTCGTTGGTCTGGTCGGCAAGATCCATCACTTCGCGCAGGGCCTTGCCGAATTCGCGGTTCGCATACAGCTCCGCGATCCGGTCCGAGATCGCCTGCAACGCCACGCCATGCCGCGCATCGAACCCCGACGTCGCCGCCAGCTTGTTCCCGGTCTGCGCGATGAAGCGCGCGGCGCGGCTCGCGATGTTGACGTATTTGCCGATCAGATCGCTGTTGACCCGCGCAATGAAGTCGTCGGGATTGAAATCCAGATCCTCGACTTTGGCGTTGAGCTTGGCGGCGATGTAGTAGCGCAGCCACTCCGGATTCAATCCCAGGTCGAGATAGAGCTCGGGGCTGATGCCGGTGCCCCGCGACTTGGACATCTTCTCGCCGGTGAAGGTGATGAAGCCATGGACGAAAATGTTGTCCGGAACCTTGTACGGCGGTCCGGCGAACTCGAGCATCGCCGGCCAGAACAGCGTGTGGTGATAGACGATGTCCTTGCCGATGAAATGATATTGCTCGACGCCTTCGCCGCGCAGAAAATCGGCCAGCGCGATGCCCTTGCTCGCCAGATCCGCCTTCAGGCTTGCCAGGTAGCCGACCGGCGCGTCGAGCCAGACGTAGAAATACTTGCCCGGCGCGTCGGGGATAGGAATGCCGAAGTACGGCGCGTCGCGCGAAATGTCCCAGTCAGCGAGACCCTTGCCGTCGCCGCCGGGTTTTTCAGCCAGCCACTCGAGCGCCTTGTTCGCCACTTCGGGCTGCAGCCTGCCGGGCCCCTGCGTCCATTGACGGAGAAAAGACACGCATTGCGGATCCGACAGCCGGAAAAAAAAGTGCTCCGAGGATTTCAGCACCGGCGTGGCCCCGGTCAGGGTTGAATACGGATTTTTCAGATCGGTCGGTGCATAGACCGAGCCGCAGACCTCGCACGAGTCGCCGTATTGATCCTTGGCGCCGCACACCGGGCACTCGCCTTTGATGTAGCGGTCCGGCAGAAACATCGACTTCACCGGATCGAAGAACTGCTCGACCGCCTTCGAGTAGACCAGGCCGCGGCCTCTCAGCCGGCGGTAGATGTCCTGCGACAGCTCGACGTTCTCGGGCGAGTCGGTGCTGTGCCAGTGATCGAAGCCCAGGTGGAAACCCTTGCCGGCGAACTCGCCGATGCCGAGAATCTTCGGACGTGTCGCCGCGATGCGGGCGACCATCTGCTGCGGCGTAACCCCCTCCGCTTCGGCGGCGAGCATGATCGGTGCACCGTGCGCATCGTCGGCACAAACGAAATGCACGTCATGGCCCTGCATGCGCTGGAACCGCACCCAGATGTCGGCCTGGATGTATTCCATGATGTGCCCGATGTGAAACGGGCCATTGGCGTATGGCAGCGCGGTCGTGACGAACAGCGTGCGGCGCGGCATGCGGCGAAGACCTTTGATGCGGCAGGGGAATCGTACATTCTAGCAAATGGGCCGAAGCGCCGAGTACCGAGAGCGGGTGTTTTTCGCTAAACTCGACGTTTAAGCGCTTCACGCGATCGACACCCCATGGCCATTTCCGAGGCAGACGTACAAGCCAGTCTGCGTGCGCTGATCGACCCCAACACCGGCCGCGATTTTGTTACCGACAAGGCGATCCGCAAGGTGCAGATCGACGGCGGCAACGTGGCCGTCGACGTTGTGCTCGGCTACCCGGCGAAGAGCCAGCACGAGACACTGCGCCGGCTGATCCAGCGCCATCTCGCAGCGCTGCCCGGCGTCGGCAAGGTCGCCGTGACCATCAGCCATCGCATCGGCTCGCACGCCGTGCAGCGCGGCGTCAAGCTGGTGCCCGGCGTCAAGAACATCATTGCGGTCGCCAGCGGCAAGGGCGGCGTCGGCAAGTCGACGACGGCGGTCAACCTGGCGCTGGCGCTGTCTGCCGAAGGTGCCGCCGTCGGCGTGCTCGATGCCGACATCTACGGACCATCGCAGCCGATGATGCTGGGAATTTCCGGCAGGCCGGAATCGAAGGACGGCAAGACGCTGGAGCCGCTCGAGGCGCACGGCGTCCAGGCGATGTCGATCGGCTTTCTGATCGACACCGATACGCCGATGGTCTGGCGCGGGCCGATGGTGACGCAGGCGCTCGAGCAGCTGCTGAAGGACACCAACTGGCGCGACCTCGACTACCTGATCGTCGATTTGCCGCCGGGTACCGGCGACATCCAGCTGACCTTGTCGCAGAAGGTGCCGGTCACCGGCGCGGTGATCGTCACGACGCCGCAGGACATCGCGCTGATCGACGCGCGCAAGGGCCTCAAGATGTTCGACAAGGTCGGCGTGCCCATCGTCGGCATCGTCGAGAACATGTCGACGCACATCTGCTCGAACTGCGGCCATGCCGAGGCGATTTTCGGCGAAGGCGGCGCGAAGAAGATGTGCGACGACTACAACGTGCCTTTTCTCGGGCAGCTGCCGCTCGACATCCATATTCGCGAGCAGGCCGATTCTGGCCGGCCGACGGTCGTCGCCGATCCGGAGGGCGCGATCGCGACGATCTACAAGGACATCGCGCGCAAGATCGCGGTGTTCGTCGCGCAGAAGGCCGAGGATTTTTCCGCGAAGTTCCCCAACATCGTCGTGCAGAACACGTGATTGCCGGCATGACTGCAGGCTCGTAATGATCAAGTCCGACCGCTGGATTCGCCGCATGGCGGCCGAGCACAAAATGATCGATCCGTTCGAGCCCGGGCAGGTGCGCGAGTTCGAAGGCCGCAAGATCGTGTCGTACGGCACGTCGAGCTATGGCTACGACATCCGCTGCTCGAACGAATTCAAGCTGTTCACCAATCTCAATTCGACGATCGTCGACCCCAAGAACTTCGACGACAAGTCGTTCGTCGACTTCAACGGTGCGTCCTGCATCATTCCGCCCAACTCGTTCGCGCTCGCCCGCACGGTCGAATATTTCCGCATTCCGCGCAACGTTTTGACGATATGCCTCGGCAAGTCGACCTACGCGCGTTGCGGCATCATCGTCAACGTGACGCCGCTCGAGCCGGAATGGGAGGGTTACGTCACGCTCGAGTTCTCGAATACGACGCCGCTGCCCGCGAAGATCTACGCCAACGAGGGCGTTGCGCAGGTGATCTTTTTCGAGTCCGACGAGGTCTGCGAGACCTCGTACAAGGATCGCGGCGGCAAATACCAGGGTCAGAAGGGCGTGACGCTTCCCAAGATCTAGCATCATGGCGTTCGCGACCTCCAAGCGCGCCTCGATCGCCATCATCGCCGTTTGCCAGGTCGCGGCGATGGCGGTGTGGTTTTCCGCTTCCGCCGTCGCCCCGGCGCTCGCCGCGGAGTTTCACCTGTCCAATTTCGCGCAAGCGGCCCTGACCAGCGGCGTCCAGGTGGGCTTTGTGATCGGTTGCCTGGTCAGCGCGTTTCTCGGCCTTCCGGATCGCGTCGATCCGCGCCGGCTGTTCGCCGCGTCCGCGACGATCGCCGCGCTCGCCAACGCCGGCCTGCTGGTGGTTGATCCGGCGTCGATCGCCGCGCCGCTGCTGCGCGTGATCACCGGCATCGGCATGGCCGGCGTCTATCCGGTCGGCATGAAGCTCGCGACGACCTGGGCGCGCGACGACATGGGACTGATGGTCGGCATCCTCGTCGGCGCGCTGACCTTGGGCTCGGCATCGCCGCACCTGTTCAATGCCTTCGGCGGCGTCGACTGGCGTCCGACCGTGGTGCTGTCCTCGGCGAGCGCGCTGACGGCGGCGCTCGGCATCGCGCTCGCCGGCCTCGGCCCGAACCGAAAGCCGGCGCCGCGCTTCGAACCGGGCGCGATGCTGCTGGCGTGGCGCGACGTCCCGCTGCGGCTCGCCAACCTCGGCTATCTCGGCCACATGTGGGAGCTCTATGCGATGTGGGCGTGGATCGGCGTATTCCTGAATGCGAGCTTCGCCCTCTCGCTGCCGCCGGCGTCGGCGCAAGTCGACGCCAGGCTGGCGGCGTTCGCGACCATCGGCGCGGGTGCATTGGGCTGCGTCGCCGCGGGACTCGTCGCCGACCGGGTCGGCCGCACGACGGTGACCATCATTGCGATGGCCGTCAGCGGCAGCTGCGCCGCAGGCGTCGGACTCCTCTATGGGGGCGCTCCGTGGCTGCTGGTCGCCGTTTGCCTCATCTGGGGCATCAGTATCGTCGCCGACTCGGCGCAGTTCTCAGCCTCGATCGCGGAGCTCGCCGATCCGGCGCGAGTCGGCACGATGCTCACCTTGCAAACGGCGCTCGGGTTCACCCTGACCCTGGTGACGATCCATCTGCTTCCGTATTTTGTCGACGCCGTCGGTTGGCGCCACGCCTTCGTGCCGCTGGCGATCGGTCCGGCGGTCGGCGTCTGGGCGATGGTGCGGCTGCGCCTCCATCCGGCGTCGGTGCGGCTGGCCGGCGGACGGCGCTGAGCACGCCCTTGTCGAATATTCGGCTGGAATCGGCGTCGGCCTCGGCGTAGCATCAACGGGCTGCGGCGCGGAAAATCGCGGCCGCGTTCCGGGCGAATACAAGCGAGGGGAAATCCATGGCCTATCATCTGGAAGGAAGACTGCTCGAGGTCTGCAATTGTCGTGTGCTGTGCCCGTGCTGGATCGGCGAGGATCCCGACTTCGGCACCTGCGACACCATCGTTTCCTGGCATTTCGACAAGGGCACGATCAACGGCGTCGACGTCGCCGGCCATACGATTGCGCTGATCGCGCATATTCCCGGCAACATCCTGGCGGGCAACTGGCGCGCCGCGGTGTACCTCGACGACAAGGTAAGCGCCAAGCAGGAAGAAGCGATCCTCGGCGTCTTTACCGGCAAGCTCGGCGGTCCGGTCGCGGACCTCGCCAAGCTGATCGGCGAAGTGGTGTCGGTCGAAAAAGTGCCGATCCAGTGGGACGTCCAGGGCGGCAAGGGCGTAGTCAAGGTCGGCAACGCGGGCTATGCCGAGCTCGAGCCATACAAGAGCGCCAGTGGTGCCACGACGACGCTTCAGGACACGGTCTTCTCGACGGTTCCCGGTGCACCGGTGTTCGTCGGAAAAAGCCCGCGCTATACCTCCAAGGTCGACAAGCTGGGCATCAACCTCAGCCTGAGCGGCCACAACGCGCTGCAAAGCACCTTCGTGTTCAATGCCTGAAACCGGCTGAGGACGAGGGAACAGCGCCAGCTCGCCGTGTCCGACCGGCAGGCAACGGCCGCGGCGACTGCGGCACGCGCTCTCGACCCGCAGACGCTGCGCGTCGGCCTGGTGGCCGCGCTGTCGGCTGTCGCCTGGCTCGCGCTGGCGGCATGGAGCTTGAGCCCGTACGGGCGCTACCTCGAGCACGGCGGCTGGGCCGGCGAAGGCCCGTTCGGCGCGCTCTGCCGCAGCATCCCGCAAGGCGCGCTGATTGTTCCGGCGGTGGTCTACGCACTCGCGTGGCTGCTGATGATCACGGCGATGATGCTGCCGACAACCTTGCCGCTGCTCGGCATCTTCGGGCGTGTCGTGGCCGCGAGGCCCGACGCCGGCGCGTTGATGGGACGCGTCGTCGCCGGCTACGCGATCGCCTGGGTGGGTTTCGGTCTGCTGGCGCATGGGGTTGACAGCCTGCTGCACGCCGGCGCTGCGCAGGCCGGCTGGCTCGCCGGCCGTGGCTGGGTGATCGGCGCGGTCGTGCTGGCCGGCGCCGGCGCGTTCCAGTTCAGCGCGCTCAAGTACCGCTGTCTGGAACGCTGCCGCACCCCGTTTACGTTCATCAACGCGCGCTGGCATGGGCGCGCGCCGCGCCGCGAGGCACTGCGGATCGG
>DASYJB010000121.1:0-9945 GCA_035996965.1 Casimicrobiaceae bacterium | reverse complement strand
GCCGAGAACGCGCTCGATCCGGTCTACGCGGGAAAACTCGGTGTCAACGTCGGCGAGATGCTTATTTCGCAGCCCGACACCGGCGAGCAGGGCCTCGAAATCGCCGACATGCTGGTGCGCTCCGGCGGCGTCGACGTCATCGTCATCGACTCGGTCGCGGCGCTGGTGCCCAAGGCGGAGATCGAAGGCGAGATGGGCGATTCTCACATGGGCCTTCAAGCGCGCTTGATGTCGCAGGCGCTACGCAAGCTGACCGGCGCGATCTTGTTCTTGACGACCTTGACCCGCGTCTCGTTGCCGACGACTTCCTCGCCGCGCTTGATCGAGCCGATGCGGCGGATGTCCAGCCGCACCGAGGCATAGAACTTCAGCGCGTTGCCGCCGGTCGTGGTCTCCGGGTTGCCGAACATGACGCCGATTTTCATGCGTATCTGGTTGATGAAGATCACCAGCGTGTTGGCGCGCTTGATGTTGCCGGCGAGCTTGCGCAGCGCCTGGCTCATCAGCCGCGCCTGAAGGCCGGGTAACTGGTCGCCCATCTCGCCTTCGATCTCCGCCTTGGGCACCAGCGCCGCGACCGAGTCGATGACGATGACGTCGACGCCGCCCGAGCGAACCAGCATGTCGGCGATTTCGAGGCCCTGCTCGCCGGTATCGGGCTGCGAAATAAGCATCTCGCCGACGTTGACACCGAGTTTTCCCGCGTAGACCGGATCGAGCGCGTTCTCGGCGTCGATATAGGCCGCGACGCCGCCGGCCTTCTGCACCTGCGCGACGACCTGCAGGCACAAGGTCGTCTTGCCCGACGACTCGGGTCCGTAGATCTCGACAACCCGTCCGCGCGGCAAGCCGCCGACGCCGAGCGCGATGTCGAGGCCCAGTGAGCCGGTCGAGACCACGGACAGGTCGTTTTGGACCTGGGCCTCGCCCATTTTCATGATCGAGCCCTTGCCGAACTGCTTTTCGATCTGGGCCAGCGCGGCGGTAAGCGCCTTGCTCTTGTTGTCGTCCATTGCGTTCATTCCATTGGATTTAATCAGGCTTACATTGCTCATCGCGGTCTCTCGGTGGCGGTCCGCCTATGCGGACGAAGGATGAGACCATTATGGCATAGAACGATCGTTCGACAAGCGCTCTTTAGGCCTAACCCAGCCGGTCGATCAGACCCTGCAAGGCGATCGTCACCGAGGCGGAGCGCACGGCCGCCCTGTCCCCGTCCAACCGCCGGTGCAGGGCCTCGACGCCCTGCGGACCGGCCCAGGCGAACCAGACGGTCCCCACCGGCTTGTCGGGGCTGCCCCCCGCCGGACCGGCGATCCCCGTCACCGCCACCGTCCATTGCGCGCCACTCGCCGCCCTGGCGCCCTGCGCCATCGCCCTCACCGTCTCTCCGCTGACCGCGCCATGGCGCGCGATGGTCTCAGGATCGACACCCAGCTCTTCAATCTTGGCACGGTTCGAATAGGTAACAAAGCCCCGCTCGAACCAGCCCGAGCTGCCGGCGATGTCGGTGATCGCGCCGGCGACCAGCCCGCCGGTGCACGATTCCGCCGTCGCCAGCATCACCTGCTGGGCGAGCGCCAGCTCGCCCAGACGCACGGCCAGCGCATGGATGCCATCGTCGTTCGGCGGAAGCGATGTCGTTTTCAATGCTGTTCGCCCTGCCGCGCCCGGTACCAGTAGTCGTAGGCGATGTCGAAGCCGAACCGCCGGTACAGCGCGAGCGCGGGAGCATTTTGCGCAGTGACCTGCAAGTAGGCGGTGCGCGCGCCGCGCCGCTGCGCATCCGCCAGCAGCGCGCCGACGACTGCGCGCCCCAGGCCTTGCCCGCGCAACGAAGGCGCGGTGTGCACGGCGAACAATCCGACGTGATCCTCTTCGACTTTCGCCAGGCCGCAGGCGACGACCTCGTCTCCGCGGCGGACCAGCGCACCGATCTGCGGCAGCGGATAGTTGGCCGCGCGATCGAGCAGCCGCGGCAGCGCATCGCTTGCCACGCCGAGCAAGGCCCGCGTCGCCTCGACCCACGCCGTCATCGCGACGAGCTCGACCTCTACCGCAGGCGCGGGCAGCGCTATAGCCGCGGCAAGACCGGCGCGCAGGACCAGCGTGCGTTCGAATTCGCCCCAGCCGCGCTCGGAGAGGAACGCATCGAGGCCGACGGGCTGCGCGAACGGCAGCATGCGAAAGATCGCCGGCAAGCCGGCGGTCCGATAAAAGTCGGTGCAGTACGCAAGCTTTCGCTCGAGCGGCAGCGACGATCGATACGTCGGATTGATGCAACGCAGACGCTTGGTCGGACCGGGGCGATGACCGAGGAGCCAGCCGTCGTAAAGCAGCGACTGCAAGGCGCCGGAAGCGTTGAGCGCCATTTCCTCGATGCGGCGTGCCTCCGCGTGCCGACCGGAACGGCCGCTCATCCGAATATCCGTTGCCACAGCGCCAGCACCAGCAGCGTGTACCCGGCGGCGACCAGGTCGTCGGCCATCACGCCGAACCCGTGATGCCATTCGCGGTCGATCAATCCCGCCGGCGGCGGCTTGACGATGTCGAACAGCCGGAAGAGCAGAAACGCGAATGCCTGATGCACCGGCTCGGCGCCGACGAAATAGAGAATGCCCAGGAAGGCGACGACTTCGTCCCAGACGATCGCACCGTGATCGGACACGCCCAGGTCGCGCCCGGTGCGATCGGCCGCCCAGACGCCGACTGCGAATGCGACGATGACGGCGAGCGCATAGCCGACGTCGTTGACCGTCGCGCGGAGCAGTGCGTCGAGCGGCAGCGCGAGCAAGGTGCCGACGGTGCCCGGAGCGATCGGTGAGAGCCCCGTCCCGAAGCCGAGCGCCACCAGGTGCGCCGGATGCGCGAGCATAAAGCGCAAGGTCGGCGTCTTTTTCATCGACGCATTGGCCGGGTCACGGCGCGAAATGGTCGAACGCGCGCGGCAGCGGCTCGAGTACGCGCCCACTCGCATCGCGGACCTCCAGCCCCGCATGTTGCGCCGTCGCGATGCCGATCCGCGTCAGCGGCAGGCCGAGCTTGTCGCCGAGCGCGGTGATACGGGCATCGCGCGCTCGCGGCGCCGTGAAGCAAAGCTCGTAGTCGTCGCCGCCGGCCAGCAGGCATTGCAGCGCGATCGCGCGATCCGCGCCGCCGAGCTGTCGCTCGAGAGCGGTCGAGCGCGGCAGTGTATCGAGGTCGATCGTGGCGCCGATCCTGGACGCATCGAGTACGTGGCCCAGGTCGCCGACCAGGCCGT
This sequence comes from Casimicrobiaceae bacterium, assembly GCA_035996965.1. GTDB lineage: Bacteria > Pseudomonadota > Gammaproteobacteria > Burkholderiales > Casimicrobiaceae > PALSA-1003. Next base: position 6,683 of record DASYJB010000121.1, on the reverse strand, counting down.
CGGACACATCGATCGCGGCGCTGGCGATGCCGCGCAGCGCCAGGCCCAGGGTAACGCGCGGGGCAGGACGCGCCAGCGCGTTCTCGCAGGCTGCAAGATCGGCGCCTTCGAGCCGGATCCTGCCCAGCTGGTGCGCGATCGCCAGCGCCGCATCGCCGAGCTTGCCGGAGACCCAGATCGAATCGCCGCCGCTCGCTCCGCTGCGACGCAACGCTTTCCCAGCCGGCACTTCACCGAGCACCGTGACGCAAAGATCGCGTGGACCGCGCGTCGTATCGCCGCCGACGAGATCGACGCCATGCTCATCGGCCAGCGCAAAGAACCCGCGCGCGAACGCCGACAGCCAGCCTTCATCGACCGAGGGCAGCGCACACGCCAGCAGCGCCCAGCGCGGCGTCGCGCCCATCGCCGCCAGATCCGACAGGTTGACCGCCAGCGTCTTGTGGCCAAGCGCCTCGGCTTCGGCACCGGGGAAAAAATGGCGGCCCTCGACGAGCATGTCGACCGACGCGGCGATTTCGAAACCGGGCGATGGCGCGATCAGCGCCGCATCGTCGCCCACGCCGAGCACGGCGTTGCGGGCCGGGCGCCGGAAGTATCGCTCGATGAGCTCGAATTCGGTCAACCGGCTTCCGCCGCGCGCGCCGTCGCCGCCAGCTTGTCGAGCACGCCGTTGACGTATTTGTGCCCGTCGGTGCCGCCGTAGGCCTTCGCCAGCTCGACCGCTTCGTTGATCGCTACCTTGAACGGCACATCAGGCGCATGCAGCAGCTCCCATGCGCCGATGGTGAGAATGCTCTTTTCGATCGGCGAGACTTCACCGGGCTTGCGGTCGAGGTATGGCGCGTAGGCGCTCTGCAGCGCATCGTACTCGGCGGTGACGCCCTGCCACAGCCGGTCGAACAGCTTGTTGTCGCAGCGGGCGAATCCGGCGCTTTCGGCGAGCTGGCCGCGGATCGCCGCCGGATCGTTGCCCGACAGCAGCCACTGGTACAGACCCTGCAGCGCAAATTCGCGCGCCCGGCGGCGCGGGCTACTGCTCATCGATCGCGTCGAGCAGGTTCGCCATCTCCAGCGCGGCCAGCGCCGCGTCGCGTCCCTTGGCCTCAGCGCGCGCCGAGGCCTGTGCATCGGTGTCGGTGGTCAGGATGCCGTTGCCGATCGGGATGCCGAACTCGAGCTGCACGCTCGCGACCCCCGCCGCCGATTCATTGGCGACGATCTCGAAATGATAGGTGTCGCCCCGGATGACGGCGCCGAGCGCGACCAGCGCGTCGTAATCGCCGGTCTGCGCCATCCGTTGCAGCGCCAGCGGCGCTTCCAGCGCGCCGGGAACGGTCGCGATGGTAATCGCCGAGTCGGCCACGCCCGCCTCGGACAGCGCGCGCTCGGCGCCGGCCAGCAGCGCATCGCCGATCGCGGGATTGAAGCGCGACAGCACGATGCCGACGCGCAGATGTCCGGCGCGGCTGCTGGGAACGATTTTACGAATCGGCATCGAAGTCGTGGCCTGGCCGGACGCGCGCGGCGACGCGTTCGCGCGTCGTGCTCAGGATGACGCGGCGCGAGGAGGAAACTCCTCGTAGCCGGTGACGGCCAGATGGAATCCGGCCATGCTGGGCATCTTGCGCGGGCGTGCCAGCAGACGCATTTTTCCGACCTTCAGGTCGCGCAGGATCTGCGCCCCGATGCCGTAATTGCGCAGGTCCATCTTGCTCTCGACGCGCGGCTGGTCGGCGAGAGCCCTGTCGCGCAACTCCAGGGCCGATTCGGGGCGATGCAGCAGCACCAGCACGCCGCGCTCAGCGCTGGCGATCCTCGAAAGCGCCGCCGGTATCGTCCACGAATGCACGCGGCTGCCGTAGTCGAGCAGATCGACGATCGACAAGGGCTCGTGCACGCGCACGACGGTTTCCTGCTCCGGCGCGATGTCACCGCGAACCAGCGCGAGGTGCGTCGCATCGGCGAGCTTGTCGCGAAACGTCACCAGCCGAAAGTCGCCCGCGGCGGTGTGGATCGGCCGCTCGCCGACGCGCTCGATCAGGCGTTCGGTCTGGCTCCGATAGTGAATCAGGTCGGTGATCGCGCCGATCTTGAGCCCGTGCAGCCGCGCGAACTCGATCAGGTCCGGCAGCCTCGCCATCGTGCCGTCGTCCTTCATGATTTCGCACAGCACCGCGGCCGGCGAAAAGCCGGCGAGCGCGGCCAGATCGCAGCAGGCTTCGGTGTGACCGGCGCGGGCGAGCACGCCGCCGCGATGAGCTACCAGCGGAAACACGTGACCGGGCTGCACGATGTCGGTCGGACGTGCGTCAGGCGCGCAGGCGACGCGGATCGTATGCGCGCGGTCGGCGGCCGAAATCCCGCTGGTCACGCCGCTGGCGGCCTCGATCGAGACGGTGAAGTTGGTGCCGTGCACCGAGCGGTTCACCGGCGTCATCGGCGCGAGATCGAGCTGCCGCGCGCGCTCCTCGGTGATGGCCATGCACACCAGCCCGCGGCCGAACCGGGCCATGAAATTGACGATGTCGGCCGTCACCACGTCAGCCGCGACGACCAGGTCGCCTTCGTTTTCGCGGTCCTCCTCGTCGACCAGGATGACCATGCGTCCGGCGCGTATCTCGGCGATGATTTCGGGGATCGGACTGATCGCGCCCGACAGCGCCGGCGAAGGCGCGGCGGACGGGTCGATTGCGTGCAAGCGGGTGGGCTTCACGATGGCGGCCAAGGTCGTGACGGGAACGCTCATTATACTGCGCCGGTATGCCGCCGCGACCGGATGGCGGCAGCATCGAGCTCATTCGATGCAATGCTTCAGGCCAGCAGCATCTCCAGCGTGGCGGCGGTCAATTCGCTGGTTCGATCGCCGAGCTCGGACATGACGCTGTAATGATGTCGACCGGCGATGAATAACGGGCTGTGCGCGGCCGCCGGACGGCATTCGGGCCAGCGCTCCCACAGCAGCCACGATTGCCGGCTGAATTCGCTGGTCTCGCCGCTGCCCACGGCCAGCAGCAGCGGCGCGCGCACTTCCGATGTGCAATGAATCGGGCTCAGCGCACGCGCCTTGCCGCTATCGAGCTTCAAGTCGGCGTTGAACGAAACCTGGATCAGCGGCTCGAGATCGAAAACGCCGCTGATCGACAGCCCGCCGCGAATCGCGTCGACCGGCACGCCGTAGCGACGCCAGTCGGTCGTGTAGAGCATCGCGACCAGATGGCCGCCGGCGGAGTGGCCGGCGATGAACAGCCGCTCGACCGGCACGCCCTGGCTCTGGCCTTCGCGCCACAGCCACGCGACTGCCTGCCGGCATTCCTCGACGATATGCGCGATGCTGACGTTGGGACAAAGGTCGTAGTTGATGACGACGACGCCGACGCCCTCGTCGACGAACGCCGGCGCGACGAACGAATGGTCGTCCTTGTCGAGCGCGCGCCAGTATCCACCGTGGATGAACAGCAGCGCGCCGCGAGGCGATTCGGCCGGAAACAGGTCGAGCGTCTGCTTCGGTCCGCTGCCATAGCGAATGCCCAGTCGCGAATCGAGGCGCGATCGGGCGGCGGCGCTTTCCGCAGACCATCGCGCAAACCATTGCGGATGGTCGGGAAAGGCTTGGCGCAAGTTGTATTCGCGCTCGACGAAGTCGGCTGACAGCATGATCACACGATGCGTATGCGCAACTCGCCCAGGCTTTCGATCCTGCCGACCAAGAGGTCGCCGGCCACGACCGCGGCAACGCCGGCGGGCGTGCCGGTGAAGACCAGGTCGCCGGGCAGCAATTCGTAGTACTGCGACAGGAAATGCAGCATGTGCGGCACGTCCCAGATCATGTCCGACAGATCGCCCTGCTGCCGGACCGCGCCGTTGACCTCGAGGGCGATGCGGCCGCGCTTCGGATGGCCGACTTCGGCGACGCGGTGAATCGGACCGATCGGCGCCGCCTGCGCGAACGACTTGCCGATGTCCCACGGACGCTTGATTTCCCGCATCGCGTTCTGCAGATCGCGCCGCGTCATGTCGAGCCCGACCGCGTAGCCGTAGATCAACTCCTCGGCGCGCTCCGGCGCGATGCCGGCGCCCCGTCCGCCGATCGCGACGACCAGCTCGATTTCATGATGGTAGTTCTTGGTCGCCCGCGGGTACTGCACGTCGGCGATCGCGGGCGGCGCCACCGGGACGATCGCGTCGGCCGGCTTGGTGAAAAAGAACGGCGGCTCCTTCGCCGCGTCTCCGCCCATCTCCTTGGCGTGCTCGGCATAGTTGCGACCGACGCAATAGATATGGCGGACCGGAAAGGCAAGATCGCTGCCGGCGACCGGCACCGAAGGGATGTCCCAGGCGGGAATCGCGTATTTCATCGTCGGCTTACCTGCGGATGGGAATCGATGACTGTTGCACGTCGCACGCGCTCAATCTGCGTCCGGCTGGCGCTCGGGGGCGGCGCGGGCGAAGGCATCCAGCGCCCGGCAACTTGCATCGATGCGCAACAGCGTCGGATAGCTGTCGAGCGGAATGTCGGCGCGCCGTGCATTGGCGAGCTGCGGCACCAGGCAGACGTCGGCCATCGTCGGCGCATCGCCGTGACAGAACGTTCCCGTCGAGGCTTCCGTTGCGAGCTGCCCTTCGAGCGCGGCAAGGCCGGTATCGATCCAGTGCCGGTACCAGGCATCCTTGGCCTCCTCGCCGATATTGAGCGTGCGCACCAGATAGCGCAGCACACGCAGATTGTTCAACGGATGGATGTCGCAGCAGATCGCCAGCGCGATCGCGCGCACCCGCGCGCGTCCGGCCGGCGTCGAGGGCAGCAGCGGCGGCTCCGGGTGAGTCTCGTCCAGGTATTCGATGATCGCAAGCGACTGGGTCACGGCCGTGTCGCCGTCGATCAGCGTGGGCACGAGCTCCTGCCGGTTCAGCGCCCGATACGCTTCCGCGTTCTGCTCGCCTTTGCGCAAGTGGATGGGCGCGTAGTCGAACGCCAATCCCTTCAGATGAAGCGCGATCCGCGCCCGGTACGCCGCCGACGAGCGGAAATAGCTGTACAGCTTCATCGCCGCCGCTTAACTGAAAGCCGAGATGCCGGTCTGCGCGCGGCCGAGGATCAGTGCATGCACATCGTGCGTGCCCTCGTAGGTATTGACGGTCTCGAGGTTCAGCAGGTGGCGGATCACGTGAAACTCGTCGACGATGCCATTGCCGCCGTGCATGTCGCGCGCCATGCGCGCGATGTCCAGCGCCTTGCCGCAGGAGTTGCGCTTCATGATCGAAGTGATCTCCGGCGCCGCCTTGCCGTCGTCCTTCAGGCGCCCGAGCCGCAGGCAGCCCTGCAGGCCGAGCGTGATCTCGGTCTGCATGTCGGCGAGCTTTTTCTGGATCAGCTGGTTCGCGGCCAGCGGCCGGCCGAACTGCGAACGGTCCATCGTATATTGGCGCGCCGCATGCCAGCAGAATTCGGCCGCACCCAGCGCGCCCCAGGCGATGCCGTAGCGCGCGTTGTTCAGGCATCCGAACGGCCCGGCCAGGCCTTCGACGCCGGGCAGCCGTTGCGCTTCGGGAACGAAGACCTCGTCCATGACGATCTCGCCGGTGACCGCGGTGCGCAGGCTGAACTTGCCTTCGATCTTCGGCGCCGTGAGTCCCGGCAGCCCCTTGTCGAGGATGAAGCCGCGAATGATGCCGTCGTCGGTCTTGGCCCAGACGATGAACACATCGGCGATCGGGGAATTGGAAATCCAGGTCTTGGCGCCGGATAGCTTGTAGCCGCCGGGCGCGGATTTTGCGCGCGTCACCATCGAGCCGGGGTCCGAGCCGTGGTTCGGTTCGGTCAGGCCGAAGCAGCCTATCGCCTCGCCGCTCGCGAGCATCGGCAGATATTTCCTGCGCTGCGCATCGGTGCCGTAGGCGTGGATCGGATACATCACCAGCGAGCTCTGCACGCTCATCATCGATCGGTAGCCGGAATCGACCCGCTCGATCTCGCGGGCGATCAGGCCATAACAGACATAGTTCAGCGCGGCGCCGCCGAACTCCGCGGGCAAGGTCGCACCCAGCAGGCCGAGCTCGCCCATTTCGCGAAAAATCCCCGGGTCGCTGCGCTCGTGGCGAAAAGCGTCGGTGACGCGCGGCGCGAGCTTGTCCTGCGCGTAGGCGTGCGCCGCGTCGCGCACCATGCGCTCGTCCTCCGAAAGCTGCTCGGCGAGCAGCAAAGGATCGTCCCAGACAAAAGACGGCTTCGATTGCCGGGACCGGGAGAGGCGTTCGGGGGCGTTAATCGGGCACTCCGATGAGCGGCGCTACATGGCCGCCCGTGAAGCGTTTGATTATCGCTTGGCGGCGGCACGCGCGCCAGCGCCATCGCGCGCCTCGGCGCGAACGACGGCTACTCGTTCTTATGTCCACTCGACCAAAGGCTTAGGCAATCCGCCGCAGGCGCTCGCGCCCGGTCCGGCCTAGGCTTTTTCGCATCAGCGGCGGTGGGCATCCGCCCACCCGGTGATCGGAAAGGGACACGCGATGGCGGGTCGAGACGATGCTGGTGGCGGACCGGACCTCTGCACCGGCCAAGGCTTTTCGCTGGTCGAATTGCTGATTGCCGTTGCCATCTTCGGGCTGCTCGTGCTCGCCGCGGGCCCTTCGTACCGCCATTGGATAGCGGCCCAGGAGCTCGCCAACCACGCTCATTTCCT